>CAZCHH010000015.1:11510-15037 GCA_964498585.1 uncultured Hyphomicrobiales bacterium
GCTACGACGAACTCTTGAAGCTGCCGTTAGAGTATTAAAAATAAATGAATTAAGTATAACAGCCACTCCGAAAAGGGTGGCTTTTTTTGTTGGAGATTTTATAATTATTGCTTGATTTTTAACTATTTTTGCAAAAAGAAATTATTTCTTATAAATTATGATATTATAATAGTATAAGGATTACAAATATGGAAAATATAAGACCCAAAGATGAAGTTATTAAAGATATAAAAGAAATTGTTAAAGAGAAAGGATTTATTTATTCTCTTTGTATGATTATTTTAGAGAGTTTAGTTGTTGATCCAGAGATACTAAATGATATAGATACAAGTAATAAATTAAGTATTAAAGAAATGTCATTGCTTATTGGATTTTTAATTCAAAATAAGATGGATTTTTCAATACCAGAAAAAAATGAAGATTTAATTGTTATCAAACAAAAAGTTTACGAATTAATGAATGAGCTTCATGATTCATTCATTATTACATTTAACAACAAAATAATAGAGAACTTTAATAAAGATAATGAAAATGATAAAAATAATTTCAAAGAATTTTTTGGAAGTGGTGACATGCTTATTGAGCCAATATTCTATTCAGGAACAGGCTTATTTGATTTTCAGTATTTAGATTTTCTGGAAAATAAATATAAGTATGATAAAGAATGGTTGTTAAAAAATAGAAATTATGACATTGATAATGAAAAAAAATTCGTTTTACAAATAAAAAATATTTTACAGAATAGAATTCAACAAATTCATTTTTTTAATTTTGAAGAAATGGGTGATAAAATAAAAGAAATAAAAACAAATACAAAAATTAATAAAGTGGAAAATATTTCTGTTTCATTACATACTATTTTGGAGTTTTATCAATATGAAGAATTGTTTATTAAAAATTTAAGTTCCAATGAAGAATTAAATAGTGAAGAATTATACGAAAAAAGATGGAACTCTTTCTATAAAGAACTTATAGAGTTATTTATTATTAGAAAATCAGATTTCTCAATAGATTATAACTTTGATTCTTTTATTCAGAATTTTTCGCACTATCCCCAAACAGACTTTAATTCCAATTTTCAAGGAATAGGTTATTTTAATTGGTTTGCAGCAAAACCAATAATTCAATTAGATGAAGAAAGATATTTTGTTCCAATATGTTTCTTATTATTTGAATCAATATATGAAAGTCCTTATTATTGGATGTTAGAAGACGGATTATATAAAGACAAATTAAGCAATAATAGAGGTAGATTTGGTGAAGAAATTTCTTTTGAATTTTTGACTAAAGTTTTTGGGAAAAATCAAACTTTTAAATCAGTTAAAATCAAAACACTTGAAAAGAATAATTCCACCATAAAAACAAAAGACGAAACAGATATTGATATTCTTAGTATTCTTGGAAGTAAAGCATTATGTGTTCAGGTTAAATCAAAGAAATTAACTGAACTATCAAGAAGGGGAAATGATGAACAACTACAAAAAGATTTTAAAAATGCTGTTCAAGAAGCATATAATCAAGGACTTATTTCACGGAAAAGTATTCTAAATAAAGATGCTAAGTTTTTTGATGAGTATGGAAACGAAATTCTACTTTCAGAAGAAATAGATGAAGTTTATATTATGGGAATTACAACAGAAAACTACCCATCTCTTGCTTTGCAAACAATTGTCAAGCTTGATAAAAAGTATGACGAACCTTATCCAATATTTCTAACAATATTTGACTTGGAACTGATAGCACATTATTTGAATGATCCTTACGATTTTATGTATTATGTTAGGCAAAGAACATCTTTAATGGAATTTTTTTATGCTGAAGAGGAAATTGTGTTTCTTGGATATCATTTAATTGAAGGGCTAAAGAAATTACCTGGTGTAGATATTTTCAATATTTTAAACGACTATGGACAGCAAATTGACAGAAATTTTTACCCGTTAAAAGAAAAAATCAATGTAAAAGATAAAGGAGATATAATTAAAAATAAATCAAAAAATAATGGTTTTGAAATACTATGTAAAAGAATAAAAAGTTTTGATAAACCAAAAATTGTTGATATTATTTTTCACTTATTGGATTTAAATGAAAATGATAGATATCATATTGTTAAATTTATTTCTAAAATGAAAAATGCAACAATGATGAATAACAAAGTTCAAGATTTTACAATGCCTCCAATTAAAAATTCTTCACCAAGGATTGGATTAACTTATATTTCTCTAAACTCTGACAGAATTATTGAATTAAAAAATAAACTTATTTCTTTTTGTAATATCAGAAAATATAAAAGTAAAGGAGATATTTGGATTGGTTTGGGAAGTTTAAAAAGTAGTAATGAAATAATTGATATTGTTGCGTTCAATAATCAAAAATGGAACTTTAATAATGAACTAGATAAAATCGCAAATGATAAGCTGGTAGGAAAAGAGCAAGAGCAAAAAATTAAAAAGTTAGGAAGAAATGATATTTGTCCTTGTGGTAGTCAATTGAAGTATAAAAAATGTTGTGGAAGAAATAAGTAAAGATAATTCAAGCAAATAAATATTAAACATTTTTAATCTTCATATTTAACTATTTAATTCTATATGTACTTGAAAATTTTCCATTCATATTTGTACTCCTAAAAGTAAATTTAAAAAATGTGAACAACTCCCTCCAGTCTTTTCTCTTTCCATTCAAAAAAAACTTCTTACAGCAGAAAAAAGTGAAATTATAAAATTTTTCTTTTACTATTTCGTTTGTTATTTGAAATTTTGTATATATAATGTTTATACAGGTGAAAAATGGAAATGCAAGTAAAAAAATGGGGAAATAGTCTTGGAATTAGGATTCCACAAGCTATTGCCAATCAAATTAATATTCAAGATGGTTCAAGAATAAATCTAGTGTTAAAGAATAACAAGATAGAACTTACTCCAACTGTTTCAGAAGAATATCGGTTAAATGATTTAATTGCACTTATGTCTGAAACAAATGTTCATAACGAAATTTCTTCTGGTGAACCACAAGGAAAAGAAATATGGTAGAAAGTGATTATTGTCCAGAACGAGGGGATATTGTATGGCTTGATTTAGACCCTCAAAGCGGTCACGAACAAAAAGGTAGAAGACCTGCAATTGTTTTATCACCAAAAATTTACAATTCAAAGTCCGGACTTGCTTTGTTTTGTCCAATCACTAATCAAATTAAAGATTATCCTTTTGAAGTGCAATTACCCTCAAATCTTCCAGTATCTGGCGTTATTATATCGGACCAAGTGAAAAGTCTTGACTGGAAAATCAGAAATGCAGAGTTCATAGTAAAAGCACCAAGAAATGTATTAAATGAAACATTGAGTAAATTTTCCACCCTTGTTAAATCATAAAATAACAAAAGCCAATTATCTGATATTTGGGCTAACCTTAATTTTTGTTATCTTATACTAAACATTATTTCCAGAGTTTTCAGGTCTTCTGGGAGAGCTTTCAATTCATCTGGAAGAGTTTCCAATTCATCTGGAAGAGTTTCCAATTCATCTGGAAGAGTTT
>CAZCHH010000015.1:15137-56632 GCA_964498585.1 uncultured Hyphomicrobiales bacterium
TCTGGAAGAGTTTCCAATTCATCTGGAAGAGTTTCCAATTCATCTGGAAGAGTTTTCAGGTCTTCTGGGAGAGTTTTCAGGTCTTCTGGAAGAGCTTTCAGGTCTTCTGGGAGAGTTTTCAAGTCTTCTTGGAGAGTTTTCAATTCATCTGGAAGAGTTTTCAGGTCTTCGTAGTTGTTAGAAAACATCATTTTTTATATAGAAAATGTAAAAAGTGATTTAGAAGAAGAAAATTTTCATTTCAATAACATTCCGTTATCGTTCGAAATTATTCCGATTAATTTAGTTGAAAGAAATTTTCATTTGTAATTTGGCATTTTTACTTTCGAAAATCTTGAGAATCTTTACGAAAATTAAAAGAGATTGTCAAACGAATATTTCCCACAGTTCGTATGACTGAAGAAGGTTTTCTTTAATAAAATTTTCCTTTCAAAAAAAGCAAAAAACCTTATTTCCATACATAAACCTTAGTAGAAAAATGATAATGTTGTTTAAAACTTATTATCATTAACATTGTCTCTGATTTTTAAGATTTTGAAATTCAAGGAATAATAAAAATATACTCAAAATTGAAACGTCAAAATAATTAAAAATGAGATTATTAGAATCATTTCTACAATGCTCGCAACAAAAAAAGAAAGATAGCAATATGAAAAATGAAATAAAAGATTGGAAAGAACTTGATTTAGAGAACGATGAAATTGAAATGCTCGAATCTATTGAAAATGGTGAATGGAAAAGTATTGGAAACATAGAAGAACGTAGAAAAAATTTGAAGCATTTTTTTAGCAATTATAACGATAATTTAAATTCTGTTAATATTGAGCTTGAAAAAGATGTTTTTGATATAATCCAGAATAAAAGCAAGCAATAGTATAAGAAAGCCACTCCGAAAAGGGTGGCTTTTTTTGAAAAAATAATTATAATCTCACGTTACACAATTCTATTTTAAGATTTTAAACAAGTTAATTTGATGCACAGTTTTTCTTTTAACATAAGTACCATTCCCCTCTTGAGAGGGGGCAGGGGTGTGTTCTTGTTTGAACTATGATTTTTCTGATTTATATGATTAAGATGATTTTCTTTCTTAATCATTTTCATCATAGAAGTCTGAACCTTGATTTGAAAGATTACAGGATTTCTTGATTAATATAGAAAAGAATCAGGAAATCTTTAAATCCTTTTAATCAAGGTTCAGACAAAAATTAATCATTTTCATCATATTAATCAAAAAAATCACAGTTCATAGACAAGAGAAAATATAAAAGCAAAAGATGGACTCCACCTTCCCAAGCGTGGAGTCCATCTTTTTCTATTTCAAAGAACGTTTAGTATTTATAAACATTTGCAAAATGCAAACATAGAAAATTTTGAAATGAAATGCAAAAAAGTAGTCATCCGATGACTGGGAAACCTTTTATTAGCGTATTGTTCGCATCCATTAACGAGCAATCTGTCGATAAAACCCTTAAGATTAGCAGAAATATTGTTGAAATAGAGCGGAGAGCCAAGAATGATTACGTTTGCTTCTTTTAACTGATTCAAAATAGTTGCCATATCGTCTTTTTGAACGCATATTTTCGGATTAACAAACCAGCAGGAATGACAAACTTTGCAGAAATTAATATTGCTTTCAGATAAAAAATATTTATAGTATCTGCTCCTTGCTTGGCTGCTACTTTCAAAATAGAGCTAAGCATAACATTGGTGCAACTAGATTTGCCTTTTGGGCTTCCATTAATAGCAACTATTTTCATAATTATCCTTATGATTTATATTTTTTTTCTTTTATTATATCCACGATTACCGAATGGCTGCAATTCTTCAATCAACATATTCTCAAGCACTTTGATTTCTTCATTGTAATTCATTTCTTTATCTTCAATATGCTTTAATTCATCGACAATTTCATAGACAAAGCTTTCTTCGCCAAACTCCTTCCATTCCTTTTGTAATTCTTCATTTTTATGTGAGCCGAAATTTAATTGAAATTTTTGAGAATTCCAGGCAGCATTTAAATCTAATGTACTACTAATAAAAATTTTTCCATTAATTTTATTTCTGATTTGATAAACTCCCATCTTAAATTTCATTTTCTTGTATTCTTCTTTCAATTCTTTTCGAGTTTTCATAATTTTTTCAATTTAAAAATTCAAGATACTATTTAATTTATTGTCAATATTATTCATAAAATCTTTATAAGAGCTTGGATATCTTCGATTTAAATAAAAAAGGAGCATACCTGCAGTTAGATACCTTAATTCTTCTTTTAAATAGTTTGCTAAATCAGAACTAATAATTTTTTCGTTTAAACAGTATTTCCAATCATCTTCAGTCAAAGCATCTAAAAAAGTGCATATTATTTCAATAGAAGTAGATTTATTAGCAATATCATTAAAACGCTCAATAAAAAATAACTCGAAGATTCCGGGATACAAAACAAAATATTTAACAAAAGCTTTAACCTTAGCTTTAATATTTTCTTTCCCATTGCTGAAATTCTTTACTTCATCATAAATAAAAATCCTGCATTCTTCCTGAAAATCAGTGATACATATAAAGATTAAATCTTTTACATCTTTAAAATAATTATATAAAGTAGCATAAGAATAACCTGCTCTGTCAGCAATATTTCTAACACTTATTGCCCTGATACCTTCTGCCTTTATTATTTCTTTTGCTGCTTGAATAAAATAACCTTTCATTCTCTCTTCTTGTATTTCTTTCTTTTCCATTTTTCATTCCAAAAACAATAAACAAATAAAATTAACAATGCAAAATTAATTAACATTGTTAATATATGCAAGTTTTTTTTGAAAAATACTTTTTATCTGAGTGATAGGGAATTTTGTTATTCTGTGATATTTAGGGGGGTGGTTTAAAAGTTGTAATTCTGAACCCCCCGATAAAGGAAGACCTTTATTTAAATGGGGATGACTAACTAAATGTGTAATGCTTACGAATGTCAGAATCCATCTTATTATAATTCAACGCTATTCAATTTTATCTAATTCACTGAAGCATTTGGGCTTGCCCAAATGTATCGTGAGCAAGTTCACTTGCTTTTCCAAGATGGATTCTGGTATACGCCAGAATGACACGTTAAGATGTCATTAGCAACGAAGTGAAGAATCCAGAAAAATGTTCTTTAAACCACTATTCTCTGGATTCTTCGCAGTCGTTCAGACTGACTAAAGGAAATGCTGAGAAGGAGTATTTATGTTTACAATTACAAATCGACCCTTAGCATAACATAAGACCAAAAAGCAGCATCTTCACGGATATAATCATTATCTGTCAATCCAATATTCCAAAATACTTTCATTAAATCACCGGGTAAAAATGCACTCCCCCCCCATTCAATAGTAGCACTTTTAACGATATTATATTTAACAACCAAATCAATTTCCTGCCCTAAATCGTTCAAATCATTTGCACTTTTTTGATTTGTTGTGAAATAATGCCCATCAAGCTGTATTGATAAAGGGCTATCTTTCATTTTAAAAATGAATCTAAGATAATAATCATTCAAACCGAGTCCATAAGTACTTACTAAAGTATTGCTAAAATAGTCCATAAAACCATTATAATTATGCTTGGTGCCATAACTGGGGTCAAAGGAGTTAAACTTTTCATTTTCAGATATTTCGGTGCCTGAAAGCACATCTAAGTTAGCTGAAATAGTTAATGGCTCAAATTTATATTGTAAAGTCAAAAGTGCTAAATATGCTGAAATGTCAAAACCTCTAAACTTTCCGAACTGGTAATCGAATTCAGCAATGGCAGAAAAATCCTGAATATTTAAGAAATAACTTATTCCGGTAGTAAAACGCTCCAAATCATTATTTACTGCATCAGTTTTATTTCCGTTAAAATCATAAAATGCAGTAACATCAATTGTATTCCCTTCGGCAAAATTTGGTAAACTCGCATAAAAGCCATAAATACTTTGGCTATTATCGTTTACTGCAGGGTATTTGTATGTTGTAGGAGTAGGACTTAAATAATTGGTTGAAGCAGTATGAGTTAGTGAAAATACATCTAATTTCAATGGGTCAGTATTTAAAGAAAAACGAAGTCCATCGAAAGAGCGGGAAATATAGTTCCAGGAGTTAGTTCCAAACAGGCGTGTAGTCCCATAAGACATCTCAAACCTACCAGCTTGGGCAGAAATCGGTAAATCAAATATGTTATGTAAGATAACATATCCCTGGTGCAAATCTGTATTCTTTAAACTTTTTACTGAATTTCCCGGTTCTCCGAAAATTCTGGAATCCTGAAATTGTGCAAAAAAAGTAACTATGTCCCATAGAGATTTTTCTACTCCAAATCTTGTCCTCATACTTGTAAAAGTAAGCGGATAAGTTTTATTACAAAAATCTCTTCCGTCTAATTCCGGCCTTATTTGAGATGCACCGGAAAATTTCCAGTCACTATTCTTTGTTTCCTGTGCAATTGCTCCCAATGATAATACAAGCAACACAACTATTAGTAAAGAAAATTTACACATAAAAAAACTCCTAAAAATAATTTGGAAAAACACTATGTTAAATATAATTCTATAAATTTTAATATACAAATTTTTTTTGTCTCCAAATATCAAAACCTTACTCTTAATTTCCCTTACTTTAAATAATCTCATAAGTCATTGCTACCTCAGAGCTTGAGATTCCTCAATTCGTTTGCCAATGACATAAGGTTTTTAAAGTTTATTTTTAAATTTTGTAATGCTAAAGTAAAGTCATTCTATCAGCAAGCTGTTCGTATGACTGGTAATTAAAAATAATAAAAAAAATGCCCTTATAAAAAGGGCATTTCTTAAAATTAAAAGAACTTATTTTTTTGATACTTCCGGATTAAGAAGGAATCTAATGTAATTATTGAAATCGTAATATTCATTAAATGCTTTTTTAAGGTCTTCAGGTGTTAATTTGTCAATTTGTTTATTATATTCGACAATTGCTTCTGGGTCTTCAGCATTATAGTAAGCAGAAGATAAATTGGAAAGCCAGAAATTATTTTTCTTAATCTGGACTTCTCTTGTTCGCTTTAATGTTTCAGTTAGTTTAGTAAAGTAACCGGGGTCAACAACATTGTTTTGTAAATGTTTTATAATTCTTAAAGTAGAATTGGTAAGCTCTTCAACTCTGTCAGGGTCGGTGCCGAAATAAATAAAAGTCATATTTTTTTCAGATGGATACTTGATTTGATAGCCATAAGAACCAACACCGTAAGTTCCGCCTTCGCTTTCACGAATTGAATCAGTTAGAATCATATCTAGCACAGCAAGCATTGCTTTAAAATCAAATTTGGTTTTAGGATTAATTGGTTTTTCACCATGAAATATCATATAAACGGTGCTTTTGTATTCAATACCTTTTTTAACTTCTTTTACAAGTTTTCCACTTGGAGGTTTGATTTTCAAATCTTTGAAAGTCTGCTTTTGCTTTGCTGCGGGTAAGCTTGCAATGTATAATTCAACTAATGGCTTAAATTTCTCTAAATCAATATTGCCGACGAAGAAATAAGTGAATTCGCCGGGATTTGCAAATCGCTCTGTATAAAATTTATATGCTTTTTCTACATCAAATTCATTTAATACTTTTTCTGTTAGTGGACGAGAGCGGTAATTATAATTAGATATAAAATAATTCACTGAATCACTAAATATTGCATCTGGATTGTTTTCAGCACTCTTAATTTGAGATTTTAATCTTTCCATTAAAGATAAATAAGCATCATTATCTTTACGTGTATCAGTAAACTTTAAATTTATAAGTTGCATAAAAGTTTCTAAATCATCTGGTGCTGCACTTCCGCTTACTTTTTGGTCAGAACTCATTATAGAACTGTTAATGCTAACTTTCTTTCCTGAAAGCATTTTTTCCAACTGAGTCTGATTAAATGTTGAAATACCGCTTTGATTGAATAGATTTGCTGAGTAGTTTGCTGAAATATAATCTTCATCTTTTGCAAGTGAGGAGCCACCGAAACTAAATGCTTCAAATAAAATTTCATCATTTTTGAAATCAGTTGGTTTAATAATAACTTTTGCACCATTGGAAAGCGTCCATTCGACTGCATCAATTTTTGAAAGTTTTTTCTCGGAAACAACTTTGCCCGGTGTTAATTTTTTACTGAATAATGGTTTGTCTGATACTTCATCTTTGTATGGTTCATATTGTTTTTTGCTAAACTCTTTAAATTTTGAAATTACTTCATCTTTTGTAGGAACTTTAATCTCTGCTTTTTCAGGAGCAGAAACAAAAAGGACAACGTTTTCTTCTCTGATTAATTTTTTAATTAAATTATTTACTTCATCAATTTTTATTTCTGGGAGATATTTTTTATATATTTCTAATTCTGCTTCTATGCCGGGTATTCCTTCGTCATCAGTAAAATTAGCAACATATTCGCGTGCCAAAGCTGCAGATTCTGTTTTGTCCCTTTCAGCATAGGCACTTTCAATAAATCTCATCATATCTTTCTTTGCTCTTTCAAGTTCAGAAGGATTGAACCCATGCTGATTCGCTCTGAATATTTCAGTTAAAATGGTTTCATAACCTTCAGTAATTGCTTCACCTTTGAGAGCTGAAGTTAAAGCAAAAACACGCAAATCACTTAAATACTGAGCTTCAAAAGCATAAGCATATATATAAGGTGGATTGGGTTTACGCTGAATTTCAGTTAATCTTTTATTAAGCATTGTACTCATCATATTTGAAAGCAGATTATAACGATAATTTTCGTAAGTGCTTGATTCTTTGCCTTTATGCTTAAATATTACTTCTACTGATGGCATTGATAATTCTTTATCAGTTTCAACAGAAGCAAATATTTCTTTATGCTCTGGAATTAAAAATTCTTCACGTTTCTTTTCATTTGGTGGATTTGTTAAAGAACCAAAACCATCTTTAATCATTTTTTCAATTTCATTGGCATCGAAATCGCCGACTGCTACTACAGCCATTAAATTTGGACGATACCAATCTTTGTAAAACTTTTTAATTATATCATATTTGAAATAATTTATAACGTTTGTATCGCCGATAACATCACGAATAGCATATTTCGAATTGTGAAAAAGAATTGGAAATTGCTTTTTTTGAATTCTATCTTCAGGACCTTTGCCTAATCGCCATTCCTCCATAATAACGCCGCGCTCTTTGTCGATTTCTTCGTGGTCAAATAACAATCTTGAAGACCAATCTTCAAGAACCAAGAAACCTTTTCTCATTAGTTCTTTGTCGTCTGTTGGGACCTGAAGCATATAAACAGTTTGGTCCCAGCTTGTATATGCATTCAAATCGGCACCGAATCTCATACCAATTGATTGAAGATAATGAATTAATTCATTTTTGGGGAAATTCTTTGTGCCATTAAAACACATATGTTCGCAAAAATGGGCTAAGCCATTTTGTTCATCTGTTTCAAGAATTGCACCAGCGTTTACTGCAAGGCGAAGTTCCATTCTTTTTTCCGGCTTCTTGTTTTCTCGTATGTAGTATTTTAATCCATTGCTTAAAGTTCCAATTTTAACTTTTGGGTCTGTAGGAAGTTTGGCTTTTGGATTGGAAAAATCAAGTTGGGGTTGGGCATAAGCTGTTGTATATATCGCAAATAATAATACTGCTAAAATATATAACTTAAGTTGTTTGAAATTCATTTTTTTTCCCTTAATTTTTTTTAATCAACTTATCTATTTACAAATTTATTTAATAATACGATAATTTCATAAATAAGTTTTTAATTTTTAGAATTATTAAAATAAATTAATTTATTAATGATTAATAGCAATCTAATTGTCTAAGCTTCTTTTCCCAGTCATACGAACAGCATCTTTTTTTTCATTTTTGGAAAATAGGAGCATCAAATAAATATAATTTTTACTTTCTTGTAAATAGAAGAAGAAAATATTAAATTTGCTTTTAATACATTGTTAAAAATGAATTGCTTTGTTTAGTAAGTAAATTAGTGAAAAAATTTAAAAATAATAGAACATATTTTATCTTTATCTGGTTAATAACCTTAATAATTGCAATCTATTTGGCTTATGATTATTCAATACAAAATATAGGATATAGTCCAAAGCAACCAGTAACATTTTCGCATTTAGTTCATTCGGGTGATTATCAAATAAAATGTCTTTACTGCCACTCACAGGCAGAACGGCTTGCCTTTGCGACAATTCCTAATACAAATAGCTGTATGATATGCCATATAGCTTTAAAGAATGAAACAAATTTAATGTTACCGGTAAATTTTAGTTTTGATGATACCAGTTCAATCAAATGGAAAAGGATATACAAACTGCCGGATTACACTCATTTTAATCATAGCCGGCATATACGTTCTATGATTGATTGTGCTTCCTGCCATGGAGAAGTAGAAAAAATGGACTCCGTCTATCAGGTTAGAAATCTATCTATGAAATGGTGCCTTGATTGCCATCGTAATCCTGAGACATTTATTATACCTGCCCGCAAAATATCCGGTATTTTTACTAATATGAGTCCAGATACAATTTCATTAAGTATGATTCTTGCTGTTACAAATTATAATTATACAAATCCTGAGTTTGGTAACTGGACAGGTAAGCAGCATAAGCCGTTGATTAATAATATTGCAATGCCCAAAAAAGTTGGCAAGGGACCTGAAAGCTGTTCAAGTTGTCATTATTAATTAAATTCAAATGAAATATTTTTATATTAATTATGAAAAAAATTTTAATACTTTGCACTGGAAATTCCTGCCGTAGCCAGATGGCAGAGGCAATCTTAAAATCTTTTGATAATACTTTATCTGTTTTTTCTGCTGGAACCAAACCGGAAAGAATAGTAAATCCGAATGCTGTCCGGGTAATTGAAGAACTGGGTTTATCGCTTGACGGGCATTATCCCAAGAATGTAAATGATTTAGTAGATGAAGAATTCGATTATTTAATTACTGTATGCGATTCTGCACGGCAAATATGTCCCATATTTACTGGAAAAGTAAAGAATAAACTCCATATTGGTTTCGAAGACCCGGCCGATGCAGTTGGAACAAAAGAAGAAATATTAGACTTTTACAGAAAAATCCGTGACCAAATAAAAGATAAATTTTTCAGATTTTATAAAGAAATAAAAGAGAATTAATCTCTAACTCGGCAATTTTACGTAATTTAAAGATTTATTTTGAAGTGAAATAGCATATTTTTTCATACTAGTTGTAAAGTTACCAAAATTTTTTTGGTGTTACTCTAATTTTTAGAATAACTCCCAAATTTATTTGGGAGTTGCGTGGTTATATTTTTATTTATTAAAATTTTTAAATTTTAGAACTTTATTTTTTTCGAAACAAAAAATACGAAGGGCAAGTAGTTCTATATTAATTAATCTGCCGGATATATTAAATCGCAGTTGGAATTTACATAAATCCAATAACCCATTCCAATTTGCAAATTCCCTATAGTATTAATACCATAAGAAGGAAAAAAGAAATTCCCATATATATCTTTTACGATTAAGATATTTTGTAAAATATTAGCAAACGCAATTTGAGGAGTAGTTTCAGAATTTTTCAAAAAAGAAATAAAATTCAAACCGTTATTTAATGCAATAGTTTCCATTTCAGGATAAATATTCCAGCCATTAGCAGTAATTTCAAAATCATTATAGGCATAAATTGTGTAACCGTGTTTGTAATCCCAATTCAATATAGTATTTATATTATATTCCGGAATAAAAATCTGTCCTGTATTATTTTTAATTAATTTAATATTTTGAGTATTATCGGCAAAAATATCTTCAATATTAGTATTTTCCGGAAGGATATTCATTGAAACATAATTCCAGCCGGCATTAATGTTGAGAGTAATATTTGCAGGAAGTACCGGGTTAATTGCTTCGATAGCGTCTAAATCAAAACCGGCACCGAGTGTATTAGGCAAACCATCGTTATCATCAACAATTTTCACGTAACGGGCAGTTTGCAAATTTCCCTGCTGCAAATCAAATTCTGTGGTTCCAAAACCAGTTCCGAGCAAAGACCAAGGACCATAAGCAGAATTACTTGCATAACAATAATAGCCCTCTGGATTTTCATCGCTTTCATAAACTATGATATCATTACCAAAGCTATTTTTAACATCAAATTGCATATCAACAACGCACCATCCATTTTTCCCTATTGAATAACCGTTCATATCAGGAGAAGATATTGAAAAATATGTATTTGCAGGGTCATTTGAATTGTTACTGGGAATTCTTGAGCTAACAAATTTATTTCCATATTGTGAAAGAGTTGGTGTCAGCTGAAAATCTGTAATTGTATTGCTATTTGCGATTACACAGATATTATTTATTGTTTGAGGTTCATAGCCATTTGCCTTAATTGTAATAGAATATGTACCGGGTAAAAGATATTTGAAATATACACCTGCATTATTTGTATAAGTAGGATAATAGCTGTCAACAAAAACCATTGCATCTTTTACTGGTTTTCCCGTTACTGCATCAGTAACAATGCCAGATATACCTTCTCCAGCTTTTTCAATCATTTCAAGCATAGCTGACTTGTTTGCTTGGTAATAGTAATTTATAAGAGTTCCAGCGGGTTGTTTATTATAAGACATCTCCATAGTATAGCTCATTGAGCCCATAGTGCCATAAGCGGCATCATCAGTTGCTCCATAGACTATATACATTGCAGAAGCTTGCTGAACCAACAAATTAGAATATCCTGAAGAAGATGCATAAAGATTTGCTAAATATGTATGATGAGTATTATCTGGAGTAGCACTAAAGCGATATCCCCACAGATAAAGGATATTTTGAGTGCCACTATGATAAGTAATATGAATAACTGCTGGATTGCTAACAACAAATTCGCGTAATGCTTTGGATTCCGGTTGAGAAAAAGCATCTGTGGAACTGCCTTCAGCGTTCCACATATATCCACAATCCCTGTTTATGTCAATTCCGTTACTGTTGTATCTCGACATATTTACTCTGCCGTCCGGATTCACCATAATATAAAGTAAAATTTGACGATTATTAATTAAATCAGTATATAAAGAATCAGTGCCGTAGCCCACGCACATTTCACGGGCAAAACGTATAAGATTTTCAGCTCCACCAACTTCATCTCCATGAATGCCACCGTCAAATATTACAGTTGGTTCGAACTCGTTTTCGCTAACATTATCACTAATTTTCAGTGCAGCAAGCTGACGATTTCCAATTGAAGTGCCATAGTTGATTTTCATACATATTTCAGGAAAAGCAGTTACCAAACTATCCATAAGAGAAATAATCTGAGCGTAGCTATGATATTCATAACGCTGAAGCCAAAAATCCTGATAATATTCAATTAGATTAGCTATTAAAATATCATATCTCAGATTGGCTGCTCTGATTTGTTCAAGTTCAGATGGTATTAAATACATTATTCCATAACCGTAAATTCGGTATATATCACCATTTAAGTGCATCTCTTGTAATGCAGTAAACTCTTCTTCATTATCAAAGAATACTTTTACCTCCATTTCGTTAATCCGCCAATTGGAAAGAATTGTTGTTGTGCTTAGTAGAATTACAATTATTATAGTTAGCTTTTTCATTTATTTTTTTTATTATTTAAAAAAATTAATTTACTTTTTTTTTAATAAAAATGCAATAAAATTTTTTATTTACGCGAACTTGTGCTGAATTTTTATTATTCAATTTTACCAGTCATTTGCCATAGAACAGAATAAATGCACAGAGATTATAACACTACTGCTTGTCGAATTAATTTATATACTTTTAAGTGTTATTCCGAACCCCTAATAAAAGAAGACTTTTATTTTAAATGGAGATGATACCACTTAACACAGTCATTCTGAAACCCTTATAAAGCAAATGCTTCATTTAAATGGAGATGATATAATTTTATACTGTCATTCTGACGGATATCAGAATCCATCTTGGGATAGCAAGTGAGCTTGCTCACTTGCAAGTTACATTTGGGCAAGCCCAAATGCTTCCTTTAAATAGCGTTAAACAATAATAAGATAGATTCAGGCATACGCCAGAATGACAAGAAAAGATGTCATTATTATCCTTTGTATAAAAGGATATGACATAAGGTTTAGAAAACACAACAAAAAAACGATTCAACTAATTTCACTACTTTTTCGTCTATGTAGAGTTAAATTATTAGTAAATTTGTATTTTTTGTAATAACGGAGAAAAAATAATGGAAGATAGAAGTGGACATCAAAAACATCATAAGCGAACTTCCAATATAGCTGCAGATATTGCTAAAGCTTATGTAGAAGAACAGGACAGAAAAGCTGTATCAAACGAACAAATAGAGGGAAATCGATTAGACCATAATTCTGAAGAAAAGAATTTCGATAAATTTAACGAAGGGATTGAAACAATTGAAAAGGAATTTTTGCAAGAGGAAGAAATTTTGAGAATATCAAGTAAATTTGAAGAAATAGCAAAAGAACGAGATGATTTGAAAGAGCAGGTAAAGAGAATTGCCGCTGAACTTGAAAATTTACGAAGACGTTGCATTAAAGAAAAGCAGGAAATGATTGATTATGCTAATGAACGGTTGCTATTCAAAATGCTTCCTCTAATTGATGATATGGAATCCGCCATTGAAGCTGGCAAAAAAGCTACTGATGTAAACTCTATTTTAACTGGTATTGAAATTATTTATAATAAAGTATTGAGTACATTTGAAGAAGCTGGGGTAAAACAAATGGAAAATCCAATGGGAGCTGAGTTCGATGTGAATTTTCACGAAGCTGTTGCTACTACGCCTTCAGATTTACCCGAAGGATATATAGCTTTTATAATTCAACCCGGCTATATGATGCAAAATAAAGTGCTTCGTCATGCTAAAGTTGTTACTTCTAATGGCTCAAGCAATACAAATATTAAAAATAATATTGATGTTTCACAAAATTAATTACAAAAATGCAAAAACGAGATTATTACGAAGTGCTTGGTGTAAATAAAAATTCAAATATAGACGAAATAAAAAGTGCTTACAGGCAATTAGCTTTAAAATATCATCCGGACAGAAACCCAAATGATAAAAGCGCTGAAGAAAAGTTTAAAGAAGCAACTGAAGCTTACGAAGTATTAAGTGACCAAAGTAAACGACAACGATACGACCGGTTTGGACACGAAGGAATGAGAATGGGTTCTGATTTCGGACAATATACAAATTTTGAAGATATATTCAGCCATTTCGGTGATATATTTAGCGGCAGTATGGGAAGTATGTTCGAGGAATTTCTCAATCCCGGTGCAGGAAGAAGACGACAACAAAGACAATACACCGGAGAACAGGGAAGTGATATTCGCATTCGTATTCCTCTTACTCTTGAAGAAATTGCAAAAGGAACTGAAAAGAAAGTTAAAATTAAGCATTATGTAAAATGCAACGATTGCAATGGAAGTGGAGCAAAAGCTGGTAGCGGCTTCAAAACCTGCAAGCATTGCAATGGAACTGGTGAAATTCGTCAGGTTTCACGTTCTATTTTTGGTCAGTTCGTTAATATCAGCGCTTGTCCTGCTTGCAACGGTGCCGGAAAAACTATTGCTGAACACTGCGAAACCTGCAATGGTGAAGGTAGGATTCAAGAAGAAGAACAAATTCAGATTAACATTCCTTCCGGTGTTGAAAACGACACTTATCTGCCTGTTCGTGGTAAAGGAAATGCTGGAAGACGTGGCGGACCTTCTGGTAATTTAATTGTTATTTTTGAAGAAAAAGAACATAATTATTTTAAAAGACAGAATAATCATATTATTTATAATCATTCTATTAGCTTCCCTGAAGCTGCTCTTGGAACTGAAATTGAGGTCCCTACTTTATGGGGAAATCAGATTATTACTATTGAACCCGGTACTCAGCCAAACACCGTTATTACTCTAAAAGATAAGGGAATTAAGTATTACAATTCTAATCAAAAAGGCAACCAGGTCGTTTATATTAACGTTTTTGTTCCTAAAAATTTAAGCAACACAGAAAAACAAACTTTAAAAGAATTACTTTCAAGCGAAAACTTTCATATAAAGGATAAAAAAAAAGTTAAGACTAAAGATTTCTTTGAAAAAGTTAAAGATGTATTCTTTTAAGATAAGTTCTGAACTTAATAGTCATCGGATGACTGCCAGTCATCCGATGACTTCTTTTTCAAGGATATCTGGTTTATAACTTATAAAAATCTTTAGTAACTACACGAAAGAGAATTCAAACATTCTATTCTTTTAATGATTATAAATTTATCTTATATCTATTTATATAGAGCATTTGCTTTATAATATTGATTTAATACCAAACCGCTAACTAAAAGTGCAAAATCAAAATGTCATTCCGAACCCCAAGATAAAGCAAGTGCTTCATCAGGGGGTTCGAAATGACATAAAATAATAAGTCTTATAATGAATTACTACACTAGCAATATGAAAAATGTATGCATTTCCTACAAACAAATCTTTTAATTACGTAAATTTTGGAGAGTTAGAAATTAATATTAAAAAATATTTACCAACTTCCACCAAACTTTAGTTTTAACTCCCAATCTTTCTGAGAGCGATTATAGATGGTAGCAGTATTTGTCGATTTTGTTAATTGTATAATAATATTATTGAAAAGTTCTGGATGAAGCACAATAGGAAGCGGCATATCAATACTTACTTCGTTATTGTTTGTTAAATCGGCAACAGTTCCACCTACACGCCAGTAAACATTTCCAAATAAACGGCCCGTAAGCTTGATTCTCGCCTGGTCGAAAGAACCACCAGATAAATCGAGGTCTGCACTTTGTATGTTTAGTGGAGTATTCGACAGAATTTCAGTAAAATACTTAGAAAATAGGGCAGAGGCGCCTGAACTAACTCCCTCTGAGATTATATTACCCTGTCCCTGCCCGCCAGACATAAGCTCCGCTTTTGTTCTACCAACAAGCAGCAGGAACAAAGCATCTTCACTGATTGTGGTTGAATCCCCAGTAGCAGTAACGTTGTCAATTATGTAATCAAATTTTATATTAGGATAATCTTTAGTGCCTGTTAAATACAGATAAACTGTAAAATCTCTTTGCGCATTATCAAGATAGCTCTTCCCATTATAAACAGCTTTAAGATTCAATCCGGGATTAGAAATTGAGCCGGTTGGGAATGAAATAGTTCCGGAAATATCAAAATTCTTACTTAAAAAAGATAGTGAAGAATTTTCCTGAATAACTATGTCGTCATATAGTTTAGGAGATGTATTTGATAACATTTCTACCCTAAGTGGTTTAGTTTTATCTTTAACACCGATTTCTGCAACGATTTTGCCGATGCCTCCCAGTTCCATTTTTAAAAACATTTTTCCAAAGAATTTAACAAATAAATCATAGTTCATTAAAGTAACGAAATCTGTTTCCTTTTCGATGTAATTTGATTTATTTTCTTCTTCTTCAAAATCAATCGAATGAATTTTTAAATCAGTTCCGGCATATTCATACCGCACATTTGCCTGAACCATTTGATTTGTTTGCATTGTTGGCATAATTAAATTTGCGTATAAAATACTTGCATTCCCTGTTAAAAATGGTCTTTGAAATGTACCGGAAAAACGAATAGAATCGCTGCCCGTAGCTACATCAAAGTCTCCGTAAAGAGTTGGCATAGTGCGAATAGATGCATTGCTTAAAAGTCGAATTCCTTTAGACTTAATTGAAATATCAAAATCTTTGATATTAAAATCTTTATGATATAAAAAGCCGCTGATAACAGCAGCTCCAGCTTGCATATCTTTAGGATTGTTCCTTAACTCTAATCTGTTTATATTTATACTTTTATAATCAATTGAAATATCGCCATCGGCGGTAAAAAACATATTATTAGGTTCCAACAGAAAAGTAGATGGATTGATTTTTATATATCCGATGTAATTAAGGTCAGTAAAAGAAAAACCGGTTGCTTTAAAATTTAAATCAATAGAGCCGGCAGGATTTTTTATAACGGGTATAAATCCGGAAAGCATAGTCAAAGGAAAATCCTTGCTTTCGGCAGAAATATCAATAGCATTTCGGTTGTGAAATCTTTCTTTTACATCCTGCAATGCAATATCTAATGGTAAAGAATGAATTGTTGCATCGAATAATGTCTTTGAATTTCCGTTATACTGCTTATTTAACAGAATATTTCCTTTTAATACCGCATTTTGATTAATCAAATCTGCATTTATTATTCCTATTGTATCTTTGTTGAACAAAATATTATTTGTCTTTAAATTTAAAATAGCAGTGGGATTAGCTGCTCCTCCATCTAATAATATAGAAAGATGCTCAATGTTTCCTTGTATCATATCTGAAAACATTTCTTTATTATCCGGTGAAAAAACTCCGATAGTACTTAATGGAAAATTCATAACATCAATTTTGATGCTATCAAGAAAATCAAATTTGTATTTTCCTGTTATATTTATGCTTTCTGCATTTGTCCTTTGCAAAACAAGAGATTTAATGTCTATATTGTTATTTGAATAAAAGATTTCAATTGGTTCTATATTTTTCCAGGAAAGAGTATCTAGATATTTTAAATTGAATTCATTAAAAACAATATCGAAATAATTATCGAAAAAGTCAACAAATCCGTCAGCGTTAAAGTCTATTAAATTATTATAATTTGCTGATAATTCAGTTGATAGCTTTTCGTTCATAAAACTGAGATTTGCACTTGGATTTTTTATAACATTTTCATTTATTATTAATTCGTTTTCTTCTCTTGCAAAAAGTTCTAATTTTGATATTTGGATAGTAGAATCTTGAATAGCCAAATCAAATCCACCATCAATTCTCATATCCCAAGTAGTTATATTTAAATCTTTCGATTCAAATTTAAAATTGAAAACATCAATGGAATCAATCGTAATATTAGAACTTTTCTCACTTACATCTAAATCAAAATCAACATTTGCCCTGCACATTATCCTCATATCGCCAAGAAAAGAATTTAGAATTGATAAATCTTTAATATTTGATACGACAGAAAGCTTCGCCGGAGTGAAATTTTCAATTTTTATCGACTCTTCTTTTTTTTCAATATCAATTTTATTTTCTTCAAGTATTTCAAGTTTGTTAATGAAAAAATCTGCAAGGTGAGTTCCTTGAAGAGCAATAATTGAAATAATAGAATTAAAATTGAAGTTACCAAAGATTTTTGCATCAAAAAGATTTGAAGCGATTGAAATATTACGGAAATCAAGCGAATCCTTTTCAAAATTCATATTAACAGAGAAAGGCATTAAAGATTTGTCATTGAATTCGCAGTAGTCAATGTTTGTTGAAATATTGCCTTTTAATTCATCAAGCGTCCAGCCAGATGCATCAACTTTTAATGAGGCATCTAACCGTGTTGGAAGCCCTTGATTTCCGGTGTATTTTGCTAAATTTATATCGTCAAATAATGTCTCAATAAAGTATCGGGGATTGTTGAAATCTTTTAAGTCGAGCCAGCCCTTGAAATTTATTAATGGTCTTTTCTTTGTATCAAATTCATCAATAATCACATCAGCACCGTGCTGAAACTCGGTGAATAAAGTATCTATCATTATTAACGATGGCTCTTGTACTTTTAGATTTAATAAAAGATTTTTTATAGGTAAATTAAATATTTCAGAATTTGTAAGTTGAACGATTGCATTAGTTGAAAGTTTTTCTAAAATCTCCCCACTTCCTTTCAAATTCAAAGTACCATTGAAGGAACTTTTCAGAGTTTCGTTTTTTAAAAGCGAAGCTAAATTGAATTTGTTAAAAGTAATGTCAGCATTGTAAGAAAATTCCGGAGCAAAGATTAATCCTACTTTACCTTTGACATCACCTACCTTTGTTGAAATATTTACGTCTGCATCAATATTCAGTAAACCACCAACAACATCTGCACTTTTTATATTTACTGTTTTAATGTTTTCCAATACATCAACTTTGTTTGGAATAGGGAAGGGATATAAGTCATTTAAATTCACAGTGCTTTCTGTAAGTTTTCCAGAATATACAAAATTTTCAAAATCCAGTAAGTTCTTTAACCTTCCTTCCAAATTTATTTTAGTAGGACTGTTATCAAGTTTTAATTCGTTTACACGAATGTCATTTAAAGTTCCGCTTGCTTTTACAAGTAAATCTAATTTATTGAAGTTAGGTAGAAAATCAAAATTGAATTTATTTTTAAATTTTAAAAATTCATCAGATTTTATCTGTAGATTTAAGTCATTAATAATTGCATTATTCAATAAATTGCTATCAGCTTTAAACACAGGAAAATTTTCAATTTTAGAATCTATACACACATCAACACCGTTTGTTTTTATTTCCAAATCATTCAGTTCAACTCCATTATCTTTAATAAAAGCAAGTAGTTTTAGTTTTTCCAAATTAAAATCAAAATTCTTTTCTTCAAGTTCCAAATTCACTAAGTTTAGAGCAGCGGTGCTTTTTCCTAAATCAATATATGCTGAAACTGCTAAATTCAGATTTTGTATATTTGCATTTGTTAAAATGCTCTTGCTGGACTGCATTGAGATGCTATCGGAGTAAATAAGTTTAAGCCCTTTTATTTCAAAATATTTAATATTCAAAGCAAATTTTGATGGCTCTTCGCTTGGTATTTCTTTTTCTTCTGTTTTGGGCTTTGAAGGTTTGGCAATGCGTTCATAATTCCAAGTGCTGTCAGAGGTTGAACGGACTAATTTAATATTTGGATTATCTAAAGCAATATATTTAAAGTTCAAATTTCCTTGAATTAAGTCAAAAATATCAAAATCAACTGTGAGTTTTTCAATGCGAGCAAGAGTATCATTTTTGAGTAGCAGCCGGAAATTTTCTATTTCAATACCAGCAAAAGGATTCAAATGGAAATCATCAATTTCAATTTTACCATATAAACCATCATTAACAGTTCCAAGTGCTAAATCTGCAATCCAACTACGAAAGGAATGAATTTGAAATAGAATAAAAATTGTAATTGTAATAAATACAAAAAAAATGAGGAGACCAAGTATAATATTTCTGAAAATTTTTAGCATTTTTTGCCTAATGTTTCAAATCTTTTTGGATAATTTCGTCTCATTAAATTAAATTTGTTTGCTCGTTCTTCTTCAGTTAAATCGGCAGTAGTTTTAAATTCTTCTGTGTCCAGAAAAATCTGCCGCATGTTTTTTAAGTGTTCGTAAAGTTGTTTGTGAATCTCATTTGTATTTGAACTACTATTCTTGTCTTTCTGAAGCACAGCGAAGAATCTCATAGTTTTTTTTAATGAAGTATCTAGAGATTCTTCACTTCGTTCAGAATGACAAGAGTAAATATCAGAATGAAAAGAAGAAATATTTGCATCAAATTCATTTAAAATAATTTCAAACTCCTTTTCAGAATTGCGAATATACTCTTTCATTTCAGATAAATCAACTTTTATTCCGGTAAATTCTTCAAATTGTTTAAGCATCATAATTGAGCCGCGTATTTTTCCGTTCCAGGAGTGCCCTGCAACGTGTGGTGTTGCAATTTCAGATTGAAATAAAAGTTCCCTGTTTACAAAAGGTTCGTTTGCCCAAACGTCAGTAATTAGCATTATTTCTTTCCTATTAATTTCGTTCAAAAGTGCAGTTTCATCTACTACACCACCACGGGAAGAATGAATAAAAAAACTTTTATTTTTAAGCAATTTTAAATTATTCTCATTAAAAAGATTTATTGTTGGGTACTTACCGTTTTTTTCTTTGGGAACGTGGTTTGTAATTATATCGCTTTTTTCAATTAACTCATCTAATTCGCAGTATTCCGCATTTTGAGGAAAAATAAAGTTATTATCTTTTAATGGCGGGTCATTAACAAGTATTTTCATATCTGGAAATATTTCTGCAATGTGCTTTCGAACTAATTTCCCGATATTTCCGAATCCCACTATTCCAATAGTTATACCTTCTGCATAATAAAGATTTTTAATAAGCCAGTGCAAAACTGCAAAAATAACGTATTCAGCAACTGAATTAGCATTTGAGCCGGTTGCAGAGCAGAAATGAATTTTTCTATTCTGTAAATAATCTAAATCTATATGGTCTATTCCGATCGTAGAAGTTCCAACGAATTTAACTTCAGTTCCATCGAGCAAATCTGAATTTACTTTAATTGTAGAACGTGTAAATAGAAACTGGCATTTACTTTTAATCAGCCATTCATTAGTTAATTCTTTAAAATTAAAAATAGTAACATCGGCAATGCTTTTTAGTGCCTGCGATAAATAAGGAATATTTTCATCTATAAAAATTGTCATTTTTAATATTTTTAAATTGCACTATACAAGCTAATGTAGTAATTCGTTAAAATACTTATTAAATTGTGTCATTTCGAACCCCAAGATTAAGCAAATGCTTCATATAAATGGAGATGACATATATTTTCACAGTTATTCTAAACGAAGTGAAGAATCCAGAAAAATTTCTTTAAACCACTATCCTCTGGATTCTTCGCTCCGCTCAGAATGACCGACAAATGTAAAGATGTCATTGGTAACGAAGTGAGAAATCTCACGTCATTGCTACCACGAAACTTGAGATTCTTCACTTCGTTTCAGAATGACAAGGTTATAATATAAAAATTATGTGGACAAGCACTACTATGGCTTATTTTATACCAATTCCTTAATTTTTCAAATTCTACCTCTTTGCACTTTTAAAAGTAGTATTATCTACTAAAGCTGGCAGTTTTATTTCTTTTCCCTGAAGTATTTCTTCAACAGTAATTATTTGAATTTTATCAACTCTATAATTTTCAATATGTCCTTCATTCTTTGCAAGTTCTTTCATCGCATTAGATACATTATGCTCAAAGCAGATAAAGGCACCAATATCCGCTTTTTCTATTTCAACAACTTTGATAAATTCACGAAGATTTTTAATTGAAGTGTTTCCGCTTTTAACTTCTATTATAGCACTTCCACGTTCACTTAAGGATTTATTAAAAGTGAGGTAACCATCATAACCACCATCGGCAGTTTTCTTTTCATTTGAAACACCACGAAGCATTACCTCAATAATCCAGTCTTGGAATTTAAAACGCCCTTTACCTGTAGATTCTGCGAGTTCTTTTGCTGAAGCTGTATCTCTGGGAAAACCAAATAGTTCAATTTGATTTAGTATTTCATTTTGCTTTTCTGAATTATAAGGTTTGGTTAATCTGTCTTTAATTAATCTTATAGCAAGATGAGAAATGTCAGCACCAATCCATTTTCTACCTAATTTTTCGGCAACAGTTATAGTTGTTCCGCAACCACAGAAAAAATCTGCAACTATATCGCCTTCATTAGAACTTGCTTTTATTATCCTTTCAAGTAAAAGTTCCGGTTTTTGTGTCGGGTAACCTAATCTTTCTTTTGCTGCTCTATTTATAACAGGTATTTGCCACCAGTCGCGTGGAAGAACACCGGGAGATTTATCATAATAATCTCTATAGACTGAATCTGGATTAGTTCTTTCTAAGTCAATATTTAAACCTTGTTTTCCAATAAATTCACTGGCTTTTCCTCTAATTTGAAATCTTCTTCCTTCCTCGTCCTGATAGTTGAATTTTTTTAAAGTTCCTTCACTATATTCTTCTACAACATCTTGCCAATTAGAAATATAGTTATTTGTCTTTGTATAGAAAAATATTATATCGTGTTTTTTATTCCATTGCTTTTTTGTTATTTCTCTTTCTTTGTAGCACCAACAAATTTCATTTCTAAAATTATGCTTACCAAAAATTAAATCGCATACAATTTTCAAATAATGGCTCATTGTAGGGTCGCAGTGCAGATAAAAACTGCCTGTCTCTTTCATTAGCTTACGTATAAAATGAATTCTTATTGCCATTGTAGTTAGATATGCAGCAGAGCTAACTGAAGATTTGGAAACGAACTTTAAAAAATCATATAAATCTTTTTCACCAATATCAAGCAATTCATTAAGAGAATCTATGTATGAAACATTAGTCCAGGTGTCTGCAAATGCCTGTTTTTGTGCTTTTATATCAACCATTTCTATATCTTCAAAAATAACAGAATAATCTCTTTTTGAATTAAATGGTGGGTCAATGTAAACCAAATCAATTAATCCATTAGGATTTTTTTTGTATAAATCTTTTAATACATCAAGACAATCGCCAAAGTATAGTTGTTTCATATTTTTTTGCTTTTAGCAATTAGACGTCAGCTATCTGCTTTTATTATTTTTATAAAAATTTCATTTATAATCTTTCCAAAAGATAAAATTTTCAGAAAGTATAAATATATATTGTATTGTAGTGCTTGTCCAAATAAATTACATCATAATCTTGTCATTCTGGTGTAAGCCAGAATCCAACTTGGGAAAGCAAGTGAGCTTGCTCACTTGGAACATTTGGGCAAGCCCAAATGCTTCATTGAAATAGCTAAAATTGAATAGTGTAGAACAATAATAAGATAAATTCTGACATCTGTCAGAATGAAACATTTAGTTATGTAATTCCAATTTAAATATTGCACTTGCTTTATCATGGGGTTCAGAATGACAATGCAAAGTTTTATCTTTTCTCTTAAAAAAGTTCTTACTTTATGCTTTAATCATAAGCCATCACTGAACCAAATCATTAACAATTAACAATTAACAATTAACAATTAATAATTATTTAAGGTAATGTTTGTTTAAACTGAACATATCTTGTAGTAAAAATATTACTTTCAGATGCAGAAATACCTGCATTCGCAACCATTTCATTAACTTTATCAATTCTATCTTGCGAAAGGGGGTGAGTTGAAAGTAAAACTTCGAGAAAACTTGCATCAGAATTCGCACCAATTTTATTAAAGAAGAAGACTAATCCACCCGGATACCAAATTGAAGTTTGTAAATATTTAAAACCGTATTCATCAGCTTCATATTCATCATCTCTGCTATTTTTTAATAAATAGAGATTAGAAAAGAGATTTCCTGCAATTTGTTCTAATTGACTTGCATTATCACCTAAAATTACAGATAGAAGAAACTCCAGTCCATACGCTTTTGTCATTCGTTTTGTAGCGTGCCGCCTTTCGCAGTGAGCAATTTCATGAGCTAAAACTGCAGCTAAAGTTGCTTCATTATCAACATATTTAAGTAAACCAGTATATACATAAATATAGCCACCCGGAATAGCAAAAGCGTTCACTATTGAATCGTCTCTTATTATTTTAACCTGATAATTGAAAGTATTTTTATACTTTATTACATTGGATAGCAGTATTTGATTAACAATATTTTGCACATAAGAAGTGGCAGTAGTATTGTTATAAATAGGGTATTCAATTGAATTTGAAACTATTTGTGAATCCAATTGTCTACCAAGAGTAACTTCATCGCTTGTACTGAAGATATTGATATTTGTTGGGCTAATCCCATCATCACCACAGCTTTGTATTGCTGTAATTCCGATTATGCTAAAAATTGCATACATAAACCAAATCTTTATCTTATATTTATTCATAATAATTCAAAAAAAATTATACAAAATTTATTAAGTAAAAATAATAAATTATAATCAATTAGACATAAAAAAAGACAAAAAGTAACAAGAAAAATTAATATAGTTTTTAGCTTATCCAATCACTAATACCATTTCTCTGTTTAGATGTGCTGGTATGTTTAAAGTTGGCTATTATGTTGTTGGATTATTATGTTATTGGGTTATTGGGTTATTGGATTATACACTGCCAGTGCTTCTCAAGAAGGAAATTAGTAAGGGGATAAACTTCTAACCCATCTAATCCTTCTAATCCAATTACGGTTCCAATGGATTAGCCATTTCTTTAATTATAGAAATACGAAGTCCGAGTGTAAATGAAAGAGAGTTTAAATGCCAATTATAATCTTTTGAAATACTTTGTAAATAAGGAGAGTAGGAAATTGATTGAGTAAAATACATATTCCTTGACACTTTTAAAAAATGTTCAAGTGAAAATAACAATCCATATATTGGTCTGTTGATATTATTATTTTTCCCTTTACTTAATTCACGTTTTCGTGTAGTTTTTCCATCTATAATAAACACAGATGTTTCAGGGCTAAGTATTTCTTCGTAATTTTCAAATTCATTACTTAAAAAATTAAAGCTTAAAGAAGTTCCAATTTTTAGGGGACCATTAATAACACGAGGAAATATTTCATAACTCAAACCGGCAGATATGGTGTAAATATCTAAGGAATAATCAAAAACTTCTTTTGTTTTTACTTTTATAATTTCTAATGAAGTTTCTTCTCTTGCAAAAAAGAAATTTTCTGCCTGAAATAATGCTTTGCTTTTATATAAAGCAAAATTTATATTTGAATGTAATTTTTCTGTAATTGAATAGTCAATGCCAAAGCTGATTATTGGTGACATATTTAATTTCGACTCAAACTTAGAAGAATTATCATTTTTAAATAATTCCTTATAATCTACCGAATAAAAGTCTAGTATTATTCCTGCTTTTGCTTCAAATGAGAAAATTTCGCGGTGCTGCAGATAAAATTCTTCAGCAAAAAGATTGATTTTTAGTATCAAAAAAATTGACAATATTATTATAGTATTTTTCAATTAGCTGATTTTGAATAAAATAAAAAACAAATATAAATAATAATTAGTAATTTTTATTACTGAATTTTAATTTTGGAATAAATCATTATGATAAGTTGAGTAACTTTCGCAAAGTTGGGAAACTTTACGAAAGTGCAGTTTTTTGAAAGTTATCCGATGACTTCCTAATCATCGGATGACTACTTTTGCATTTAATTTCAAAATTTCCTATGTTTGCATTTTGCAAAGGTTTATAAATACTGAATGTTCTTTGAAATAAGTAAAAGATGGACTCCACTTGGGAAAGTGGAGTCCATCAGGGGAAATATCCCGCCAGGGATTAAATTATTGTAGTAAATGTTTTTAGTTCACAATATTATCCCGCCAGGGATTAAATTTTGCAAGCACATATAATAAAATCCCTGGCGGGATAAGTACCAGTGCGGGTATTTGATTTCTACAAAAATAAAATCCCTTGCGGGATAAAAGAAAAAGCAACGTAGTTGCGTTATCGTAATAGATATGAAAACGCATATAAGAATGGAATCTCGTAGAGATGAGAACACTCCTACGGAGTTCATTCGTTCTATGTTTTTGCTTTGCTACTAAGATGACACATCTACGATGTTTTTTCCTTCTAAAATACAATTTGGTAAGGAGAAGAAAATTTTCTATGTTTGTTTTTTGAAGAAAGAACGTTCGTTCTGTTGTGCGTGGTGACGGGGAAATCGTAAAGCAGTTTGATTATGCTCCGTTTGGTAAAGTTCTGTGTTCAACAGACATTAACCGCACCAAATTCATCGGGAAGGAAAAAGACAAAGAAAGCAAAACGCAGACCACGGCGTCCGCAAATATGATGACGAAATAGGAAGATTTACAAGTATAGACCTATTTTGATATAAATATAATATAATAAAGTGTTTTACGTCAAATTTTATTATGATTATGAAGAAATATACTGTTATTATAAAACCATTAGCTGAAAAAGATTTAAGAAATTTACCTAAAAATGATAGCGTAAATATTCTAAAAAAAATTATTAGTTTAGAGAATAGTTTTCAGGGTGATATTAAAAAATTGACTAATTTTACACCAGAATATCGACTAAGAGTTGGTAATTATAGAATATTATTTGAATTAGAAAAAAATAATATTATAGTTTATAGAATTTTACACAGAAAAGAATCATATAATTAGGAGTTAAAAATGGAAATCAACGCCCAATTAATAAAAAAAGGAAATTTGATAGATTATGTAGTTATTCCATATAAGGATTATTTAGAAATCAAAGAAAAAATCAACGATTATGAAGATATTCAAGAATTAAGAAAAGCAAAAGCAGAAGACTATTTTAAAGAAGGAAAGACTGCATCTTTATTATTGAATGAATTTAAAAATTGCTAAAATTACACTCCATTCGGTAAAGTTCTTTATTCATATGAAATTAACCGCACCAAATTCATCGGGAAAGAAAAAAGACAAGGAAAGCAACTATGCCGACCACGGAGTCCGCAAATACGATGATGAATAATATTGTTTCTCAAAAATATTTGCAAATATGCTAACGTTTCTTTATTTTAGAAATTATTATTAAACAATCAAATAGGAAATTAAAATGATTGAAGTTGAAAAAGAAAAAGTTACACTTTCAAGGAATACTTGGGATAGATTAAGAAGTGACTATTATTTCGATGAACTTATTCAAAACATTCTTGATTCTGAAACAATTCTTGATGCTATGAAAAATGATAATGATTTTATGGATATAAGAGAATATGACAAATTACGAAAAGAGCAACAAGTATAATGTTTTACTGAACAAACGTTCCAGAGCATTTTTAAATGGATTAGACAACTTTTCTTATTCTAATTTATTGTCCAAGATATTGGATTTAGAAAAGGAGCCAAGGCCTACTGGTTGTGTTAAGTTGTCGGTTCAAAATGCTTACAGGATTCGATGGACTTTTTATAGGGTACTTTATACTGTTGATGATAAAGAACATAACGTTTTTGTATATGAAATTTCTAAAAGAAAAGACGCATATAAAAAAAGATAAAATATTCTAAACAAATTCCTTAAACTTAAAAAAAATCTTTTTTGGGGAATGTGCGTTCTGTTGTGCGTGATGACGGACAAATCGTAAAGCAGTTTGATTATGCTCCGTTTGGTAAAGTATTGTGTTCAAGTTCAAACTGTGAAAATCGCACCAAATTCATCGGGAAGGAAAAAGACAATGAAAGCAAAACGCAGACCACGGCGTCCGCAAATACGATGACGAAATAGGTAGGTTTACCAGCATAAAATTTTTCTTTTTATTTTTGATTAGTTTTCTTAAATTGTTATTATTATTTATTAATTTAAAATTTAATTATGAAATATAGAATTATTATTGAACAAGATGAAGATGGTATATTTATAGTTCAATGCCCAAACTTGCCAGGTTGCATTTCACAAGGTAAAACACGCAAAGATGCATTACTAAATATCCAAGATGCCATTGAAGGGTATTTGTATAGTTTAAAAAAACATAACGAACCAATTCCTCCTCCAATTTATGAAGAATATTTAGAGGTTAGCTTTGGGTAAATTGAAAGTTATTTCTGCACGCGAATTATTGCAAATTCTTAAAAATTAGGTTATTCTATTGATCATCAAACTGGTAGTCATATAATTTTGCGAAATTCAATTTATCCAAATAGAAGAGTAACTGTTCCTAATCACAAAGAAATAGCTAAAGGTACATTACGAAATATTATAAGAGAATGTGGAATAACAATTGAAGAATTTAATGAATTATTGAAAAAGTAATTCATCGGGAAGGAAAAAGATAAAGAAAGCAAAACGCAGACCACGGCGTCCGCAAATACGATGACGAAATAGGTAGGTTTACCAGCATAGACCCGCTGTGTTTTCCAAGTCATCAGATAAGTAAAACTCAGAGAGAAAAATGAAATAAAAGATTGGAAAGAGCTTAATTTAGAGAATGATGAAAATGAAATGCTCGAATCTATTGGAAATGGTGAATGGAAAAGTATTGGAAACTTAGAAGAACGTAGGAAAAATTTGAAGCATTTTTTTAGCAATTATAATGTTCATTTAAATTCTGATAATATTGAACTCGGGGAATGATGTTTTTGATATAATCCAGAGATGGTTATGGTTATGGCAAGCAAATTATTGCTACACTGTCGCAACAATTGAGTAATATTTTCCCCTTTACATCCAAAAGGAAATTAAAAAATGTGAACCACTCCCTCCAGTCTTTTCTCTTTTCATTCAATATAACTTCTGAAAACAGGAAAAGTAAAGCCCATCTAAAGACAAATCGTAGAGAAAAGGCATATCTTATCTCTACATTTTTTCTCCTCCTTCCCAAGTTAAACTTGGGAAGGAGAGTAAAAAACAAGAAAAGAAGCAATAAGTTTATATCTTAAAAGAAATACTTGTTTTAAAATGTTTTTTTTCATAATTTAAACAACAAAAAAATTGAGGAAATGCAATGGAGTTATATCAGAAATATATAGAAATTAATCCAAAAGTCAGATTTGGCAAACCAGTTATTCTTGGAACAAGGATTTCAGTTGCAGATATTTTGGAAATGCTTGCTAATGGTATGTCATTTAAAGATATTATTGTGGATTTTCCACAAATTAGCGAAACACATATTTTTGCTTGTTTGAAATACGCATCTGACAAGGAACGAAAATTAGCTGTTGCCGTATGAAACTGCTGCTTAACGAAAATATTTCTTATCGAAACAACACATATCCGTAGAGACTCAATGCACTGCATTTCTACAAAAAAATCAAAATTCTTCCCTTTTTTTAATAAATCTTTAATTTTCATTATTTATTTTTGCTTTGTTGCTATATTACATTGAAAATAAAGGGCTTATTCCTTTTTTGTATTACCGTAATAGTGCATTTCAGGTAGTTTTTTTGTTGAAAACAACGATTTTAGGTCTTCGTAATGAACTCTAAGGTCTTCGTAATGAACTCTAAGGTCTTCGTAATGAGTTTTAGGTCTTCGTAAAGAGCTCAAAGGTTTTTGTAAAAAGCTCTAAATGCTTCGTAAAGAACTCTAAAATCTTCGTAATAAGCTCTAAAATCTTCGTAACGAGTTCTAAGGTCTTCGTAAAGAATTTTAGGTCTTCGTAATGTGTTTTTAATGCTTCGTAATGAATTTTTAGGTCTTCGTAGTTGTTAGAAAACATCATTTTTTATATAGAAGAAGTAAATTTTCATTCCAATAATATTCTATTTGAATTAGAAATTATGCCGATTAATTTAGTTTAAAGAAATTTTCATTTGAAATGAGCATTTTTACTTTCGAAAAGCTTGAGAAACTTTACGAAAGTAAAAAGTGAAAGTCAAACGAACATTTCCAATAGTAGTATGACTGGAAGTGCTATATAAAAAAGATGTCCTGCACTTTGAAAGCGCAGGACATCTAATATTAAATCTTTAAACATTCAAAAATTATACTTTTACCCTAACATTAGGTAATAATTTTATTATTGCATCTTTATCCTTTTGCTCGATAATATTTTGCTGTAAATGAAGGAATTTTAAATTTTTCATATTTGAAAATTCGTTTGGTATTTGTTTCAATCTGTTTGAACTCAGCATTAAAGTTTGCAGATTATCTAATTGAACTATTGAATTTGAAATCTTTTCAATTTTATTAGCATTCATATTCAAAGTATTCAAATTCTTCATTTTTACAATTTCATCGGGAATTTCAGTCAATTCATTTCTTGTCAAATTCAATTTTGTAAGATTAGTAAGAGAATAAAGAATTGAAGGAATTTTCTTGAATTTATTGCTTGCTAAATTTAATTCAGAAAGATTAGCAAACTTATCGAGATAATCAGGCAATTCAGTTAAATTGTTATTGCTTAAATCCAAAATTTTCACCATATTCAGTTTAGAGAAATCCGGTAGTTTTTTTGATTTAAGCGAACTCATTGATAATTCTTCTAAATTTTTTAATTCCCCAATTTTATCAGGAAAACCGGCAATGTTGTTATTGCTCAAGGACAGTTTTTTCAAATTTGTAAGATTACCAATTTCACCCGGCAGATTACTAAAATTATTGTATTGAATATCTAAACTTTCAAGCAAAGTCAAACTTCCAATTGCTTTATTAATTTCAGTAAGCTTGTTTGCATTAATAATCAAATTCTTTAAGTTTTTTAAATTTTTAATGCTTTCGGGAATGCTTTTAATTTGATTTTTAGATAAATTCAAATATTCCAAACTGATTATTTGGGTGATTTCATTAGGAAATTCTTCAAGCTCGTTTATATCAATATGCAATTCCTTCAAGCTTTTTAAATTGCCAAAACCCTTAGGTATTGTTTTAAGCTTATTAGTCATAAATTTAATTTTTTGCAAATTAGTCAAAGCACTAATGTCATCAGGAATGCTTGAAATCTCATTAAAACTAAAATCAATAAATTCGAGAGAAGGGATTTTTGTTAAAACAATAGGGAACTCTTTGAAAAAATTTTTCTGAAGAATAACGGTTTTTAATTTTTTTAGTTGAGCAAGTTCATCAGGCAGAGAAGTTAAAGAATTTCTGGTTAAATCCAAGACTTCAAGCTCTTTAAACTGAGCAATTTTAGGCGACAATTCTTTTAAACCCTTGCCAGCCATCATCAATTTTTTCATATTAGGAGCATATTTCAAGGCATCATCAATATTGGAAAAATTATTAAAGTCTGGATTCATTTTACCCTGTTCATTTTGTTTCTGTTGAAATTGTTGTCGTTTTTCCTGAATCTGAGCTGGTGTCATCTTCGGTTTTTCCTGCATTTGCTTTGGTGAAATTTTACTTGCTTCTTTCTTTGAAGTCGGTGGCTTTGCAATGGTTTGAGCTTGCACTGCAACAGCACTTATTGAAAATAAAAGAATCAAACTAAAACAAAAGAATCTTTTCATAATGACCTCTTTAATAAATTAATAAAAGTTATTTTATTATTAATACAATATTTTATTCTGTTTTATTTAAATCTAATTGCCTTAATAGGCATTATTTTGAATGACGAAAAAGATGGAATTATAGTGGATAAAAATGATAATGCTCCCGATACTATAACAACAACTAAATAGTTAATAAACGAGATTGATACTGGCATTCTGTCAAAATAGTAAATATCTGCATTTAAACTAATAATCCCAAATTCTTTTTGGATAAATGATAAAATGAAAGCTATCAGGCATCCAATAATCGTTCCGGACAAACCGAGCAATGTGCCTTTAAAAATAAACACAAAAGCAATATCTTTGTTTTTCATACCTAAAGCACGCAAAATCCCAATAGAATGTGTTTTTTCAACTATTGTTATAAATAAAATTGTAATTATATTAAACACCGCTACAATTGTAATCAAACCCAATACCAAAGGAATTGGTTCTTTTTGCAACTCAATCCAGGAAAAAATCGAAGTAAAATTCTGATATATATTTGTAACAAAAAAAGGAAATCCAAGAAATTCCTGAATCTTATCCGTTGTTTCATTTAGATTCGTAATTGATTTTAGCCAAATGGAATATTCACTCACATAGCCATCGGGTATTTTAATCATTGATTGAACTGTTTTAAAAGGAATGTAGATATTAATATCGTCAAATTGCGCCATCCCTGTTTCATAAATACCAATGACTTTGAATTTATTAATATCAGGGAGTGTGAAGTTGTTATCGGTTTTATCTGTAATAGTAAAAATAAAAATTTCTTCATTTATTTTAATATTTAGCTTCTTTGCTAATTTTTTCCCTATAATCACTTCATTAGCTATCAGAGAAGAAAAACCTTTATTTCCGTCAACAATTTTACTGGTTATATCATTGTTTTTATTAATTTTTTCGAAATTCTCATAAGCTTGAATTGCAATACTTTCAACTCCTTCTTTAGAGCGTATCAGTGCTTCTGTTTTGATAATTGGAGAAATATCGGTAATATCTGGAAAATTATTCTTCAGATTTTGTATTATTTCATCAGAATAAGGGATTAAATCATTTTTGAATGAAGAGATTTTAATATGAGCAGATAATTTTTCAACACTGTCGTATAGTTTTTCCTCGTAACCATCAAGAATAGACAAAGAAAGAATTAGAGCAATACTTCCCAACATTACTCCAATAAAAGCAACAGAACGTGTAAATTTAAGAAAATAGCTTTCTTTCCCTGCTCTTGCAAATCCTTTTTGAATAAATTTGATTAATTGCCAGTTCATTTATTAATTTATTTTGTTAATTTATTTTTTTTAATTATTTTTATTTTAAATAAATTGCAAATTCAAAATTGTAGAAAAATATACAAATAAAAAAACGAAATAATGGACAAAACAACTAAAATATTTGGTAATATTGCTTTTTGGTGGGGAATAGTATTCTCACTCTCCGGCGTAATCAATATGATTCAGGGAAAAGGAATTGGAAGAAGTTTGATTATTCTCATTGTTTTAGGAATTATCCCATTGATTGCAGGATATAATATAATAAAAAAATCGAAGAAAATCCCTGTACAATTTAGAAGCAATCCTAATACTGAACGTCAGGTGCTATTGCTTGCATCAAAAATGAATGGGCGTTTTACTCTGTCTGAAGCTGCTCTTTATATGAATTTATCTATCGATATGACAAGAGCGATTTTAGAAGATTTTATAACAAAAGGATTAATCGAAGTTGATATAGACGATAATGGAGTACAACACTATATTTATAGAGAACTTTATTTGAAATAGAATTAATAAAATTCTGCATAAATTGCATTTGATTCTTAATCAGCTACAAAAATGATGATTGAGTTCTTGGTTGGGTGCTAAATTGTTTTCTTCTTTTAATTGCAGTCAAAATAAAATAAACAATTCCGGCAACAATCAGAATAGTAATGAGAACTCTTTCAATTGAAAAAGTAGGAGGATAAACCTCCATAGTGCCGTCCGGGTTTTCCACATAATAGGGCTTAGAATAATAGAAAGCAGGATGGAACGGCATAATCCAAAGTAATGAAGAATGTCCCATTAAATAACCCATCATCAACGAATTTCCATAACCACTATATTGATGCACAACATAATTTTTCGGTATTCCGGGAGTAGTTCCAGCTGAAGCAGTTCTGCGTGGAACACCATATTTTTTTGTATAAGACTGACTTGATGAAAGTCGGGTGCCTCCGAAACTGGTTTTGCGTTGAGTTCCTAATCTGTTTGCCTGATTCTGTGAAGTTCCGGAAGGTTGTCTGCTGTATTGTCTTGAAGAAAAAGAACGGCGGGAGCCACCAAAACTTCTACCACCACGCTTTGCTTCTAAAATATCCGGGAAAAGTAAAATTAGAACAACAAAAACAATTAATATACGACTTAAATTAAAAAAATTATTCTTTTTCATTTCTTTTAAAAAATTGATTCGCTACTCAAAGTGTTATCTTCATTTCTGAAAATAATTTCAGTTTTAAAAACAGGTTGTTCATTGTTTATCGGTTTACTAAATAAAGACTGAATTCCTTTGTTTCCAGTTACCGCTTTAATATGAATAAACAAACTTACAACGCCAGTTAGCTCTTCGTTATTATAAAACACTGCAGTATTATCAACAGTACCATCACTTTCAATTTCAAGTAATGCTAATTGACTTGCTTCATCCTCAGTAAAAGACGGCTCAACAATTTTGATATTTTGTAAGTTATCATCAAAAATCTGACAGGTATATATCTGTTTATCTTTTGCTTCGTATTGAATTATAGAATCAAAAATTCCTGCTTCATCAATATTTATAAACACTTCTTTTAAGCCACCTACCTGCTGACCATTTATATAACAGGCAGTCTTTTCCAAAAAGCCGTTACTCTCAATCGCAAATGTTTTAGTCATTTTTTTAAATTTTTATTGTTCTAAAATTTTTTACAAAAATATAATTACATAATGAATAATAAAAATAAATAAATATTTTATGTTAATTCAAATACAACTTGTAAAAATGAATTAATCATTAATACTAAATTATTCCAAATTAATTACTTCTTCAATTTCATCAGCAGTTAATAATTCTTCAATATTAAGAATAATCTTTACACTATTAGCAACTTTACCAATTCCTTTAATGTATCTGCTTTTATGTGTTCCCATTAGTGGTGGGTCTGATATTTGGTTTTCCGGTATATCAACTACTTCAGAAACCTCATCGACAATTAATCCAATCAGCTTTTCTTTAATGCTAACAACTATTATACAAGTTCTGTGATTATATGAAATAATATCAAAATGTAAACGCTTCCTAACATCTAAAATTGGAACTACCAATCCTCTTAGATTTATTACTCCTTTAATATATTCTGGCATATCAGGTACCTGTGTAATTTTTTGGAATCCAACTATTTCTATTACATATTTAATTTCTATACCAAATTCTTCTTTATCTAGTTTAAAAGTTATATACTTATTTTCCTGAGGATCTGTTTCATCTTCAAATTCTTCACTTTCATAATCTATAATATCATAAAAATCACTCATAAAACCTCAGAATATTTTAAAATTCCTACAAATATCATTCTATTATTTAATTTAATATTTTTTATAAAATAATAAAAGAATTTTATTTTTTTTTATCATAATAATATAATTTAAATCCATTGCCTGAACATTTATTTATTGTGAATAGAATTTATCAATATCTTACTGATATTCTATTTTGAAGAGTTTCAGAACTCCTAACTCCTCGTAGTTTTGTATTTCTCACTGAAGCAATTCCGGCTGACTGAACGTAATATCTTTTTTTTCATTTAAAGTTAAAGTATTTTTTCTTGGGAAAACATTTGCATGGGCAGAAATATTGAGTAGAATTCCCATAGCAGCAGAATAAAAGAAGACTGCAGTGCCACCGTAGCTGATGAAGGGCAAAGGCAGTCCGGTTGCCGGTAAAAGACCGCAATTAACTGCAATACTAACCACCATATAAAAAGCAAAGGTAAGAATAATTCCAGCAGAAAGTAAATATCCAAATAGGTCTGGTGCCTTTTTAATAATCTTAAAACCACGCCAGAAAATAATTATAAAGGCAGCAATAATTATTAATGCTCCAACGAAACCGTATTCTTCGCCAATAATTGAAAAAATATAATCGCCATAAGATTCAGGAAGAAATAAATGACTTTGTCGGCTTTGCCCAGGACCCACTCCAAACAATCCGCCATTACCAAATGCTATTATAGCTTGATTAACTTGATATTGAACATTTTCAGATACATTCGTATCTCCAAAAAAACTAAGTATCCTTTGCATTCGGTATGGAGCAGAAAGTCCATAAAATATAATAACGGTTAAAGATGCAAAAGAAAAAGAAATCAAATGAATTAGATTAACATTGCCTACAAACATTATCGAAATTGCTATGAAAAATATAACTCCGGCTGTAGAAAAGTTAGGTTGAAGAGCGATTAATCCAATTATTACTATAGTCCAAATCATTAATGGCAAAAAACCAAATTTGAAATCTTTGATTACCTCTTCGCGTTGTGAAATAATGCAGGCAAAATGCAAGACTAATGCAAATTTTGCAAATTCAGAGGGCTGGAAGCTGAATGGTCCAATATTTATCCATCTGTAAGCATTATTTACAGGTGTGCTTATAAAATAAACAAGAATCAATAACAAAATTGAAAATAACATTACAGGGAAAGTAGCTTTTTCTAATTTGTGATAATCTAATTTTGCAAATACCAAAAGAATAATCAAACCAATAAGAACTCTAATAGTATGATTGATAAAAAGCACTTCTGAATGTGCATACCTCGCTTCAGCAACTGATGCACTGGCGCTATAAACAAATGCAATACTAAAAAGCATTAATCCGACTACTGACAACAAAATATACCAATCTATATGACCTTTTTCCATTTATTTTATTTTTTTTATTTTCTTTTCAAATATTTTTTGTATTTTATTACAAAAATAAAAAAAATTTTTAAGTAATCTGAATAAGATGATTATGAAAATTATAATAAGATTATCATTGAAAATATTTATAAGCTTCTTGCTATACTCCTGTGCAATGAAACAAGTGGTAATGCAAGAAATAAACTGTCCTCCTGCTGAGCAGGACTGCAGGCAAAGGCAATGGGAAGGTATTGTTTACGACACTAGTCGCGAATTTCAACAGCTTTCAGATAGTTATTATGATTTTCAGTGCTTAAAAAATCTGAATTCTAAAAATGACGAATGGGCAATCTCTTTTATAGGTCCTAAGGAAGTTTTGCTTACTACTTCTGATGGAAACCGTCAATATGTTATGATAGGCAAAATGGAAAACGATTTAAGTGGAAGAATTTCATCTGGAGTAGGAATTCCACTTGACGGAAATATCGGGTCTTTCTCAGTTGTTGGAAAAGATTTAGTTTTTGCCTGCTCTCAGGATAACGATAAATCTATTACTGGCAATACCAATCTTTATACAGGGAAAATATCAGCAAATATTATTTTCGATGTACAAAATATGCCGCGTCCTATATATTATAATGAATATGTTTGGACATCTCAACCCTCAATATCTAAAGCTAAAGATGTTGTTTTCTTTAGTTCAGACAGACCGGGTGGAATTGGAGGTACTGATATATGGTTCTCAGTTTTGTTGGAAGATGGGCGCTGGAGCCAGCCAATTAATTGTGGAAAAAATGTAAACTCAAGATGTGATGAGCTAACTCCTTACCTAGCGGAAAATGACAATCAACTTTATTTTGCTTCTTCCGGTTTTGAAACTGTTGGCGGCTATGATATTTTCTATGTTGATATAAATGATGATTTTTGGAAAGATGTTAAAAATAAAGAAATTTTACAAAGCAAAGCTGAGCAGTATTTTCCTAAATACACTAATATGAGACCTCCATTAAACACTGCTGCAGATGAACTATATCCAAGCTGCCCGAACGATTGCAACGATTTATTTTATTATAGCTCTAATCAAAATACTTTAATTAATAATCCTCCTGAAGACAGAGGTGGTTTCGATTTATTTGTCAGAAGAAAAATACAAAGGACAAAAGTTAGCGAAGTGCAGGAAGAAAAAATTGTAAAGAATGAAAAAATTGAAATTTTTAAAACAGAGACTCCAGATTTACCGATTGCTCATACTTTTATTAGTCCGATTTTTACTTTAGAAGGGAAAGTTTTCAATGCACGCAAGCAAATTCCTATTCCTAATGCAGAAATTTACGTTAAGCCAACTGATAAAGAATCTTTAATTAAAGCGGATAAGAGCAAGCATACAACTGATAAAGATGGGTCTTATTCTTTCACTTTAGAAAAAGGAACTGAATTTGAAGTTACAGCTCAGGCAAAAGATTATTTCTTTGATTCTTTTAAATTGCTAGTCGAATCTACCGATACTCTGTCCTACTTAAACAAAGATTTTTATATACCAGAAATTTTAACATTAAGAATTAATTTTCCTACAGATATCTATGATGCTCCGTATAAATTCACATTAGACAGCAATGGTGTTGAAACTAATCGTACTTGGGAAGAAGAACTTGATTTGCTTGCTCAAAATATTATTGATTCGAAAAATGAAATATCACAAATTAATTTAGTTGGGCATACTGACGATGTGGCAAGCGTTGAATATAACCAACAATTAGGGAAAAGACGGGTAGATTTTGTTATTGTTGAGCTAATTAAAAGAGGAGTTCCGGCAGAAATCCTGTCTGGACGCTCCGCAGGCAAATTGGAACCACTTCAACGTAGAAAAAAAGAAAATTTAAGCTCTTATCGCAAGCGACTACGAAGAGTAGAATTACAAAAGATAATTAAATAAAAGTAAGAAATTTTAAATCCAGCAATAATGATTAGTTGGGAGATGTTTCTCTGATGCTCATAATGAACAAAAATAATATTGATTAAATTCATCGGATGACTGCCTGTCATCCGATGAATTCTCTTTACATAAAAATGTTATTCTGAATCCCACGATAAAGCTAGTGCCTCATTTAAAAGGTGATGTTATAATGTTTGTACTGTCATTCTGAACCACCAGATAAAAGAAGACCTTTATCAGGTGGCACGGAATCACAAATATATGTAAAGATGTAATATGAAATCGCAGCAAAAAATCTCACAAGTCTATATTACTCCTTGATTAATCATTTATCGAGAAATTAAGAAATTAACAATAATATTAGCTGCTTTTTCCGAAGCACTTGCTTCACCGAGCATTTCTCTAATCTTTAAAAACTCATTTTGAATACTTTTGTATTTATCTTTATTATTTACTAAATCATAAATTTCATTTGTCATAAGTTTTGGGTTAATATCGCTTTGAATGTATTCGGTAATTACTTTCTTTCCCGATAAGATGTTTACTAAAGAAATGAAATCTAAATTAATAAATTTTTTCCCCAGGAAATAAGAAATAAAAGAAGTTTTATAAAACATAATGAAAGGTAAACCGCATAGAGCAGCTTCAAGGTTTGAAGTACCAGTTTTTATAATTCCAACTTGGCTTTCTCGCATTAATTCAATTGAATTATCTGAAAACTCCCAATCTGGATTTCGCATTGCAATAAAATCAAAAAATTCTTGATTGATAAGAGGAGATTTAGCAAGTGAAATTTTATAATCTGGCAGTTTCTTTTTTAATTCACTGGAAATATTTTCGAGCAAAGGCAAATGTGAATGAAGTTCCTGCATTCTGCTACCGGGCAAAAAAGCAATTTTCTTTAGTCTCTCTTTTTCTTCGGCTGGTTTAATTCTTTCTAATAAAGGATGCCCGACAAAATGACAATCAATACTATATAGCTTAAAAAATTCAACTTCAAACGGAAAGACAACAAGTAGCTTATCAACTGAATCAGAAAGCTCTTTAGCTCTGTTTTTTCCCCAAGCCCAAAGTTGTGGAGCGATATAATAAATTACTGGAATATTAATAGATTTAGCAAATTTAGCTAATCTGATATTAAAACCGGGAAAATCCACGGGAATAAAAGCATCGAATCCACCATTTTGAAGTATGTTTTTACATTCATTTAATATTTTGTTAAAAAATGAAATCTTTTTAGCAACTTCAAAAAATCCGACAACAGAGAAATCTTTCAAAGGAACTATAGATTTTAATCCTCTTTGCTCCATTTGTTGCCCACCAATACCGAAGAACTGAATATCTGGTATCATATCTTTTATTTTATCCATAAGAAAAGCCGCATGCATTTCTCCTGATTGTTCGCCTGCTATGATAAATATTTTTTTCAAATTTTATAATTTTTAGTTAAGTTTGTTATATTGAAATAGTTGTTTTTTATTTTGCAAAAATAATATAATAAAAATAAATAAAAATAAGGAGAAAATTGTGAAAAAGCTATTTTATTTAGCCATTTTTTTAATAATCGGCACTTTTTTAATGCAGGGCTTTCAATGTGCATCGCCTGAATTAACTACAGCCAAACTTGCAGCTCAAAACAAGGATTGGCAAAAAGCAAAGCAGTATCTTGAAAAAGAATTAGAAAAAAATCAAAGTAATAGCGAAGCATGGATTTTGCTCGTTGAGGTTAATAAACAGCTTAATTTGCTTGACGAAGCAACTACAGCAATGCTTACTGGCGAAAAATATATAACAGGAGCTGAATTCGTTGATAGAATTCCTCATACAAAACAATCTGTTTTTGCTGATTGTTATAATGCCGGAATTGAATCTTTAAATAGCTATATTAATGATAAAAAAATTGAAGATTTCAACAAATGTATTAATCATTTTAATAATTGCTTGAAATTGCGTCCGAAGAATCCAGATGTTTATCGTTTATTGGCAATGGCTTATGAAACTAAAGGTGATATTCCAAATACAATTTTAAATAACAATAAATACGCCGATATTTTGAAGACTGAGATTTCTTTTGCTAAAGAAAAAGGTTTAAATATTAAGATGGAAAGAACTGAAGCATTGAATGTTTTAGGCAAACCCATTAACTCATCTGGTTTTAAAATTGGTGATGAAACTAATAACGATTCATTAATTGTTGATATATATGATTACCAAAATAAAGAGTTATTGTTATATTCAATAAAAGAAGGAACTAATCAGTTTATTGTTGAAGGGTGGCGGATTGATTTACCAAAAGATTTAACCAAACAGGAAAGACTTCAGCCATTTTCATTTTCTACTTCTCCTTATTTCGCTTTAGCACAAACCTATTTTGATACTAAAGAATGGAATAATGCCTTAGAAAATATTTTTAGTATTCTTTATTTAGACCCACAAAATACTGATGCTAATACTGCACTTATACTTATTTATGAATCTCAGGGGAAAAAAGAGGAATCACTTAAATTTATTTTAGACTTAGTAAAAAAGAATCCGAATAATCCGACTTATTTAGTTCAATATGCTGATTTACTCCAACAATTAAACAGATTTGACGAGTCAATAGAACAATATGAAAAGGCAATAAAGATTGATGCTAAAAATGAAAATGCTTTAAGAAATGTTGCATCAGCATACAAAAATAAAGTTCTAACAATTCAACAAGCTCAACAGGAAAAGTTAAGCAAAGACCCAAATTATAAACTAAATCCTGATGAATATTTACCACTTCTGAAAAAATCTGCAGAGTATTTTGAAAGATGCAGAAAATCAACGAAATATAGCCGTGATTTTGAAGTGCTAGGTGAGCTTGGTGAAATCTATTTATTTACAAAAGATACCGATAAACAGCAATACATAGTTGCTGAATTGGAAGCACTTGAACTAACTATACCTCAGGAAAAATTAGAGCGTTATTATCTTGTTTTGCTCAAATTATACGACAGAATGGAAGGCGGCACTAAAGAAAGTGCTATAATACAAGAAAAAATAAATAATTTAAAAAAATAGTATAACTTTATATAAAGGAATTTATGGCTGAAAGAAAACCAGACCCAGTACCACAGCAGTTAAACTTAGAAATTGGTGATAAAGAAGCAGAAGGAATTTATTCAAACCTTGCTATTATTTCTCATTCACCTGCTGAATTTGTTATGGATTTTACTCGTGTGATGCCCGGAGTGCCAAAAGCTAAAGTTTTTGCACGTATAGTTATGACCCCGCAGCACGCTAAAATGTTTTTAGGTGCTTTAATGGATAATATTCGCAAATTTGAACAACAGTTCGGTGAAATTAAAACTGACAGGCAACCAAACATTTTTCCCGGCTTCCCAAATAATCCAAAAGTAAATTAATTTAACATTAATTGAAAATATAAAAGCGAGGTGAAACTTAAATAAAAAAAAGATTTAACCTCGCTTTTTTTATTAAATAATCATCGAAAGTGATAGCCAGTCTATCCAAGTGCAACGAAGAATCTAATAAGCTGATGATACCACAAGAGTTGCGGCTTTTAAACTTTCGCAAAGCCCTAGAAACTGGACGAAAGTAAAACAAATTCAATTATAAAATATCATAATAACTCACCTTACGCAATTCTATTTTAAGATTTTAAAAAAGTAAAGTTGATGCACATTTTTCTTTTTAACACAAGTACAATTCCCCTCTTGAGCTAACGATTATACACATCTTTAAAACGTGTTGCTATTCTACTTATCCCGTTAGGGATAAAATATTTGTAACCATTCATTTTTTAATGCCTTTTTATTCCGTAGGAATTAAATAAATAAGTGCTTTTTTAATATATAATCCCTACGGGTGGGGTGAAATAAATCTCGTATTTATCTAAAAAAACTTCACTCTAAAAAATAAAATAACATCTTTTATTTGTAAAAATACCTTTTTATGTTATTGATAAATAATGATTAAAGACATTTCTACTATCTTTAGCTTTTCCTTTTAGACAATAGCGTTTTTATTCTTTTCCTTTCTAAAAACAAGAGAGTTTATAATGTGTTTTTATGCTTAAGAAATACTATATTTGTTAATAGAACCTTTTAACAGCTCCCCT
>CAZCHH010000016.1:0-54691 GCA_964498585.1 uncultured Hyphomicrobiales bacterium
CCCGGTCAAGGATACTGGCTTTACATTTCAAGTCCAGTTCTTTTGACTTATCCGGTAAACGATTAATAATTGATATTTAAAAGGTAGCATAGGCATTTCTCTCTGTGCTACCTTATTTTTTTACAGACATTCCCGTCAATACTACTTTTTCCTGCAGTCAGAAATTTTTTCTGACTGTAGGAATATAGAATTTACTTCTTCTTTTTTCTAACGTATTTGGATTTTGAAGTATTTTCGTATTGCTTGCCCGGAACAGTTCTGCCTTGAGCTGCTGCCAATTCTTGCGCTTCACGCATTTTCTTTTGCATCCAACCTTCTTTTTTAGGCATTTTCTTTAAATCTTCAAGCGTTAGTTTTTTCTTTGAAAATTTATTGATATAGACTTGTTGAATAATTCCCAAAAGGTTAAACATAAAGTAATAAAGATTTAAGCCAGATGGAAAATATGAGAACATCAAAGTAAAAACAACAGGCAAAATATAAATCATAAATTTCTGTCTTGGGTCTGTTAGCGTTAATTTCTGCTGGAAAAATAATGTAACACCCATAAGAATTGCAAGACCGGAAAACTGACTTAAATTGAAAATTGGAATTGCAAACGGAAGAGTTAAAATAACGTCCGGAACAGACAAATCCGTAATCCAAAGGAAGAAATTGGCTTGCCGTAAATCAATAGCGGTCCGCAGAACTGACCAAAGTGCATAAAGAATCGGCATTTGCAAAAGCAATGGGAGACAGCCGCCGGCTGGATTAATCCCATACTCCGAATAAATCTTCATCATTTCTGTTTGTTGCTGCTTCGGGTCGTCTTTGAATTTCTCACGCATCTTTGTCATCTCTGGTGCAATTAGCTGCATCTTTTGTGCAGAGCGCATTTGAGTAATCGAAAGAGGATATAGCAAGAGTTTCATCAAAATGGAAAATATGATAATTGAAATACCATAATTATGAATAAACATATAAATCATTTTGAAGAAAGGAAGCATAAAGTACTCACCGATAGGACGGACAAGCCAGCGCCAACCGAAGTTTATCATATCGGTAAGATGATATTCGCTTAATAAATCATAATCCAAAGGACCAATATACACTCTAAAAGAATTCGTTTCAGTTCCTCCGGAATAAGGAATTCTGAAAATCATCGAATATCTTTCTTCAATTCTATCGGAATTGTAAAACTCACGTCTGCCGAGCAAATCTATTGTTCCGTCATAACCGCGATAGGGCTGTGGAATAATTGCAGCACCGAAATATTTTGTTTTTGTAGCGGCATAATCAATTATACCGGTGTAATTTGCTGTAACCGGGTCTGCGTCATCAGCATTGAGTTCTTCAATTGCTCCGTTTAAAGAAGCCATAGCTATTGCTTCGTTTGATTCATCGGAAGGATTGTCTTCCTGATACTTTAAACCATCGCTCCAAACGTATCGGTAACCCCTTTGGATTACAGTATCCATCTGGCGCAAAGTTATATCAGTCAAAAAACTGTATGAATTGCCATAGAAAACGAATTTTTTCAGTATAGCACTTCCATTTTCATATCCCAAACGGGCAGTAAAAACTAAAGAGTCATTTTCTTTTAATTTAAAACTTGTTGCTTCAATATTGTCGAAAGTAAAGTAAAAATCGCGGGTATCAATTTTATTTCGTTCCCTTGTTTCAAAAATCATAAACAACTCGCTTAGCTGAGATTCAATTAATTGAGCTGGAGTGCCGTTTTTGTGCTTAAATTTTTTCAGTTCCCAGAAAGAAATACCAGCCCCTTTATTGCTAATTTTTGTAGTAAAAAGGTCTGTTTCTATTGTGATTTCTTTGTCTTCTGCTTTTACATAATTAGAGAAGAAAGCACCATATTTTAAGGAATCGGAATTAAGCTGCGCTGTCTGGTTTAATGAGTCAATAGCAGTAGTATCGCTTTGGATAACATTTGAAGAATCGACAATTTGTGTTTCAGTTTTTGTGGAATCTTTGGTTTGGTCTTGCTTCAGCGGTGGTCTTTGATAAATTGAACTGACGATTAGCCAAACAGCTAAAACAATACCGATTAAAACGAAAGCTAAAATAGAGCGTTTATCCATTAGAAAAATTTTCCTTATTTGATTGAATCGAAATGATGTTTAGTTGGAACAGGGTCATAGCCACCCGGATGGAATGGGTGGCATTTTATTATTCTTTTAAATGCTAAATAACTCCCCTTTATGCAGCCAAAAGTTTGAATAGCTTCGTAAGCATAATCGGAGCAGCTCGGAAAGAACCTACAACTATTCAAGAACAAAGGCGATAAGAGCAACTTATACATCTTGATTAATAGTAATAGAATCTGCTTCAAGCTTTTTCCTTTGTTTTGTTATATAAAAACTGTATGCTTCCTCTAAAGCTTCACTGACAGAAGGAATAACGTCAGAAAGCCCAATAAGTTTCGGATGATGCGGTGCTTTTTCTTTCCAACTTAAAATAATGTTTTCAAATACGAGCGGATTTTCTATTGAATCGCTTATTACCCGTTTGATACTTTCACGGAGCAGCCGTTTTATTCTGTTTCTTACAACTGCTTTTTTTGAAAGCCGTTTGCTTATTAAAACCGCATAATATATTATTATTTCTTCTGCCTTTTGATTTTCTGAAAACGATAATTGTTCTAAATTTCTAAAATTTACTATTGCAATCAGTTTTTTAGAATGAAAAATCCTTTTTTTGTTGAAAACAGCATCAAAGTTATTTTTCCCTTTTATCGTTTTCAGATTAATCTTATTCATATAACACTATTGTGGCTTCTTTCTTTCGTCGCTAACTGTGAGCTTCCATCGCCCTTTAGCCCTACGGCTTGCAAGCACTTTTCTTCCGTTCTTTGTTGCCATTCTCTCTCTGAAACCGTGTTTGTTCAATCTTTTTCTTCTGCTTGGTTGAAAGGTCCTTTTCATATTTCTGCCTAATTATTATTATTAAATTATATTTCCATAATTATTCAAGATTACAAATTTAATAAATATTATTCATTTTTCATAAAATTTTTAATAAATTAAATTATGGAAAAATGGCAAGGAAATTAAACCAATAGTGGTTCTCTAAAAATTGTTATTCTGAAGCATAGCGAAGAATCTCACAAGTTATTGCTAACACGAAGTTTTAGATTCCTGACTTCGTTTGCCAATGACATCTTTACTTTTGTCGGTCATTCTGAAGCGTTGTGAAGAACCCAGAGAATAATGGTTAAAAAAAACTTTCTGGATTCTTCACTTCGTTCAGAATGACTGTGTAAACAGATGTCATCCCCTTTGAAATAAAGGTATTCCTTTATTGGGTGGATTCAGAATAAAAATTTCTAGAACTCCCAATAATTATTATTTGCTTTCTATTATTTCTGTCTATCGTGCTTAACCCATATAAGTTCAGTAGTATTGTATCCAACCTCTTCTGCGATTTTCAGGTATTTGTTTTTTATTTCATCTGGTATAGTAGTATCCCGGGATAAAATCCATAAATAATCAAGACTTTTTCCTGCAATTAGAGCATATCTATATTCTTCATCAAGAGCAATCACATTGTAACCTGAATAAAATGGTCCGAAAAATGATACTTTAAGCATTGCAATATTTTCTTCACCAACAAACTTTGCTTTACCAATTGCTTCGGTCCATTCTTCTTTTTTTGTATTATATCCCTGATTGACAACCTTAATTGTTCCGTCATCATTCATAGAATATTCAGCAGTAGTATTGTCTAAATCCTTTTCATATTTAAAATCTAATCTTGCAATCTCATACCATTTACCAAGATATTTTTCTTTATAAAATGGTTTGACAGCTATTGCACCTTCCGGTATATTATTAGAACAAGACCAAAAACCTGTAATTATAAGTCCTGTTCATAGTAAATTTATTATTTTTTTTGTTTTCATTTTTTAATTTATTTACAATTTATGATAAATTTATTCAATTCAATTTATGAACATATTAAGTTTATTAACTCTTATTAGGTCAATCCAGTGTATTTTATTATTTTAACTTTCACGAAGTTTTCTCGAAATTCTGTCATTTTGCACCTCATAAAATTCTTTGCAAATATACAAAATTCAAATTAGCACTACAAATATTTCAAACAAAATATTTTATTGAAATTAAAGAAATATTAAGCATATTTGTATTTTTTAATCATAAATAATAGTTGAAATAAATTATGATTACACCTAATTATGCTTTTGAAGAAGAACTTTTTTATAAATACTTAAGAGATACCGATTCAGTAAGCCCTGAGTGGCAGAATTATTTCAAAAATAAAAGCAAACTTTCTGGCGTTCCAACTTCTGAAAAAAAACGCGATTCTATAAGTAAGCCGAAATTAACTTTATCAGAAACAGATGATTTGCAGCCACTAAACTCAATGCAAACCCGAATTTCGAGCAATATGGAAGAAAGCTTGGAAATTCCGACAGCTACTTCATTTCGTGAAATGCCAGTCAAAGCCCTTGACGAAAACAGGCGAATCATCAATAAATATCTACTAAAGCTAAAACGCCCAAGAATTTCATTTACTCACCTTCTTGCATGGGCAGTAGTTAAAGCTCTAATCAAATATCCTTCTTTAAACGCTGCTTATGTTATGTCGGACGGAAAACCGCATAGAATCCAGCATAAATCAATAAATATCGGTCTTGCTGTGGACATAACCCGCAGCGATGGCAGTCGTATGCTGCTTGTTCCCAATGTTAAAAATGCACAAAATATGAATTTTTCCGAATTTATTGATGAATATGACAAATTAATAAATAAAGCAAGGAACAACAGCATTGGTCCCGATGATATGTTTGGCACTACTGTAACACTCACAAATCCCGGAATGATTGGAACTACCTGCTCATCACCACGTCTAATGAAGGGGCAGGGCTTGATTATCGCTACTGGCTCCATTGATTATCCAGTTGAGTTTCAGGCAGTAAGACCGGACGTGCTTACTTCTCTTGCTGTTTCTAAAGTTGTTACAATTACAAGCACTTACGACCACAGAATAATTCAGGGTGCGGAATCAGCTGAATTTCTTGCGTATTTGAGCAAACTACTGCTTGGTGCCGATTTATTTTACGACCAGATTTTTGCAATACTGCGTATCCCATTTGAGCCGATTCGTTGGGCAAGCGACATCACAACTACTCGCAATAAGTTTTATGATGAGCAGGCAGCTATTGAAAAGGGTGCCCACGTAATGTTAATGATTAATGCATATAGGGTGCGCGGTCATCTGCTCGCAAATATAAATCCTCTGGGGTTTGAATCTTACTACTACCCCGAACTTGACCCTGCTCACTATGGTTTTACGATTTGGGATTTAGACAGGTATTTTCATTCAGATGATGCATGGAGCCAAAGCGATTTGCCTTTACGCAATATAATTGAAATACTACGCGAAACATATTGCAGTTCTACGGGCTATGAGTTTATGCACATTCAAAATCCAGAAAAAAAAGAATGGATTAAAAGCAAATTGGAACTTCCAAAAAACGCTCAAAAATATTCAAACGAAGAGAAAATTTCATTTTTAAAAAAATTGATTGATGCAGAAGAATTTGAGAATTTTCTGCATACAAAGTTTATTGGCTCTAAACGCTTTTCTCTCGAAGGTAGCGAATCTGTAGTCGTTATGCTTGATAAACTTTTCCAGCTTTCTGCTGATAGTAAACATATTGCAATAGCACTTGGAATGTCTCACCGCGGGCGGTTAAACGTCCTTGCAAATAATATTGGTAAGGATTTGCAAAAAATGTTCGCTGAATTTGACGGAGAAATCGACCCTGTTAATTACTTTGGCTCTGGTGATGTGAAATACCATTTGGGAGCTAAGGCCACTTACACTTCTGCAAAAAAAAATAAAATTCAAATTTTTTTATCAGCAAATCCAAGCCATCTTGAACTCGTTAATCCAGTTGTTGAAGGAATAGCACGGGCAATTGATAATCAAAATCGGGATTCCACTTATTCGAAATGCTTGCCTGTTCTTGTTCATGGTGATGCTGCGTTTGCCGGGCAGGGAATTGTTGCTGAAACACTCAATCTTTCTGCCCTTGAAGGATACCGCACTGGCGGAACAATCCACATTGTGATTAACAACCAAATCGGTTTTACTACTACTGCACAAGATGCACGCTCTACTGTATATTCAACCGACATTGCAAAGATGATACAGGTGCCAATCCTTCACGTCAACGGGCATGACATCGAATCAGTTGTTAGTGCTGCAATTTTTGCCTTTGAATACAGGAATCAATTTCATAATGATGTTATTATTGATGTTCTGTGTTACAGGAAATATGGACATAACGAAGCAGATGAGCCGTCATACACACAGCCATTGCTTTATAAGAAAATTAAAAATATTCCACCTGTTTCTCAGATTTATAATGATGAACTTTTTAAAGAAAAAATAATTGAAGAAGATTATTCAAAAAACTACGTTCATTCTGTTCAGGAAAAATTGACTGAAATTTTCAACAAAAGAAAACCAAAAGACATAGATTTTTCTGTTTTATACAATAAAAATTTGGAATTTAACTTAAATGTAAAAACTTCTGTTGAAGAAAAAGTATTAAGAGAAATTGGGAATAAAATTGTTCAAATACCCGAGCAGATAAATGTCCATCAAAAAGTGAAGCAGCTATATTCCCGAAGGGCAACTATGCTCGAATCTCCTGTTCCGGCTATTGATTGGGGAATGGGCGAATTGCTTGCTTATGGTTCGATTTTACTTGAACGACCTGAAATACGCTTTTCTGGTGAAGATTCGCGCAGAGGCACTTTCAGCCACCGCCATTCTGTAATTGTTGATGTTAAAAATGAAGAAATATATATACCATTAAATCATATTTCAGATAAGCAAGGATTCTTCCGCATTTTCGATAGCCCACTTTCTGAACTTGCCGTGCTTGGTTTTGAATATGGCTACAGCACTATTTCTCAAGATGGATTGACGATTTGGGAAGCTCAGTTCGGTGATTTTGCTAATATGGCTCAACCGATTATTGACCAATACATCGTTTGTGGGGAGGTGAAATGGGGACAAACATCAAATCTTGTGCTGCTTCTTCCTCATAGCTACGAAGGGCAGGGGGCAGAACATTCAAGTGCGAGATTAGAACGCTATCTCCAGCTTTGTGCCGACAATAACATAATTGTTGCAAACTTAACTACGCCAGCCCAATTTTTCCATATTTTACGCAGACAAATTCTGCTTGAAAAGAAAAAGCCACTTATTGTTATGTCACCAAAAAGCATTTTAAGGCATCAGTTGGCTGTTTCTTCTGTTAGCGATTTCACTCAAAAGGATTTTCAGGCAATTTTAGATGATGAGCATATCACTGATTTTAATAAAGTAACAAAAATGCTTTTCTGCTCTGGTAAAATATACTATGATTTACTTCAGCCGAGAGGAAAAGCGGAGCACATTTCAATCATAAGAATAGAGCAGCTTTATCCTTTTGATAAAAAAGGTTTTTTAAATATCATTAAAAAATACTCAAACGTAAAAGAATATATCTGGGTGCAGGAAGAACCGCAAAATCAGGGTGCATGGAATTTTATTAATCCTATTTTAAGCGATTTGCTAAATTCAAAAATTTCATATATTGGCAGAAAACAAAGCCCATCAACTGCAACTGGCTCTTACAAAGTCCACAATTTTGAACAGGAACAGATTATTAAGGAAGCGATGGGGGAAACTGAAAAGTAGAAAATATTTTAATACTACTTCCCATTTGCACATTGGAAGGAAATATTAACTTTCATAAAATTTAATTTACACATAGAGTATAAAAAATTAAATTGTAGAAATAATGTTACAAAAGAATGAACATATAAACTACTGGATTGATTCATCTGATGAAGACTGGAAAACTGTACTGTCTTTATTTAAAGCACAAAGATTTGTTCATTGTTTATTTTTCGCACATTTATCCATTGAAAAGTTTTGTAAAGCTTAATGGGTAAAATATAATGAAGCAAATATACCTCCAAAAATTCATAACCTTGTTAAATTATTAAATGAAACAAATCAAGAATTTGATAATGAAGATTTAGTATTTTTACACAAATTTAATGATTTCCAGTTAGAAGGTCGATATCCAGATTAAATATTTAGAATTAATAAAATATGTACATTTGAATATACGTCAAAAATATTAAGGAGAATTAAAGAAATAAAACTATGCTTAATCAAGAAATTGCTATAAAGAAAGTAAAATCTTTTGCCGAAGAGATAGCACAAAAAGGAATTAAATTAGATAAAGTGATTCTTTTTGGTTCTTATTCGATTAATCGACAGAATGAAAATTCAGATATTGATGTTGCTTTAGTTTCAGATATGTTCTCTGGTTTTGGATTTGAAGACAGAAGACTTTTTTCTGATATTAACATTAAAAAAGAATACATTGATATTGAAACTAAAACCTATTCTACTGAATATTTTGAAGAAAGCGATCCTTTTATAGAAGAAATTAAGAGAACAGGTATTGAAGTAGAGTAAACTGAAAATTTTTCGTAATTTAATTACAAATAAATAATAAGAATTTTTTATTATCAAAAAAATAATGGAACAATTTAAATTTAAACCTACAGATGCAATTCGTGATTATATATTAAAATTTTCTATATTTTCATTTTTCACTTTTTTTAATGTTACTTGAAATTAGTTCTTATTAATCTTCCAGATTTAGGAATTCAAAATTCAAAGTACTTAAACTATTTGGTAAAAAGTAGTTGTGAGATTCTTCACTTCGCTCAGAATTACTGCATATCTTTATTCCATCTCAATTTATATAAGTGTTAATTCCATTTTCTGTACTCGAAATGATAGTTTAAATTATATTAAATTCTACAAGTTCAAAAATATTATAGTCGAATGCAGACATACTGAGCTTTAGTTTATTGTCGATTAATTTAATATTGTTATTATCAAATACACTAATTATTTTATTAATTTCTCTAGGAATTTCTATTTCTGCATAATTTTCTTTATCACTTAAATTACATACAAACAAAATTAACTTATCGAATTTTCTGATAAAACATAATATATTTTCATTATTTGTATTGAATTTAAAAAATGTTGCTTCTTTAAAATTTTTAGTTAAATCAATATATTTTATTCTAATTTCAATTAGTAATCTCATTTGGGGAATAATTGCTAAATTACTATTCCAATTTAGACGGATATTAGAAAAGAGTGGTAAATTATGCTCAGAATATAAGCCAATTTGTACTTCAGTAAAATCTAATCCGGTATTGACAGGATGCATTTCACCTAATTCAAAACCATTATGAATAAAAGGCAGTCCGGGTATTAAACAGTTCAATGCCCAGCACATTTCAGAAAACTTAGTATTATTAAAACGTGAAGCTGCTCTTGGTGTGTTATGGTTTTCTGGTGTTGCAAAAAATGGTATTGGAGTATTAACATTTTCTAGCATATTTAACAAACTATGCATTTTCCATGCAATGTGTTCATCAAAGCATAAATATCCCACAACTGCGCTGTATCCAATACTTTTAGATTTTTCAGTAAGTGTAAAATTTTCTTCCCAAAAAACAAAATCTTTATTTTTTTCTTTTGCTTTTGAAATAATTGACTTTAAAAGCTTTGCTGGAAGCGAATGTCCCATATCAATCATAACTCCATCAATTCCATATTCTTTTTGATAAAATGGAATAATATCAGTTATTTTTTCCCAAAGCTCAGTTTGCTCGTATTTAGTTTTAGCAAGCTCTTTGTCATACATCCTTACGGTATTATAAGCAACATAATTGAATTTCGGATTTTCATAAAGTTTTAAATATGTAACATCGGACCAAAGTGGCTGCTTATCGTCTGGAGGCCAATCAGCAAATGCAGAAGGAATGATACATCTATTCCCTCTTTCATCGTAACCAATTATTTTATCTGCTTCTTTAACTACTTTTTTGGGGCATTTGACAAATTGTTCGATATATTCTTTGCTCGGAGCTATTAATTTTGTAAAATCCTTTTTCAATATTTTTTCTTTAATTTCAATTAGTTCTTTATCAGTAAAAGCAGGTGGTAAAAATGATTTTTCATTTTCTTCTTTAATCCAATAGAACCATTCAGGATGCAAAATAGCCCAATCGCTATCTAAACTGGCTGTTCTGAAAACAAATTCAAGCACTACTTTCATTCCAATCGAATGTGCAGCTTCTACAAATGCTTGAAATTGTTCTGATGCAGTCATATCAATCATACTGTCAGCAAGATTTTCATCAATTTCGTAAGGATTACGGATTGAGTATGGTGAGCCAAGCTCTCCTTTTTTATTATATTTCCCTATAGATGTTATTGGCAAAAGGTAAATTGTATTAATTCCAAGTGAATGAATGTATGGAAGCATTGCTATCGCATTCAATATTGTTCCGCAGCAATACCTGACAAATAAATTGTATATTATTGCTTCGTTAGACCAGTTCTTTGACTTAAACGATATTTTCGACTTTTCCGATATTTCATTAATCGTATCAATTTGTTTAAGAAAAAAATTCACAGGATTAACATCAGTTTCTGTAAAATTGTTACTGTAAGGATTTAGCCATATTTCAGGAATTTTGTAATTATTAATTTCATATTTATTATTTAGATTTTCAAGTTTGCTTTTTAAAATATTCAATGACATTTCAATTCCCTTTTTTAAAAAGAGCAAAAATAAAAATAATTATATAAATATTTTGAAAATAATGAAAAATTTTATAATTTTGTAAGCTATTATTTGAGTAATAGAGAGAAAGTAAAGGGGGCCCGTAGCTCAACTGGTTAGAGCGCCGGACTCATAATCCGTAGGTTGGGGGTTCAAGTCCCTCCAGGCCCACTAAACTTCAAATCTTTTTAAATCAATTTAAACTCTTCTATCTCATTTCTGCGCTTGAGTATAATCTTACTTGAAAAGAGTAAATTATTTGTATTTTTTTAATATTAGACAACGAAATATTATATATTTATTAATGTATCATTACGAAATCCCTAAAAAAATGAGATTTTTTAAAAACGAAAATGACGTAATTTTTCACTGTCATTCTGAGCGATAGCAAAGTATGACAATTTTTAGAACTCACTTTAATTTAATATATTATGAAATTAATTGAGTTATACTTACATTTTTTCTGCTTGCAATTTCTTTTATTACTTCTTTTATTTTCTGGATTTCTGAATAGTCGAAGTATTCAATAGGGAGTTTGTATAATGCTTTGTTGTTTAACTCGAAAAAGAAAATTGCTGCTTTGTATTCGATTGCTGCAACATTATCCCAGTTTATTATATCTATTTTGATCCAAATGTCTCTTTTCAAAACAATGGCTTGTTCATTAATCTTTAAATAAGCTTTACCAATAATATTTTGAATTGGTTTGCCAAAACCGGAAAAAATCTGCAAAATACCGATAACTAACAGCGCAAAGGAAAAATACCAATGAAAGGGATAGCTTGAAGATGGTTCATTTGTGATTCCAAATGCAGCACATAATTTATCTAACATCCAGTCAAAAGATGAAAAAGAACCATTATCAAGATATTCAATTATAATCAGGAATAAAGCCACTGCTGTAATGAATATTCCGTAGAAAATACCTGATTTGGATTTTTTGCTTTCGAAAAATTCTTTATAGTATTCCATCTCAATTTTCCAAAAAATAATTGCAAAATTATAATATTTCTCAAAGAATAAAAAATGAACAATAATTTTTTTTTTCATAATAGAAAATATATTTGGTTCTTATTTTTTTTATAGATTTGTAATAGTTCATTTATACAATTATAAAAGAGGTATTCTTTCCCAAGTTGGGAGAAATACTTGAAATTTGGGAAGTTGGTAAATGAACTATAATGATTAATAATACAGTAAATAAATAATTTTTAAAATGAACAAAAAATATATAATTTTAGTTTTAAGTTTTATTCTTTTATTTTTTCTGGATTGTAAAAGCAATGAAATAAGAAATGAGCAGTTGCCCTCATTTTATTTTTTTATTGAACCGCCCTCCTGTGCTTCCTGTGTTTCTTTACCAATAAATAGCATTATTAGTGATATTGAGAAGCTTTTTCCAAATTCAAAACTTGATATAATTGTCAAAATTGCCGATAGCTCCTTAATCAATCCTTTTATAAAAAAGAATATCAGGTGGAAAAATATATCTTTTGCTGTAACAGACTCTATTTTAAAAAAATATGAAATAGAAAAAATTCCTACTTTAATCGTTCTCAATTTTCACGAAGACGAAATTGCTCGTTTTGAAAATGATAGCATAAAATATTTCTCAATAAATGTAATTCAAAAACTCTTTAATTACTATTCTTTAGATAGCTTAAAAAACATTTCAGTTAAATACCCAATTGGAAATCCCCAAGTCCAGTCCTTTTTTATTAAGGAAAATAGTTTGTCTTATGTGGATATAATGAAAAATGAAATTGGCGTTATCAACATTCTAAACGGAGATTCAATAAAAACCATTATTCCTGATTCTGCAATAATTAATAAAATTACTGGAAAAATCAGCGATGAAGATTTGGAGTGGTTAAACGACAGGTTATATCCAATGTTTACATTTAATTATGCAATTCCAACAGAAAACAATGAATATCTCTGTAATGCAAAAGTTATATGTGGAGTAAAAACTGATACTATAACAAAAATAGTTGATTCAGCAGAGCAAAAAATGACGAGAAAAAGGTATTTGAATAGCAATATAAATGTTTTATGTGGCAATTCGCAAATATTAGACAGCAACCAAAATAATCCTCGGATTATTAGTCCTAAGCAGCTTAGTTCTAATTTGTATGTTTGTCATAATATAATTAAAGAAAAAAATTATAATAATCATTTAGATTCTTTATTTTTAATAACCGAGTCAAACAATCCTCGCTTTGAAAATTCAAAAAACTTACTATCTTTAAATGATTTAAAAAAAGTATATAAATTAGATTCAATTCATTACATTCCGTCAATTGGTTTAGTTGATTTCAACTGGGAAAGCGACGAGTATATTTATTTAAATCCCTGGTTAAAAGCTTTTATTGCTATTAATAGAAAAAGCAATGAAATAAATAAAATTTGTGCAAAAGGTTTGCTAAAATATATTATTGAAACAAGTGCAGATATATTTGAAACAAATTCCTGTTATAGTGATGAAAATTTTTACATTATGGAATCTGGAGTAATTCAAAATACTTACAATATTTTAATACTGCATTTAAATCAAGATAAATTTACTGATTATTTTATTATTCAAAAGTATGATTTGAATGGAAATTTTATTTCAGAAGATTATTATCACTGCAATAAAGATGACAAAATGTTTAAAATTCATCTAATAACTGATTATGAGAAAAATCAAGCTTTTATTCTAATTCATTCAAAAAAAAGAAATTGGAGTTTAATGAAATATTAGCTTTTTCCTGTAGCCAGAAGTAACTTTATTTGCAATAAGAAATTCTTACTGACAGCATAACATCAAAGTCAGAAGTAACTTCTGACTTTAGTGTAAAAAAACTAGATCTTTTGGATTTAGCTCTTTTTATTTCTATATTATTTCTCTTTCCCAATTTCAACTTGGGAAGGATTATTTCGCTTTTTACAAAATTATAAAAAAAAACTACATCTTTTGGATGTAGTTTTTTTTATTTCTATATTTTTTTACTTATTATCTTGAATAGAACTCGACTACGAGAGGTACTTCACAAATAACGGGAGCTTCCTCGCGGGTGGGAGTATAACGGAAAATAGAAGCAAATTCCGCTTTTTGCAATTCAATGTATGGTGGTGGTGTTGCAGTTCTCATTGCATCCTGGAAACATTCCAATTTTCTGCTTTTTGGCTTAATGCTAATAGTTTGATTTGGTTTCAAGCTATATGAAGGAATGGTAACTCTTTTGCCATCGACTAAAATGTGACCGTGAGTAATGAACTGGCGTGCTGCATAGATTGAACGTGTAAAACCTGAGCGATACAATACAGAATCTAATCTTGCTTCAAGAAGCTGAATTAATAAATCGCCAGTATTACCGAGCAAGGATGCAGCTTTAGCATAGTAATTACGCATTTGCTTTTCGGAAATATTGTATTGCAATCTTAGGCGTTGCTTTTCTAATAACTGCTTGCCGTAATCTGATTGCTTGGCTCTACGTTTGCTGGCACCATGCTGACCTGGTGGGTATGGTTTCTTTGAGGAATATTTGCTGGATTTTATTGTTAGCTCAATCCCAAGTTTCCTTGAAAGTTTTACTTTCGGACCCGTATAATTCATTTTTTCTCACTAATTTGTTTATAATCTAATATTTATAATTTTCAAAATTAATATATTTTTAGACTACAAAATTATAAAATATTATTTATTTTTGCAATTATTATTATTATATATTGAAATTATATAAATTTATGGATGTATTAAGAATTGAGAATGTATTAAAACGCTTCGGCGATTATGTCGCCGTAAATAAAGTTAGCTTCAGTTCAGAACCGGGAACTGTGCTGGGGCTTCTCGGTCCAAACGGAGCCGGAAAAACTACTCTTATTCGAATGATTACAAATATACTCGCTCCAGATGAAGGTAAGATTTTTCTTTTTGGAAATAATGACGGATACGATGCCCAAAACCGCATTGGTTATTTACCTGAAGAACGTGGTCTTTATAAGAAAATTAAAGTCATTGAGCAGCTTATATATTTTGCTCAATTAAAAAATATTGACAAAACTACTGCCACAGCCCGCGCAAAAGATTGGCTGAGAAAAATGGATGCAGAATCCTGGGCTGACAAAAAAATTCAGGAGCTATCTAAAGGTATGCAGCAAAAAGTCCAGTTTATTAGCACAATTCTTCACGAGCCAGAGCTAATTATTCTTGATGAGCCATTTTCTGGTTTCGACCCGATAAATACTGAATTGCTAAAAAGAATTATTCTTGATATGAAAGAACAGGGCAAAACGATTATTCTTTCTACTCACGTTATGGAACAAGCCGAGCAGCTCTGCGATAATATCTGCCTGATTGATAAAGGCAATATCGTTTTAAAAGGAAATATTCACGAAATCAAGAAAAGTTTTAGCAAAGATACAATGCTGTTGGAATTTGAAGGAGACGATAGCTTTTTAAATAAATTTGATGGTTTGAAATTTATTAACAGAACGAAAAACCGCGCCGAGTTCCGATTGCAAAATGCCGAAGAGCAAGCTCCACAAATCTTGAAAGCTGCTATAGAAAATGTAAAATTATCGCATTTTCAGGTAGTCGAACCAAGTTTACACGAAATCTTTATTGATGTTGTATCTAAGAAAACGGAGAACGAAAATGAGTAAAAACAATAAAATCGGAATAATAATTAAGCACGAATATTTATCGAAAGTTCGCTCGAAGGGTTTTATCATTGGGACTATTTTAATGCCCATTTTTATGGTTGCTATGGTTGCAATTCCAGCTGCTATTACATATTTTTCTTCAGATAGCACCGATATGAAACTTGCAATCCTTGATAAAACTGCAAGCATTGGTAACGAAATTGTAAAAACAGATACTAGTAAATACTATTTGACCAATTTAAGTGAAGATAGTTTAAAAAGTATGGTAATCAGTGCAAAGATAGATGCGTATCTTGTTCTAAATGAAGATATAATCAATAATGGAGAAGCTGTAATCTACACAAAAGGTGGCGGTGGTATCGGCTTTATTTCTTCTTTACAAAGCAATATTGGTAATGTAATTCTTCATCACCGTTTGATTAATGCCGGTGCTGATTCCAATATTATTCGCATTTCTGAAGAAAAAGTAAAAATTAATACTCAGAAACTTACTGCAGAAGGGATTAAAAGTGATGATTCTACTCTTCTCGCCGGAATTGGTTATATACTTGGACTTTTAATTTATATGATGATGCTGATTTATGGCTCTTATGTTATGCGCGGTGTAATTGAAGAAAAAGCTAATCGCATAGTCGAGGTAATTGCTTCATCAGCAAAGCCGTTTGAAATTATGATGGGGAAAATTATCGGGATTGGTGCTGTCGGTTTAACTCAGGTGCTTTTTTGGATAATTATCGGTGCAGGGCTTTTCCTTGCTGCAACTCCAATTATTTCATCTTTGATGGGACAGGAACAGGCAATGATTGATACTATGACTGCTTCAACAAGTCAGCAAATTCCGAGTGGCTTTGAATTGCCAGAAATATCCCCAATGCTTTATATTGGATTTGTAATTTATTTCCTTGCCGGCTATTTTATTTATTCAACACTTTTTGCGGCAGTGGGTTCTGCAGTTGACCAGGAAAGCGATGCAGCTCAGTTGCAAGGTCCGATTATGCTCCCAATTATTCTTCCTATTTTCTTTATTGGTGCTGTAATAACAAATCCGGAAGGAACTCTTTCTGTAATTCTTTCATTAATTCCGTTTTTCGCTCCGATTTTGATGATTGTCCGCATTGCTGCTACTGATGTTCCAATTTGGCAATTACTTACTTCAATTGTTCTAATGGTCGCCACTTTCTTAGGATGCGTCTGGGTTGCATCACGTATTTACAGAGTTGGAATTTTGATGTATGGAAAGAAACCAAACTTCAAAGAAATATTTAAATGGATAAAAATTTCTGTGTAGGTGGTTGGTTATTAGTTTATTGGGTTATTGGGTTATTGGTTATTAGGTTATTGGTTATTAGGTAAATTGTCATTCTGAAGCGCAGCGAAGAATCTCACAAATCCTTGTTACCACCTAAACTTGTATAATAAAATATAGCTTTCCTACTCGTCTTCGAGATGTAGGAAAGCTGTTTTTTTTCTGATGCTCAAAATAACAGATTCAAGAAATATTAATTCAAGAATGAGAATGACCTTCTCAGTTTTGCTCTAACAACTCTATTGCTTTATTTAGTATTGCGTCTTCATTTAGAATGAAATTATGGATATCAGGTTCAACTAAAACATCTGGTTTTACAACTTCGCCATAAAGGACATTATTATTTAAAAAAGCATAAATAGAACTTAGAGAAACATAATAAAAATCGGGTAGTTTTAATGCCTGAATTTCACCAGCGCTTCCTGCACTATTAGAGCCGACAATTGTAGCTAATTTATATTTACTAATTAATCTAAGAACTGCTTCAGCATAACCAATAGTACGCTTATCAACCAAGAATATAAGTTTTGCACTTATATGCGGATTTCGTGGAGTAATTGTAGAAGAGCCAATTTGATATGACTTTGCTTCCTGATTTGGTTTTGTATAAACTGGAACCCGCCACTCAAAAGATTGAATAGGATTATCAATAAAAAAGCTTAAAAAGTGTTCAGAAACAAGACAAAGCCCTCTTAAATCAAAAATAATACCTTCTGCAGTAGTAATTTTATTTGATATCTCTTTAAATTCTTTATCGTTTACTCTTGTTAAATCAATATAATAGTGGTTTGGTTTATACTGATAAAATTGTTCGGGCCTTTCTTCATAAAGTTCAATAAGTTGAATATTTCTGTTTTTTCTAACTTCAATTTCTTTACCTGTTAAAGTTTTCAATTTTAATTCAACGGAAGAATTTTCATCACCAGCTCTCAACTCTGCTAAAGTTCTAATTATTTTCCATTGTTCAGTAGAAGACGACACAAGCTGTTTGTTTCGATTGATTACATCAATAGTATTTTCCCCATTAATTTCAATAACCTCATCGCCCGGCTTAACTTGAGTTTCATCTTGATTTACTTTTGAAATATATAATTTATTATCAATCCACTCCCAAAGGAAAGGAAGTGCATACCGAAATGTTAATTTTGCATCCCAAGCCCTTGCCTGACCATCTTTCAAACCGGCAACCATAATTTTTAAAGTCTCTAAAAATTCAAATCCGTTTTTGTCAATTGCTGCTTTTTCTAATGCAAGCTTTAAAATATCATTCCAAAAGCCAATATCCTGATTATATAAATTGAAATGCTTGAAGATATTCCAAGCTATTATTATAATAGCCAATTTGCTGTTTCGATTATTGGCGTTGAATTCAAGAGAATCATCAAACACTTTAGGTAAAGATTCATTTCCTTCCAAAACTTTCATTACTTCAATTGAATCAGTTCGAATAATTGCTGGTGTTAAAAAATATAAATCATAAGCAATTTTTTCTATGAAATTTTCATTTAATTTAGGCAAAATTACCCTTGATTCTTTATCTGCTTCAATTAGCAATGATTTGCTGCCTTTGTAAAACTGATTAGTAACTGTGCCTTTGTAACCAACAATTTCAGAGTTCGGATATAAAGTCCAGCCACGGACAATTTTTCCGAAATCGCCATCTTCAAAGCCGTAATTTCTTGGTTCTCCTTTGCTAACAATATTTCTTCTATCAATTATCTCTAATTTAGTTTCATCAAACCAAATTTTCCCTTCACCAATTAAAACTAAAGCAAGCATAATATTTTCAGCATTTTCCGGAATCTCTGCTTCTACTTGGTATTCAGCCCATTCGTTATTTAAAATTGGCTTTTCAAGAGAATTAATAGAATGAACTTCTTCTCTGTTAATATTTACCTGAAGCCACATTTGGCCTTGACTAAACTGGTCATCAGATTCAAATCTGCTAAAAGCTTTAAATATTATTTTTTTTCCTTTAAACGGAGTGGCGTCTATATATTGCAAAACAATTCCCTCCATTTCTCTTTGAGGTTTGTTTGCATTAATGATTTGTGATTCAAATATTTCAGACTTTGTTCCTGTTGCAGGTCCAATATGTTTTGGAGCAAGATAAACATCTTTGTCTTTATCGTTCTCGTTAAAAAATTTATGCTCATTAGCTTTTTCTTCAGAGTGTTCAAAGGCAATCAAAGGAGCAATTGGAATAAAAGAATTTTTTATAAAATCAATAAAATCTTTTGTGCTTTTTAAATTTTCTACTTTATTTATTGATGATAAAACAAAATGCTCCCAGTCATAATTTTGTAATTGAAAACTTGGATAAAAATATCTAATATTACCATATATTTTAGCATAAGAAATCAGGTTTTGCAAACCATTTTCTGATAATGGAGCAGGTGGGTCTTTTATGCCCGCTTGGTCTTCCAAAATACCAAACGATGCATCATCAATCCAAAGAGCGCCACCACCACGCAACATTGCACCAAAACGAATGGTTTCTGCTTCAGGATGCACTTCACCTCTAATTTCATAAACATTCCAATCGCTACGAACAATTGGAAAATCTTTCATTGCTTCGTAAAATATTTCTTCATTATTTGGAAGATATACTCTCATAAAAAGGTTCGCAGAACCTAATAAAGAAGCAATTTCTACTCTTATGGCTGCTTTAAAATATATTTTTTTGCCACGGTAATTCTTTGCATCAATTATTTGCTCTACTATTCCAAATTTTTTTGCTTCAATCGGATAATCATTATAAAGCTTTAATGAATGTTTACCCTGATAAGTCATTGTGTCTGTAAGATAAGCATTATATCCTAGCTTCACAGCAAAACCGGGCATTTCCCAACCAACAGGCATTTTGTTAAGTTCACCATCTTCTATATCTAAATTTATCGGATGAAGTAAATTCTGGGAAAATGCTATAAAACTACTTAAAATTATCAATATCGCGGATAATACTATTTTTTTCAATTCTTTTTCCAAATTACTTATTAAAACAATTGTAAATATAAGAATAAATTTGTATTTGTAAGTTTTGAAAAATTGTATTTACAAATAAAAAGTCAGAACCAAAAATATTTTCATTTTTAGATTCTGACTTTTGAAAAAACTAAAATTCAAAACTATGGAATTTCAAAAGCTACAATTCGAGTCTGGTCTTTGTACTTCAAGTGAAGCAAAATCGTTTCACCAGCTTTTTTGCTATCAATTATTTTCTTCAAATCAGAAGGAGATTTTATTTCCTTGCGGTCAGCTTTAATAATAACTCCATTTGGAGCGAGTCCACGCTGCTCAGCCAAGCTGTAACGTTTTACCTTTGAAACATAAGCACCTTGTTTAACATCAAAATTTTCTTTAATATCTTTGTTTAAGGTTTCGGCAGTAAAACCGAGTTGGTCAAAGTCTACAGATGCTTTTGCTTCTTCTATTTGGTCATCGCCTTTGGAAGCAGATGCAATTTCAGTATCTTTATCTCTTGGCTCGAGTTTAACAGTTTTATTGATTTTTTTACCATCACGCCAGATTGTAAGATTCACTTTATCGCCAGCTCTTTTCATAACAATAGTGCTTTGCAATTCATTAGAAGTAGCAATTTTTTTACCATCAACCTCCAAAATAACATCTCCGGATTCAACTCCAGCTTTTTCAGCTGGGGAATCTTTAAGAATGTTATGAACTAATGCACCTTCAACTCTGTCAAGTCCGAGTGATTTTGCGACAACTTCATCAACTGTTCTTATGCTAACACCGATATAGCCGCGGTTTATTTTCCCGTCATCCATCAAATCCATTACAACTGAACGAACTAAATCAATAGGAATAGCAAAGCCGTAGCCAATATATGTGCCGGTTCTTGTAGCAATTGCAGTATTTATTCCAACCAAACTACCGTGAAGATTAAACAGTCCACCGCCGCTATTACCCGGATTTATTGCTGCATCTGTTTGAATAAAGTTTTCAATTGAATATCCATCTTTATCACGAAGAAGAGACAATTCACCTCTTCCAATGGCGCTTACGATACCAGTTGTTACTGTAGAATTTAAACCAAGTGGATTTCCAACAGCAACTACCCATTCACCAATTCTGACTTTGTCCATATCAGCAAGATGAACTAAAGGCAAAGCATTAGCATCTATTTTAATAAGAGCTAAATCTGTAAGTGGATCTGTTCCGATTAGTTCTGCTTTATATTCTTTCTTATCATAAGTTTTTACACTAATATTGACAGCATTTTCTACTACATGGTTATTTGTAACTATATAGCCATTTTCAGCAATAATTACTCCAGAACCACTTCCTTCTGAGCGTCTTCTACCTTGCTCTTCACCTTCTTCCTGAGGTATTCCGAAAAATTCAAAGAAATCTTTAAATTGGTCGTGGAATTGATTATTGGAAGTTGAAGTTTCAATTTCAACATTTATGCTAACTACAGTAGGAAGAACTGCTTCACTTACATCAACAAAAGCATTATTTAAAGCATCAATCTGAGGACTTAGTTCTACCGGTGGTTTGCTTGCTCCTATGCTGTCTTGGGCAAATAAATTTGAGACTGAATTAAAGTTAGAAATTATTATTATTAACAAAATAATAAATACTATTGATAAACCTGCTCCAAATACATATTTTTTCTTCATAAAACCTCACATAATATTATTTTATAATATTAAATCCGAATTATTGACGAAAAAGTAGAAAAATTATTCAAAAAAATGATTGTTTTTTTATTAACTTTATCAGATTCTAAATCTCTTTTTAAAGTTACGATTTTATTAAAGTAAAAAATAACAATTCTTATGCTAAACTATCAATAAATAGTGCAAAATCAAAATGTTATACTGAAACGAAGTGAGGAATCTCAAGTTTCGTGTTAGCAATGACTTGTGAGATTTCTCGCTACACTTACCAATTACATCTTTACTTGTCATTCTGGCGTATGCCAGAATCCATCTTGGAGAAGCAAGTGAGCTTGCTCACGATACATTTGGGCAAGCCCAAATGCTTCAATGAAATAGCTAAAATTGAAAAGCGTTGAATAATAATAAGATGGATTCTGACACCCGTCAGAATGACACATTTAGTGATGTCATCTCCATTTAAATAAAGGTCTTCCTTTATCAGGGGGTTCGGAATGACTGAAAATAGCTAAAATGTCATTGGCAGCTCTAAATTTATCAGGAATAATTTACATTAAGCAATAACAAATAAAATGAAATTTTTTGGAATCAATAAAAATAATAAATAATTATATTCGTTTATTTAAAGTTATATATATAAAATTCATAAAAATAAAAGAATGCGAAAAAATACATTTAGAAACATTGCCATCATAGCCCACGTTGACCACGGAAAAACGACTCTTGTAGATGGAATGCTAAAGCAAAGCGGAACTTTCAGAGATAATCAGCAGGTTGATGAAAGAATTATGGATACGATGGACTTAGAAAAAGAACGTGGTATTACAATAATGGCGAAGAACACTTCTATTTTTTATAAAGATGTAAAAATTAATATTGTTGATACTCCCGGACATGCTGATTTTGGCGGAGAAGTTGAGCGAAGTTTAAATCTTGTTGATGGAGTATTATTGCTTGTCGATTCAAGTGAAGGACCTCTACCTCAAACCCGATTCGTATTAAAAAAAGCATTGGCAAAATCACTCCCCATTATTTTAATTATTAATAAGATAGACCGCCAGGATTCCCGAATTGAAGAAGTGATTTCTGATGTTTATGATTTGTTTATTGATTTAGGAGCAAATGATGAACAAATAGAATTTAAAATAATTTATACAAATGCAAAAAAAGGTATTGCTCACTATGAACTCAACGATTCAAACAACAATCTTATTCCTCTTTTCGATACAATATTAAAAGAAATTCCCGGACCAGAAATTGAAGAAAATGAAGTTACTCAATTTTTAATAACAAATTTAGATTATAACAATTACGTTGGACAAATAGCTGTCGGCAGATTGAATAATGGTTTTATAGAAATGAACAAATTATATTCACTCTGCGGTAAAGATAAAATTACTAACAATATTAAATTTTCTGCTATTTATACTTTTTTCGGATTAGTCAGGACTCAGGTGGAAAAAGTAGAAGCGGGAGATATTATTGCTGTTTCCGGTCTGGATAGCTTTATAATTGGCGATACAATTTCTGACAATGAAAATCCGAAGCCACTTCCAAGAATTTCAGTAGATGAGCCAACTATTTCAATGCTATTTTATGTTAATGACAGCCCATTTGCAGGAAAAGAAGGAAAATTTGTTACCTCACGTCATTTAAAAGAAAGATTAGAAAAAGAAAAACTACGTAATGTTTCAATAGACGTTAAGCCCACTGAAAGAACAGACGCTTTTGAAGTGTGCGGCAGGGGGGAACTCCAGATGGCGATTATCATTGAAACAATGAGACGCGAAGGATTTGAATTTGCTGTTTCTAAACCAAATGTAATTTTGAAGGATATCAATGGTAAAGTTCATGAACCTTTTGAATTCGTGTTTATAGATATTCCTGAAATTTATACTGGAATCATTACAGAAAAACTTTCTGCCCGTAAAGGTATAATGACAAATTTATTCAATACCGGTGCAGGTAGAGTTGACATTGAATTTAAAATTCCATCACGCGGTTTAATTGGTTTCCGTAGCCAATTTCTAACTGAAACAAAAGGAACCGGCATTATGAATACTTTATTTGCTGACTATGAACCTTGGGCTGGAAATATTTCTCAAAGGACAACAGGAGCATTAGTTGCTGACAGAAATGGAAGAGCAACTGCCTACGCTGCTTTTGCTATGGAAGACCGTGGCGAACTCTTTATTAATACCGGAACAGATGTTTATTGTGGTATGGTAATTGGTGAAAGAAATAAAGTCAATGATTTAAACGTAAATATTACAAAAGAAAAGAAACTTACTAATATGCGCGCTTCCAATTCAGATGCTACAGTTGTTTTACGCCCTCCTCGTTTGCTTTCTCTTGACCAAACAATAGAATTTATTGCAGAAGATGAATTGGTTGAAATTACTCCTTTATCAGTTAGGATTAGAAAGGCAGAATTAGATTATAACAAGAGAAAACCTAAAACAAAAGGAATGGAAGATTAAATTCTTTTGTAAATCTCATATCTATATTAAATTGCTTTTATAAACAGCAAATATAAAATTAATATAGCCAAGCAGTAGCGCAATTACTCAATGCTTACCTCAATTATTTCATTGGTTTTACAATCAATTTTTCTTGCTGCATTTCCGTTTCTCATAGCTATTTCAAGAAAACCACTGCTACCGATGTATGCAATTAATTCTCCTTCTTTTGCTTCAGAATAACATTTTGAAAAAAGGCATTTTATCTTTTGATTGTTAAATTTGATGCTTAATGAATGAAATTGACTATCTGTTAAATATTTCGATGTGATAGAAGTAATAAGATTACCGAAGTGGTCAATGTGTTGGATTTCAGTTTCAATGCAACTTCCTTCATTTTGCTTCAAAAAAGGTTTTGGAAATACAACAAGTTCAGAGCTATCCATTGCTTTTGCTAAATTATATCTGTTTTTATCTATAGATAAATGTGCAGCAGCAGGAGCAAAGATGTCTCTTCCGTGAAAAGTGTTTGAAATATCTATGCTTTTAAAATTTTCAGATAAATTAAAACAGACAAATTTAGAGTTGTTTTGTATTATTGGACTTAATAAACCATTATTAGCAGCTAAAAATATGTATTCATCTGTTTTTAAAAGCATTGGTTCTCGATTAGAGCCAACGCCGGGATCAACTACGCAAACAAAAATCGTTCCTTTAGGAAAATATTTATAGCATACTTTAAGATGAAATGCTGCTTCTTTTATATTCTGTGGGCTGACTGAGTGAGCAATGTCCACGATTTTAGCATTTGGATTAATAGAATAAATGACAGCTTTCATTGATGCAACAAAGCTGTCTTCTAATCCGAAGTCGGTTAACAGAGCAATCATTTTCTTTTCTTATAAAAATCTTTTATACATTCGCTTAAATAAATATAATCGCTGATTTCATTGAAAATTTGTGCTGAAATTCTGAAATACCAGTAGTTTTGAAAAGCCATAAAAGGTAACTCAATTTTGTAATTTTCCAAAAAATGTTTTCTTAAAAAAAGAGTATTTTCCTGAATAGGTGGGAGATTTGCTTTGAAAGGCAATGTAACCATAGCACCAAGCATTTCATTTGGTATTGGAACCTCAAATCCTAAAGAATCAGAGAGTAAATTAGCAGCATCTAAAATCAACTTGTGAGTATATTTTCTAATATTTTCATTTCCCATTTCGTAATAAAAATCAATTGCATCACTTGTGGCAAGCCATGAAGACGGGTTGCGTGTTCCAGTCCACTCAAATTCTTTATTTCTGCATTGCTCATAATTTAATGAGATTACAAGCGGATGGATTTCTTGTTTAATATTTGGATTAATCCAAAGGAAGCCGCTGCCTTTAGGTGCATACATCCATTTGTAGCAGTTTCCTGTATAAAAATCCGGAGCAATTTCGCTAATATTTAAATCTATCATACCCGGAGCATGAGCACCGTCAATTAGTATTAAAGTTCCATTATTCCTACAAATTCGAGTTAGTTCTTTTACTGGGAAAATCAATGCTGTTGGAGATGTGATATGGTCAAAGACAGCTAATTTCGTTTTTGAATTTATAGCTTTTTTTACAGAATTGATTATATCTTCAGCATTAATGCTTGGAAAAGTGAGATGTGCATAAGTGATTTTAATACCAATTAATTTAGCAAAATATTCCAATGTGTTTTTGACTGATGGATAAACATTTGAAGTAACAAGTATTTCATCGTCTTTTTTGAAAGAGTAAGATAAATTTCTGATTATTGTGTTAAAACCAGTAGTTGCATTTTCAATGAAAAATAAATCTTGCTTATAGACCGATAGAAACGTTGCGAGTTTTTCAATTGTATTCTGTAATAAAGCTGGATATTTGTCTAATAGAAAAACTAACGGCTCTTTTTCTAATTCAATGTCGAATTTCTGCTGGGAATCTAATACTTTTTTGGGAGTAGCCCCAAAAGAACCATTATTTAAAAATGTGATTTCTTCGTTAAGAATCCACTTTTCTTTTATGATATGACCATATTTCATATTTAATAATTATTTTAATTTTTCAATTTCAGAAATATTCAAACCAGTTAGGTCAGAAATTTCAGTTAGAGATAATCCCATTTTTATTGATTTACGAGCTATATCAAGTTTTCCTTTCTCAATGTCGAATTTTTCACCTTTTTCATTTTCGCAATATACATCAAAGACAGCTCTACGGTCTGCATAAGTATAGCAATGATGCTCAGTTTCCAAATATTTTAAATCTATGATTTTACCAGTTTCTTTGTTTAAAACGGACTTGATAAAATCAAGAAGTAAATCTTTATTCAATTCTTCACCAAATAGTTTTTTGAAACCGAAATCAGTAAATGGATTAACGTATTTTTGCATAGTATTTACTTTTATTATCAGTTATATTACGAATGAAACAAAATAATACTTAAAAATAAACTAATAAGCTCTTCTTATTTTTATTTCATTAAGTCCATTATGAACAATGTTTTCATCTAAGACTATATCAAAACCGGATTGTGGAATTCTTTTTTTTGAATTTAAGCGGCGCAACACTTCATTGAACTGTTTTTCAGCTTCGTCTAAATAATTCAAATACATCAGTGAATATGCTTTTAAATTAAGAGCATATACTTGATTAGGAGCATATTCTAAAGATTTTTCAGCCCAAAAGAGTGATTCTTCAAAATTTTTTTTATTCCCTACTAGTTGGCATAGAGTTGAAGTTGCACTTGCAATAACAGAGGGAGTCAGTCCGCCAATTTCAATAGCAAAACGAATAGCTTTTTCTGCCTCATTGTAACGTCCCATACTGCCAAGTGCCTGTCCAAGCTGATACCATGCATAACTATTAAGAGGTTCTTCCTGGATATGTATCATAAGCAAGTTATAATTACGTTGAATTTTTTTGTCCATTAAATTACGTGTTAGATTATAACCTAAATGCTTTATCATTATATCTGAAGCATCAATACTTTTTCCATTATCATAAATAGAGTTAGCAATTTGTTCGTGAACTCTGCCTTTGAAGTGAATTGTAGGATATCCAATATTTCTAAATACTCTTGGGTAGCTGTCCAGATGAATTTCAGTCGAGCCAGTAAGCTGCAGGTGTTCACTTTCAACAGTGCAAAAATAAGCAGCAATACTATCTTTAGTATTTATTAACAATTCTTTGATTTTTTTTGCACTTTCTTTTTCAAGACGCTCATCTGCATCAAGATAAATAATCCAATCACAAGTACAATTCTTCAAAGACTCATTTCTTACTTCAGCAAAATCATTATTCCATTCAAAATCAAAAACCTTTGCTCCATAGCTCAATGCTATTTCTTTTGTCCTGTCTGTTGAGCCGGTATCTACAATTACAATTTCATCAACTATATTCTTTATACTATCTAAACATTCAGGAAGCATTTCTTCTTCGTTTTTTACTATCATAGATAGTGATAGCAAATGATGAAAGAGGTTATTCTTAAACTTATTTTCTGTTAAATTATTAATATTTAGAATATGATTTTTCTGTTCTGTTAAAGCAAAATTTTCTTCAGAAATTGCCTGAAGCACTTTATTGATAAAACATTGTACTTCTAGTCTTTCTGGTTCTAACAGCTTAGCTTTTTCCAATAGTTTTAAAGATTCACCAAAATTTTTTGAAATGAAATAAACATTTGCTAATCCTACCATACAACCTGAATCATTAGGATTAGCTGAAAGACCTTTTTCAAATTCAACTTTAGCAAGTTTAAACTGATTTAATCCAATATAACACTTACCTAAACGGAAATGTATTTGCTCAATAGGTAAGATAAAATCACCAATAATTTGAGATAACAAGCTTGGCGAGATTTGAGCAGAATACATTGTTTGAAAATAATTCATAGCTTCACTATATTTATACTGGGCAGAATATATTTCACCGAGTATAAAATTTGCGAAACTCTGTATTGGCAATATCTTTAAAGAATATTCAGCTCTTTGAACAGCTCTGATATGCTCACCCTGCTGAAAAGCAATTATTGCACCATAGTTTAGTGCTTGCGGTTTAATAGTACTATTTTCATTTGCTAATTCGATTGCAGTTGAAATATCAAGTTCTGCCTGATTTAAGTCTTTTAATAATAAATGAGTTTTTGCTCTTTGGTAGTATGAGTATATGTCTTTATCGTTATTTTGAATTGCTAAATTAAGTAATTCGAGATTGCGTAATTGTTTTTTTCCCATTTGTTCCAAGCTATTGCTATATCCAAGATGGATAAATTCAATATCAGAATTAACTAATTTTAAATTCAGTGCTTGAATTGGTTCAATAATTTGTTCATGGATTATACCATAAAATCGAATTTTTGGATGTGAGCGAAACAGACGCAGTAAATTAGTAGCATAAACATCAGTATTTCCATCTATTCTTTTTGCTTCAGATGTAACTTTAATTAATATACCACCGGTATTGTAATCAACATTTTTAAGAGTTGAAATTAAAACATTTGGATTTATCAATCTTTCATCGGCGTCAATGCTTAAAATCCAATTGCATTCTGCTTTTTCAAGAGCATAATTTCTTGCTTCTGAAAAATCATTCTGCCAAGCAATATTAAAAACCTTGCAACCGTAATATTTTGCTATTTCAATAGTTCTGTCTGTTGAACCAGTATCGACTAAGATTATTTCATCAGCCACATCTTTAATTGAAAATAGACAATCAGGCAAAAATTTCTCTTCATTTTTCGCTATTATGCAAACGCTAATAGTTTCCATCCTTGATTTGAGCATTAATTTATTAATCTTTTAGAATAACAAGTTTTTTTGTAAATTCTATTTTTATTTTATTAATTTTTAAAAATATTATAAAATACTTATTTATTTTTAAAAATTGTAAAAAATTTATGAATTTTCCAAAATTATTATGTTAAAAATATCAATATTAACAATTGGAGATGAAATTTGCATAGGTCAAATAGTAAATACAAACGCAAGTTGGATGGCTCAGCAATGTTCCCGTCTTGGTTGCGATGTAATTGTTCACTCATCAATACATGATGATAAAGAATTAATAAAAATTGAATTAAATCGCCTGTTAGAAATTTCTGATGTTGTTTTAATTAGTGGTGGATTAGGTCCTACTTCTGATGATTTAACAAAACCTGCTTTATGCGAGTTCTTTGATGATGTTTTAGTAAAAAATCAAGATGCACTCGATTTTATTACTAAAATGTTTTCAAAAAGAGGTATTGATATGCTCGAAAGAAATGTGCAGCAAGCTTATGTTCCTTCAAAATGCAAAGTTATTTTAAATCATATTGGAACTGCTCCCGGTATGCTGTTTGAGCATAAAGATAAGTATATTATTTCTATGCCCGGAGTTCCTTTAGAAATGAAGAATATGTTTGAAAAGTTTGTTTATAATTTTTTATTTGATTTAATTGAATTAAGAAAAGAAAATGTTCTTGCCTTTAAAATCTTGCAAACTATCGGAATTCCAGAATCTGTTCTAGCTGAAAAAATTGGTAATCCAGATTTATTCATTCAAGGTGGAACTCTTGCATTCCTTCCATCATACAAAGGAGTGAAATTAAGAATTGGGTTCAGTGCAAATGATTTTAAAACTGCTAATCAATTAATTTCTGAAGCTGAAAATTATATTAGACAAAAAGTAGGTAAATATATTTTTGCAACAGAGGAAGTAACAATTAATCAAGTTATTGCATCACTTTTAATTGAAAAAAATAAAACAATTGCTGTTGCTGAATCCTGTACCGGAGGTTTGCTTTCTGCTAATTTTACTGATATTCCTGGAAGCTCAAAATATTTTTTTGGTGGAATTGTTGCTTATTCAAATGATATTAAAACTAAATTAGTTAATGTTGACGAAAATATAATTAAACGTTTCGGAGCTGTTAGTAAGGAAACAGTTGAGTCTCTTGCCTTAAACGTAAGAAAGATTTTCAATTCTGATTTTGGTATTGGAATTACTGGAATTGCGGGTCCCAGTGGCGGAACTAAACAAAAACCAGTAGGGACTGTTTGGATAGCACTTGCTAATAAAAATTCTGTTTATTCTAATAAATTTTTCCTCGGAGACGACAGGATTATTATACGAGAAAGAGCTGTTACTACTGCTTTTAATATGTTATACAAAAGTTTAATTGACAATTAATTTTCAATATTTATTAATTAGAAGTTCTAAAAATTGTAATTTGGTCGCATTAACAAAAGAAGGCGTTTACTTTTAAAGAAATGAACTTTTAAGTCATCAGATGACTTCCCATTTAAAACTATTTGTATTACAATATGTAATACATATAATTACATGATAGAAATACTAAAGTAGTTTATTCCGTAAAACATTGAAGTATATCATAAGTAGTTGTTACCAAAGAGTTTCATTCATCCGATAACTGCGAGTTCTCGGATGAATAATTTAGGATAATTTTATAATTTAATATCCCCTTTTGCAATTTTTTGTAGAGTTTGCCAATAAATTTGATGTTCAACTTCGAGAATACGTGCTGCAAGAATTTCGGGACTATCATCTGGAAATACCGGCACAATCTCTTGAGCTAAGATTTTTCCTCTGTCGTATTCACTGTTGACTGAATGAACAGAAACCCCACTTTCAATTTCCTTTGCTTCAATCACAGCTCTATGCACAGCCATTCCATACATTGATTCACCTCCATATTTTGGTAGCAGTGCCGGATGAATATTAAGTACCCTACCTTTGAAATGCTCAATTACTCTTTTGCTTAACATTTTCATATATCCAGCTAAAACAATAGTATCAACACCGTGCTTTTCTAAATGCTCAATAATAGCATTGTCAAGTTGCTTTTGTTCCGGATATTTTATTGAACTGATATGATAGCAAGGAATATTTTCTATTTTTGCTCTTTCTAAAACATAAGCTTTGGAATTATTTGAAATTATAACACAGGGTTGTGCATTGAGAAGTTTCTTCTTTATTGCATCTATTATTGCCTGAACATTGCTTCCGCTATGTGAAGCTAAAAAACCTAAATTTAATGTTACCATATTTTTTTTGTTAAATATAATATAAGCTTACTATTTCTTTACCACAAAATTATTGATTTTTATTAAATTATTCATCTTTTTTTTATTATTATTTGCTCAAGAAAAATTCATCTGGAAGCACTTTAACTAATTTGCCTTTTAAGATATAATAATTTAGAATGTCAATCCAAACCGCTAAAAATAAGAATTTTTTAACAAAATGACATAATGATTTGTCCAGCGCTGGCTGAAATAGGGCTGATATGTTTTTTATAATTATAGTTTTATTGTTAGCCAAAAACAATTTTCAGTATAAAGAAAATTCCGTTATGAATTTATTATTGGTAGAAATTATTGCTGAATTAATTGTAGTAACTCCATAGGAGTTAAATATTTGTTAAAGTCTTTATTAATATTCGACTCCTACGGAGTAATGTGAACTCATTGATTAACAATATTTTTCAATAAACATATCAGCAATACACCACTAACGCTGGATAAAGCTGTAATTGCTAATCCCTAATAAACACTTCATTACTAAAAACAATTTATTAGAAAATTTGAAGAAAATTTAGTAAATTGTAAATTATTTTATTATTTAAATAGAAAAAATATATGGGTGCACATGTTTTTGTAGTAAATAGTGATACTTTTCCATTAATGAGGGATAATGGATTAGTTGCTGTATTTGAAGAAGATAAAACAGCTAAACTACACCAAAAAACAAAAGCTGACATTATAGCAGACTTATCTTGTTTAAGGATAAATGATAGAATTTTCTTTTATGAAATTGGTATAGGTTTTCATGGGGTATATGAAGTTATAAGTTATCCATTTATTGATAATACTATTTTAAAATCAAATTCTTATAGACTTACTGGGGCACCTTATAGAGCATTGATTAGGCCTAAATATTATTTTAAAAATCCTGTTCCAGAAAAAAGAGTTTTTGGCTTGAAAAATTCTGCTAATGATTTTCGTTCTCTTTTTTATAAAAAAGCATTAGGAAGAGGAAAAGCTAATACTCATATTTTCCCCGAAGAAGAAAAGAATTTATTTGAATTATTAAATAAGTCAAATAATGGTATTTCTGAAATATCTATAACTCCTTATAAACCAAAAAATGATTTAAAAATATTCTTTGATCTATCCACTAATGACAACGGAGAATTACTTTATGAAAAGATATTAGAAGGTTGGATAACTCAAAATATTGATAAATTTGATAACAACTGTCATAAGTTTCTGGGAAAAATTCAAGACATTGAGTGCTTTGCTAATTATGTACCAGTTAATATTGCAGGTGGAAATATTGATTTAATTGTTTATCATAATAATAATTTTCCTTCCATTAACAGTAGATACAAAATTTCAATTATTGAATTAAAAAAGGGAATTGTAGATAGGAATAGTATAATAGAAGTAGAAGAATACATTAAATGGGCTTATGAAAATATCTCAAGTAATGATATTGAAATAATCCAACCAATTGTTATAGGGAAAAAAATTAATGATTCTGCTATTAAAAGAGCAAAAGAGTATGGAATAAATAAAAGAAACCCAATATTAGTCGAATATAATGTTGATGCAAGTCATTATTTTATTGACTTTGAAATAATTAATTATTAATAATATGATTGAAAAATATATAAATAAAGTAATTCATGGCGATTGTTTAGATGTACTTAAAGGAATTCCTAATGATTCAATTCATTTAATTATAACATCTCCACCATACAATCTTAATATTTCTTATCAAAACCACTCAGATGAATTACCATATAATGATTATTTAAAATGGATGTCTGAAGTTTGGAAAGAATGTAATGATGTTTTAGTTCAAGGTGGAAGATTATGTATTAATATAGGAGAAAATAAAAGACAAAACATATCATATCCAACATATTCAGCTTTTATTCAACAATGTGTTGATCTAAATATGCTTTATAGAGGAACAATTATTTGGAATAAAAATAGCGCAGCAAAACATACTGCTTGGGGGAGTTGGAATAGCTCCTCAAATCCACATATTGTTCCAAGACATGAATATATAATAATTTTTTCAAAAGGTGATTATAAGCTTATTGGCAAAAAAGAAAACTGTGATTTAAAGCCCGATGAATTTATGGAATATACAAGAAGTGTCTGGAGTTTTGGAACTGAAAGCAAAACAAAAATAGGGCATCCAGCTCCTTTTCCACTAGAATTACCTAAACGTCTCATAAAATTCTATTCTTTTAAAGAGCAAATCATACTTGACCCTTTTGCAGGAAGTGGTACTGTTGGAGTTGCTGCTTCTCTTTTAGAAAGAAAGTACATTCTTATTGACAATTCCAAAGAATATTGCTTTTTAGCTGAAAATAGAATAAATAATAGAAATGGCAATAGTTTATTTAATATATCTAATAATAAAGAATTTAACGATAGTAAAGTTGAGTTACAACTTTTAAATAATTAATACTAATTCACATAAAAGAATCTGTATGAAAAAAATACTTATAATTGGAGCATGCTCAGCAATTGCTCAGGAAACCTCTAAACTCTTTGTTAAAGATGGCAATTCCCTTTTCCTTGCTGATATCAATGAAGCAGGTTTGGAAATTGTAAAAAAAGATTTGTTAGTTCTTAACCAAACTGAAATTCACACATCTTTTTTTGATGTAACTGATTTTTCAAAGCATAATGAACTAATTGATAAAGCAATAAGTGCCTTGAATGGACTTGATTTAGTTTTTATAGCACACGGAACTCTACCAAATCAGGAAGCAGTCCAAAAAGATGTAAATCTAGCACTCAAAGAATTTACTATTAATGCAACGAGCATTATTTCACTTTGCACATTATTAGCTAATTATTTTGAAGAAAAAAAAGACGGCTGCATTGCAGTTATTTCTTCTGTTGCCGGAGACAGAGGTCGTCAATCCAATTATCTTTATGGTTCTGCAAAAGGAGCTGTTTCTCTTTTCTTGCAGGGATTGCGTAATCGTCTATCTAAATCTAATGTTCATATCTTGACAATTAAACCGGGCTTAGTTGATTCTCCTATGACTGCTCATCTTCCAAAGAATTTCCTTTATTCAAAACCAGCAGTGATTGCAAATGGAATTTATTCGGCTATTGAAAATAAAAAAGATATAGTATATCTACCTAAATTTTGGTGGCTAATATTAACTATTTTAAAATTAATTCCGGAATCAATTTTTAAAAAGCTAAGTTTATAAGCTGGCTTGCCAATAACTCTTTGACCTAAATTATTATTTTTGTTTTTTTTGTCTTGTCCATAATTTTTACCTATTGTTATTGAAAAAAAGTAAACGTTATTTAGGGCAAGATAACTAATCATTAATCATTAAATTAATGTGCTTCAAGCCAGTTTAAGCCAACTCCGATATTAGCAACAACTGGGACGTCACCAAGAAGAACGCTGTTTTCCATTGCTTCTTTGACAATATATTTCAAATCCTCAAGTTCATCTTTGGGTACTTCAAAAAGAAGTTCATCGTGAACTTGCAAAAGCATTTTGGCTTTAAACTTACTTTTCATTTGTGAATGAATTTTAATCATAGCAAGTTTCATCATATCAGCAGCTGTGCCTTGAATAGGCATATTCATAGCTGCTCTCTCCTCGGCTTGCTTTAAATTATTATTCTTGCTGTTTATATTCGGAAAAAACCGTTTCCTTCCGAGCAGTGTTTCCGTATATCCACACTTTTCAGTTTGGGCAATTGTATTTTCTATATATCTTTTAATACCGGGATATTTATTGAAATAATTGTCTATTATTGATTTTGCCTCTCCCCTACTAATTCCAAGACGCTGAGACAGACCAAAACTACCCAATCCATACATAATACCAAAGTTTACTGTCTTCGCAGTGCGTCTCATTGATGAATCCACTTTACTTATATCCACATCAAAAAGTATTGATGCAGTTGCAGAATGTATGTCCATTTGTTCTTTAAAAGCATCAATTAAATACTTGTCCTGGCTATAGTAAGCCATAATCCGCAATTCAACTTGTGAATAATCAGCAGAAAGCAAAACGTTATCTTTGTTTTGTGCAATAAATGCTTTGCGTATTTCTTTCCCGGCGTCAGTGCGAATGGGAATATTCTGCATATTAGGTTCTGTTGATGATAATCGCCCTGTGCTTGTTCCAGTTTGGTTAAACGTTGTATGGATTCTGCCTGTTTCCGGATTTATTAACTTTGGAAGTGCATCTATATATGTGTTCTTTAGCTTTACAAATTGGCGATAATCTAAAACATATTTTGCGATGGGATAAATTGGTGCAAGTTGCTCAAGAACCTGGACGTTGGTGCTAAAACCGGTTTTCGTTTTATTCAAAGGTTTTATCATCATTTTTTCAAATAGTATTGAAGAAAGCTGCTTGGGTGAATCAATATTAAAAAGTGTTCCAGCTTCGTCAAAAATATTTTCAGCTATTACATTTATTTCTTTTGTTAGCTCGCGGGAAATATCATTTAAAACAAATTTATCAATGAAAACGCCGTTAAACTCCATTTGCAAAAGCACTTCCACTAATGGAAATTCCATTTCATTGCATATTTTAGATAAATTTTCCTTTTCCAATTCTACTTCTAAAACATTCTTAAGTTTCAATGCAAGGTCTGCATCTTCGCAGGCATAATCAACAATTAACTCTGGTTTTACATCTTTCATTGATATTTGATTGCTTTTCTTTTCGCCAATTAATGAACTTATAGGGATTGGCGTGTAATTAAGCCATTTTTGAGATAGTGCATCTAAATTATGCTGCTCATCTGGATTAAGCATATAGCTTGCAACCATTGAATCAAATATAATTGGTTTTAGCTCAATTCCATACCTTTTTAAAATATACGCATCAAATTTGAGGTTCTGTCCGCACTTCCCTATTTCTTCACTTTCCAATATCCCTTTCAATTTATCTATCACTAATTCAATTTGTAGAAATCCTTCTTTATTTGAAATGCTGTTTTCTTTTTTTTCCTCAAAGAAACCAAAATCAAGTGTAGAATTGTCTTTTAATTGAATATTATTTTGCTTTTGCATAATAAAATAATTAGATGAATCTGTTGGAATATAGAATGCAAGCCCTTCTTTTGCAGATAATGAAATTCCAACAATTTCACAGCTTTGCCTGTCAAGAGAACTTGTTTCCAAATCAACAGAAAGAACATTAGCCCGAGTAATAATCTCAAGCATTTCGTCAAGTTTTTGGGTTGTATTTACATTTCGATAATCCTTCTCCTTTGTAGTAATATTAGCCAAACTCGGTTCTTCTTTAGTTTCAAACAAATTGTCAATAGATTTGCCGACCCACTTGCTTTTCATTTGATTAAAACCAAGCTCGGTTAAAAGTTTATCTAATTTCTGATAATCTGGAGTTTTTAGCTCAAAATCCTCAATTTTAAAATCAAGCGGCACATTTAATTCTATTGTAACCAAACGTTTAGATAGAAATGCAATGTCTTTGCTGGCTAATAATTTATTTTTAACAGAGGAAGATTCTATTTTACTAATATTCTCGTAAATATTTTCAAGAGTAGAAAAATTTTGAATCAAAGGAAGAGCAGATTTATCACCAATACCTTTTACTCCGGGAACGTTATCTGAAGAATCTCCAATAAGAGCAAGATAATCAATTATTTGAATCGGGTCGAAACCAAATTTCGTTCGGACATTTTCTTCATCAACAATTTCGAATGGTTCGTCATTTCTTTTGGCTGGTTTAGCTAATTTGACGTTGTTTTTTACTAACTGTATAAAATCTTTATCACTTGTAATGCAAAACACTTCCAAATCACTTTTGCTAGCAATATCAGATAAAGTACCAATTATGTCATCAGCTTCGAAACCGGGTATTTCAATTTGATTTATAGCAAAAAGAGAAATAAGTTCTTTAATTCTTTTTAATTGAGGAACTAAATCTTCAGGAAAGCTCTGTCGGTTCGCCTTATATTCAGGATAAAGCTTGTGTCGGAAAGTCGGCTCTTTTGTATCAAAAACAACCGCCAGATAGTCTGGTTTCTCTCTTTCAAGAATTGAAGTAAGAATATTTGCGAAGCCGAAAATTGCAGATGTTGGCTCTCCGCTTGCAGATTTCAGATTTGAACTGAAAAGCCCGTAGTATGAACGAAAAACAAGCGACATTCCGTCAATTAAAAATAACTTTTTCATTTTATTTTATTTTTCTTATATTTATTATTAAATTAAATTGAAATAATCAAATTATTGTCATAAATTTGTTTTTAATATAATTAATTTTTTCTATAAAATTAAATGAATAATAGAAAAAATATAAACAATAATGGAAATGACAGCAATTTATTTAATGACAATTTATAATTAAACAATGAAGTAAACGGCTTAAAAGCAAAAAATTATTTTTTTGAATTAACAAATATTAAAGGATAAAAAATTAATACATTTATAAAAGAAAGAAAGAATAAAAAACTGTTCAAAATCTATAAAAAATAGTGTGATTATATTATTTCGGCAATTTTATCAAAACTTTAAGGTAGATTTTTCGTAATAAATAAAAAAAATAAAATATTCATTATATCGTTATGATGAATAATAATCCATATAATTATAGATGGTTTAAAAAACAAAAAATTAATAAAATGATAATGAAAAAAATTAAATTGATTTTTAACAAAAGGAATCTGTTAATTTCTTATTTTCTGCCTGTTTTTGTAATTCTTTCTATGTTTATTTCTCTCAACAGTAATTTAAAAAGTCAAACGAATTATAATGATTTAATTTCTCCCACTGCAAGTCGAAGTCAAAAAATCTATTTAAGAGAATTTATGATTGAAGATAATTCTATCACTAAGCCAGTCAATAAAGACAAAAAGTTGAAAAGCAGCGATACCAAGGGCGATTCAACTATTAAACGAATAAATAAAATTACATCTATTTTAGAAAGAAGAGATGGAGAAGGTTATTACCTGTTGTTAGAACTTGAAGATTACGAACAGCGTATTCAAATTGCTGCATATAATCTACTCGGGAAAAAAGTTCTTGATATTTATAACGGCATTCCTATTAATGACCCAGACTACCGTTACGATATTATGACGAATAATTTACCCAATGGAGTTTATATTTGTTTTGTCTTCGGTAAAAACTTTCGGCTGCAGGAAAAGTTTGTCGTTTCGAGATAATATAGTTGAAAATTACTAACTACTTCTAAAAATTTTTTGAGCTATCATAATTGCTTTTGTAGTATATTATAACGCTATTTCGAATTAAACCAATTTTTTTTTAAAAGTTAAATCTTTTAACATTACTGTCCAATCTAAATTTACTAACATTTATTCTATCCCAGAGTAAGACTTGTAAATTTTACTGAGTTCTAAAAATTTAATTCTCCCTGTCAATCCGATCCACTAATAAAGGAAACCTTCATTTAAATGGAGATGACATCACTATATATTGTCATTTCGAACCCCAAGATAAAGCAAGTGCTTTATTTAAATGGAAATGACATAAATAAATGTGTCATTCTGAGCACAGCGAAGAATCCAGAATATTTCCTTTAAACCACTATTCTCTGGATTCTTCACTTCGTTAAGAACGACCGACAAAAAAGCGATGTCATTGGCAACCCCAAGATAAAGCATGTGCTTTATTTAAATGGAGATGACATAAATAAATGTGTCATTCTGAGCACAGCGAAGAATCCAGAAAAAAACTTTAATACAGAATCCTCTGGATTCTTCACTTCGTTAAGAACGACCGACAAACGTAACGATATCATTGGCAACTCACAATTAAACAGGAAAAAGTTAAAAAAACAGCATAATAAAAAAAAATAATATTTTCTTTTGTTATATCAGAAAAAAAACTTAATTTTGTAAATCGTTTGGGCTCGTAGCTCAGTTGGGAGAGCGCTAGAATCGCACTCTAGAGGTCGTGAGTTCGACTCTCATCGAGTCCACGCCCAAAAGACAAAAATTGCCCTGTGGTGTAATTGGCAACACGCCTGACTCTGGATCAGGAAAGTTCAGGTTCGACCCCTGACAGGGCAGCAAAAGAAAAGTCGATGAATTATATTTCATCGGCTTTTTCCTTTTTAAAAAAGAACATAAAGAAAAAACATCACTACCATTCTAAATTCCACAATAAATCAAATGCCTAAAAAAAATGATGACATACTTAGTCTGACATTCTGAATCCCAAGATAAAGCAAGCCCTTTATTATAATTGAGATGAAATCACTTTACCCTATCGTTCTGAAGCGCAGCGAAGAATCTCACAAGTCATTGCTAAAACAGAGTTTGAGATTCCTCACTTCGTTTCGGAATGACTGACAAACTTAAATATGCCATTGTTAATCCACTGATAAAGAAAGACCTTTATTTAAATGATGATGGCATAATTATCAATTTGTCATTCTTACGAATGTCAGAATCCACCTTATTATTGCTTTGTCGCTATTCATTTTTAGCTATTTCATTGAAGCATTTGGGCTTGCCCAAATGTATCGTGACGAGCTCACTTGCTTTCCCAAGATGGATTCTGGCATACGCCAGAATAACAAGTAAAGATGTAATCGGCATGCATTGTGAAGAATCCAGAGAATTGTTATTGAAAACACTATTCTCTGATTCTTAGCTACACACAGAATGATTGGCTATTTATTTCATCAACATTTATATAAAACATCTACTTTATCTGGAGTTAGATGTTCTGAAATTACTTTAAATTTTCATAAGCATCTTCAAGAGAATTATAAATTGTAAATAGCTTATAGAAGCCGGAAATTTCGAAAACATTTTTAACATTTTCCTGAAGGTTAACAATAACCATAGTACCATTCTCCTTTTGTACTGCTTTTAAAGTACTAAGGAAAGCTCTTAAACCAAAACTACTAATGTAGTTTAGATTAGAGCAATCAATAACAACCTTATCTTCTTTTGCAACTAATTCGTGCATTTCAGTTTCAAAACTTGCTTGTGTAGAATCAATTTTCCCTTGTAATTCAAGAACTTTAATCCCATTTTTTTTGTACTCAGCAATAAACATAATAACCTCGCAACTAATGTAAAAAAAATTTATTATGATATTAATATATAAAAATTCTAATCGACTCATTTCCCATACGCAATTTAATAAATTCTTCTAATTTAGCCGATATTTCTCTTTTGTTTCTTATAGTTAATTTTGGACTAACTTCAATTAAGCAGGTTGGAATATCAACTGAAAGAGTGTCGCTGCTTTTAGACAGAACTATTCCATAAGAAAAGGATTTTATTTGTGGGAAAAGAATGCTTGCTTCTTTAAAAATATTTACAATTATGCTCGTATCGGGCTTGTAAAAATCAAGTAAATTGTTTAAACTATCTATTTTCCTGTCTTGAAAACTGATTTTGTCTTTACTCATATCAAGCTGTCGGGCTACATTAATTGAAATGCTGGAAATTTTCTCATCAAAATAATCTTTATTTAAATTCATTTGTACAAGTTTTAAAACATAATCACTAATTCCGTAGTCACTTAATTTTCTGTTTAAAAAAGAAATTCTATTCGAATCAACAGGTTCACCTACTATAAATAGTTTAAAAATATTCATTGAATCGGTTTCAATTTTTTGCCAGTCAACAACTGAAGTAAAATCGTTATTTATATTTTCATTAATAAATAATTGAAAATTCCTTATAATTCTTGCATCGGAAACTACATTGTAAAAAATAACAGTGCTTGGGATAATGACAATAGCTGTAAAATAATATATCAAACGTCTGATTTTTACTTTTTTTATTTTATCAAGATATATAGTATGTGGAAATTTTAAATATCTTACAAGGAAATAAGTAGCTAAACTAATGAAAACGGCATTAATAAAAAAAAGATAAAATGCACCAAAGAAAAAAGCATAATTGCCTGTTGCTAAACCAAAACCAGCAGTGCAAAGTGGCGGCATAAGAGCAGTAGCAATAGCTACTCCCGGTATCACTGTTGGAACTTCTTTGCGTGAATTAGCAACAATTCCGGCAAGACCTCCGAAAATAGCAACTCCAACATCAAGAAGTGTAGGAGTTGTCCTAGCTGCTAATTCACTTGTTATCTGCCCTAAAGGTGTAAGTAGAAAATATACCGTACTTGTCAGTAAACTAATTACAAAAGCTGCTATGAAGTTCTTAAGTGAAATTTGCAATAATTCTTTATCTGTTATACCTATGCTTAACCCAACTCCTAATATTGGCGACATTAGAGGAGATATTAGCATAGCTCCTATAATTATAGCTGTTGAGTTTGTGTCTAAACCAATTGAAGCCAGCATAGCTGAACAAATCAATATCCAAATGTTAGTACCTCTGAGGGGAATTCCTTTTTTTATACTTGCTATAGTTCCTTCTACATCTGTTCCCTCTTTTATGGAAAACCAATTATTTATTACATCATAAATAATATGATAAATATAATTTAAAAAAATTCGGAACGCTCTTTTTATTTTTCTTATATTTTCACTCATTCATTTTCATTCAAAATATTTATAACAATCCAAATTACAAAATTTAAGAATTTTTAAAAAGAAATATTATTCTAAATCTTCTCACGATGACTTGAAGTCATCAATGAGTTGTTCTGGATAATAATTTAATTTTTCTTAAAGTCAGAAAAAACTTCTTACAGCAGAGAAAAAGATTTATGTAAAATGCAAACATAGAAAATTTCCGTCCCAAGAGCAACTTGGGAAAGAGTTGGAAACAAATAAACAAATAAACATCTAATAATATGCTGGCATTCCAGTAATATCTTCTCCAAGAATTAAGGTATGAATATCATGAGTGCCTTCGTAAGTCTTTACTGATTCTAAATTCGCAGAGTGCCGCATTATTGGATATTCACCGAGAATACCATTAGCTCCGTGAATTTCGCGGGCAATACGAGCAGCATTAAGAGCAATTTCCACATTATTTCTTTTTGCTAATGAAACCTGTTGAAAAGTAGCTCTGTTCTCATCTTTAAGTCGACCAAGGCGGTAAGCAACTAGTTGAGCTTTAGTTATTTCATTTAGCATCCATACTAATTTATCTTGAATCATTTGGAAACCTGCTATGGGTTTAGCAAACTGAATACGCGTTTTAGCATATTCTAATGCAGAATCGTAAACTGAAAGTGCAGCACCTATAGCACCCCATGCAATACCATATCTTGCCTGGGTAAGACAGCTTAAAGGGCCTCGCAATCCTTCAATATGTAAAATATTTTCTTCAGGTATTTCGCAATCCTGGAAAATAAGTTCAGAAGTAACTGAAGCACGTAGAGAATGCTTCCCTTTCATATCAGGTGCTGAAAAGCCGGGAGTACCTTTTTCCACGATAAAACCATGAACAACATTTTCGAGTTTAGCCCAAACAATAGCAATATCAGCAAGGGAACCGTTTGTAATCCACATTTTAGCGCCATTAATCAAAAATCCATTTGATGTCTTTTTTGCATTTGTAATCATACCACCGGGATTTGAGCCATAATCTGGCTCCGTCAGTCCGAAACAGCCAATAGCATCGCCAGACGCAAGTTTGGGAAGCCATTTATTCTTTTGCTCTTCAGTTCCGTATTTGAAAAGAGGATACATAACAAGTGAATTTTGGACTGAGGCAGCGGAGCGTATTGCAGAATCACCTCGTTCAAGCTCTTGCATTGCAAGCCCGTAGCTTGTGTAATTAGCTTCAGCTCCACCAAATTCCTGAGGAATAGTAATACCAAAAAGCCCAAGCTCAGCCATTCTTTTGAATAAATGAGTAGGACAGCTTGCTGCCTGGTATTGCTCTTCTATAATCGGAATTACTTCTTCGTCGACAAAACTGCGGACAGTATCTCGGATAAGAATTTCCTCCTGAGAATAAAGTTCTTCAAGATTATAATAGTCTAATTGTGTAAATTGCATTGTTTCTCCTTTTATTTTTATATATATTTATAATCCAAAAAAAAAAATATTTGCAAAATACTAATTTTTTTGTAAGTATTTTTGTCAAATTAAGAAAATATTTGTATTTTTGTATTATAAATAGTTATGGGCTGGGTAGCCCATTTTTTTATTATTTTTTTTCTAAAAGAAAAAAATGCCAAGAGGAAAAGCAAAATTTAAAGCTGATAAAAAAATGATAATAGACGCTTTTGCTGAGATGGCAAAAGAAAAAAACATTGATAGAGACCTTTTACAAGGAATTGTAGAAGAGACTTTTTCAATGCTCGTCAAGAAGAAATATGGTCAGGATGCTAATTTTGAAATCGTCGTTAATTTAGATAAGGGCGATATAGAAATTTATTTGATTAGAGAAATTGTTGAAGACATTGAAGACCCATCTTTACAAATTGCAATTGGTGAGGTAAAGCATTATCCCGATAGCGATGATTACCAGTTAGGTGATGATTTCGTAGAGGAAATTTCTTTAGACAACATCTATGAGAATTTTAGCAGACGACTTGTTTCTCTCGCTGTAACTAATCTGAATCAACGAATAAAAGAAATCGAAAAGGATAATATTTATAACGAATATATTCAAAAAGTAGGCGAAATTATCATTGGTGAAGTTTATCAGGTCAGACGTAACGATATTCTTGTTATGCATAACAAAATCGAAATGCGTCTTCCACGCGAGGAACAAATACCAAACGAGCAAATGCGGTTCAAAAAGAGCCAATCAGTAAGAGCAATCATTAAAGAAGTTAGAAGAAGTGGTTCAGCCGGTTTGCCAGAAATCATTTTATCACGCGCTTCTGATGAATATCTTGCCCGACTTTTTGAAATAGAAATCCCTGAAGTGTATGACGGTATAGTTCAAATTAAAGCTATAGCACGCGACCCCGGAGAGCGCTCAAAAGTTGCAGTTCAATCTTATGACGATAGAATCGACCCTGTCGGTGCTTGCGTTGGAATGAAAGGCGTTAGAATTCATTCAATAGTTCGCGAATTGTGCAATGAAAATATTGATTTAATTGAGTATTCTTCTGATATTATCACTTTTATTTCAAGAGCGTTAGCTCCTGCAAAAATCAAAGAGATTACAATTGTGCCAGAAGTAAGAAGTGCGACAATCATTGTTCCGGAAGACCAGGTATCACTTGCAATAGGAAAAAATGGACAGAATGTTCGGCTTGCTTCCAAATTAACCAGCTATTCCCTAACTCTTGTAAAAGAAGGTGCTGAAGATATTGAATTAAGTGAGTTTAAAGAAGAGCTTGGCTCTTTACTTTATCAAAAATTATCTGAAATTGGTATTGAAACAGCTCGTGAATTCCTCGAAACTGACCCTAAATTTGTTATGGATAATTGTGAGATTTCTTCAGAACAATTATTAGAGTTACGCTCTATTATGCTCAGCGAATTTGAAGAGCAGGAATCTGAAGAAGTGATTCAGACAATTAATGCTATTTAAGTTCGATAAACATTTTCAGATTAAAATCATTTTTTCACGTATAAAAGTGTGATATTGATTTTATTACATCAAATAATAAATATTTGAGTAATTTTGTAATTAGTTTTTATAGATTTTTTGATTGAATATATGGCTGCTAAAAAAATATTATTAATAAAAATTGCTTCTGAAATTAATATCGGAAAGGAATCTATTGTCCTTTTCTTGCAATCAAAGGGCTTTAATATCGAGAATAAACCAAGTGCTACTTTGACCGAAGAAATGGTAGAAGCAGTTTATGATAAATTTAAAAAAGAAAAAAAAGCAGCTGAAAAACAAAAGGAAAAAATAGAAAAACAAAAACAAATAAGAAAAGTTCCTGAATCTCAAAAATCTGATTTCATAGATACTGAAGAGTATATTTCTATTAAAAAAGATGATGAAGAAGAAATTATAGAATTAATTGAAAAAGAAGAAAAAACTAAGATAACAGAAATTTTTCAACCTATTGAAGATGAGGAAAAAGTAAAATCAACCGAAAGAGCAAAGAAAGGTGAAACTGAGGAAAAAGATATTAAAAAAGAAAAAGTAGCAATTGAAGAAAAGAAAAAAGAAGAAAAAAAAGAAATTGATGAGAAATTTCCTGTTGGTAAAGTAATTGAAGAATTAGTGAAGCCGGGTAAAAAAGGTGAAAAACCTCAACCAAAAAAAGTAAAAGCTGTAACTAAATCTGATAAAAAAACAAAAATTGAAAAATACACTAAAGATTTAATAAGAATAGAGAAAATTGAGAAGGAACCAATCACTAAAGGTGAAGTAAAGCCAATTCCTAAAGAAAAGCAACAAGAAGAAAAAAAGATTAGTGATGATAAACAGGTTACAAAAAAAGTTGAGTTAGTAACTTCTGTAAAAGTACAGGAAAAAGTTAAAAAAGTTCAGCCATTAGTTATAGAAAAAGCTATAGCAGTTGAAACTGCAAAAGAAGAAAAAGAGAAAAAAATTGTTGAACAAAAACCAAAAGTAAAAGTAAAACCCGTTGAGGAGATTTCTGAAGAACAAAAAGAATTAGTTTTATCTTTAAAGGAAAAATTCGGAGATAAATCAGTTAAAGCACCAGTAACAAAGGCAGAAAGTTTAGTCCAATTTAAAGAACCCACTCCATTACTTGATGATACAGTTCCAAAAGAAAAGAAATCAAAACGCCGCAGAAGAAGAAAAAAAATTGCTGAAGTAGAAATTGAACCCGGACAAGCACCTAAACTACGTGGGTTAACTATTGTTGGTAGAATAGATTTAGAAAAAGAAAAAGCTTTCATATCAAGGAAAGAGGACAGACTTCATACTACTGATATTGAAGAAGAAGATGATTTCTCATCAAAATCAGGTAAATTTAAGAAAAAAGGTAAAGGGAAAGCAAAAGAAAAACCCCTTACACTTAAAGAAAGAGCTGCAGAAAAGAAAAAAAAGAAAAAACGGTCTATTAGAGAATTAATTAGTGAAGAGGATGTTAATAAAGCAATCAAAGAAACACTTTCCGGCATTGATGATACTACTGTCGGGTTGCGCTCAAAAATGAGAATGAAAAGACGCCATGAGCGGGAAGAAAAAGAACTTAAAAAACACGAAGAAGAAGAACGTAAGTCTCATATCCTTGAGCTTACTGAATTTGTTACTACAAGCGATTTAGCTAAATTAATTGGTGTCAGCCCAAATGAAATCATCTTGAAATGTATGGAACTCGGGCTTATGGTTGGAATTAATCAACGTTTAGATAAAGACACAATTACTTTAATTTCTGATGATTATAACTTCCAAGTCGAATTTTTAGACGAAAAGGAAGTTCAGGAAATTGATGATATTGAAGATATCGTAGAACAACTTGAGCCACGTCCCCCTATTGTTACTATTATGGGACACGTTGACCATGGGAAAACATCATTGATTGATTTTATTAGAAAAACTAATGTAGTTGCCGGCGAAGCTGGACTTATTACTCAGCATATAGGAGCTTATAGAACAGAGCTACCCGGGAACAGATACATTACATTTTTGGATACTCCCGGTCACGAGGCATTTACTTCGATGAGAGCGAGAGGAGCTCAGGTTACCGATATTGTTGTTCTTGTTGTTGCTGCTGACGATAGCGTAATGCCTCAAACAATAGAAGCAATAAGCCATTCACAAGCAGCAAATGTAAAAATTATTGTTGCTATCAATAAAATTGATAAGCCAGATGCTAATCCTGATAGAATCAAGCAGCAGCTTGCCGATAAAGGTGTTCTGGTTGAAGAATGGGGCGGAAATCACCAATGCGTTGAAATTTCTGCTAAATTCGGTAATAACGTTGACGTTTTATTAGATAAAATTCTTCTTGAAGCTGAGATGCTCGACCTAAAAGCAAATCCTAACAGAAAAGCTAAAGCCGCTGTAATTGAAGCTAAGATGGAGAAAGGACACGGACCAGTTGCTACTGTGATTGTCCAAAAAGGCACTTTAAAAGTTGGGGAATGTTTCGTTGCAGGATGTTACGCCGGAAAAGTTCGTAAATTACTGGATGAACGTGAAAATTCTATTGAAATGGCAACTCCTTCTATGGCTGTTAGAGTTGTAGGATTTGAAGGACTGCCGCAAGCTGGCGATATACTTAATGTTGTTAATTCTGATACTGAAGCAAGAGGTATTGCTAACAAACGTATGCAACTAAAGCGAGAGCAGGAATTCAGACAAATTCACCACGTTACTCTTGATGAAATTTCTAAGCAAATTCAAATTGGTGGTATTAAGGAGCTTAATCTTATTATTAAAGGTGATGTTGGAGGTTCAGTCGAAGCTTTAGCTGATTCATTACAAAAACTTTCCCGTGAAGAAGTTCAGGTTGTCATTCTTCATAAAGGTGTAGGCGCAATTACTGAATCTGATATTATGCTTGCAATAGCATCTGGAGCTATTATCATCGGCTTCCAAATCGGACTTACTTCAAAAGCAAAAAAACTATCAGAAACTGAGTCGGTTGATATTCGAACTTATAATATAATTTATGATTGTATCGATGAGATTAAACTTGCTTTAGAAGGATTGCTCACTCCTGAAACAAAAGAAGAAATTGTTGCTTCAATTGAAGTTAGAAAAGTTTTCAAAGTTAGTAAATCCGGAAATATTGCTGGATGTTATATTCAAAGTGGAAAAATTACAAGGAATGATAAAGTTCGCCTGTTAAGAAAAGGATTACCTGTATTCACCGGTGGTATTCAAAGCTTGAAAAGAAATAAAGATGACGTCCGTGAGGTAGATACCGGCTATGAATGCGGTATTATGCTTGACGGTTGGAACGACATTCAATCGGGTGATATTATTGAAGCATTTAAAATTATTGAGGTTAAACGTACTTTCCATTAATTTAATTTTTGAATTATAATCCAATTCTACAGAGAATAAAATCAACTTTTTCTTTAGAATTGGATTTTTTCATTTTAGAATTCCAGTCCTTTCGTTAAAATTCATTTCTTATTAATAAAGTTCAGAATTTTGTATAATTCAAAAACTGCTTGCTATAAAGAACTGGCAGAAAAGTGCAAAAGATATGGAAACAACCAATCAATAAAATGATTATCCCATTCGTAATTTTAAATTTTGTTTTCATTTGCGGCTCAAATATTATTTTATAAAATTGTGTGTTCATAAGTATTCTATCTATTTTTTATTAAATTTAATACAATTTTTAGAAATAATCAAATATTTTCTCAAGAAAAAACCATGCAAATAGAAATATTCAACAACAAACCAAACAGGGATGCTCCCTTTTACGAAAACATCCCTGTTATTATAATGATTAATTATTAATGGTTAATTATTAATTTTATTCTTATTAAAAATTAATACTAAATTATAAAATAATGTAACTTCATATTTTAACTCATCATCAAACTCTTATCATTAACAATTAATAATTAATAATTAATAATTATTTCAAAAGCATTCCTACCGATTGCTCTGCCCAGTTCACTATTGGACTGAAATAAATACCAAAGAGTAAAGTTGGAATAGCAAGAGCAATCATTAATACAATACTTGCAACTGAAAATTTATATGTTTCCTTTGCTTCGTCAACTTTTCTTAAATACATATTTCTAAACACTTTAACGTAGAATACGAGCGAAATAACACTGTTTAACACACCAACGACTGCAAGCCAGATGAAATCCGGATTTTGCAAAAGAGCAGTAAATATATACAGCTTTCCGATGAAACCGGCAGTTGGTGGCAAACCCGTTAATGATATAAGGAAAATCACCATACACACACTAATTACGGGTGCTTTGTAGCCCAAACCCTGATAATCCTCAATATTCTCGCTACCTGTTTTATTTGCAATAAGAAGCACAAAATAGAATGCTCCAAGGTTCATAAACAGATACATAAAGAAATAAATGAGAACAGCAGCGACACCGGCATCGTTCATCACAACAAGTCCCATCAGCATATAGCCGGCGTGGGCAATACTTGAATAAGCAAGAAGCCGTTTAACGTTTGTCTGCCAAAGTGCTACAAGATTGCCAAGCGTCATCGTTAAAACAGAAAGTAAGGCAATAATATGCTGCCAATCCAAATGAAGAGTAGCCCAGTACTCACCTCCGGCAGCACCATCAATAAATCCAATTTTTACAAATCTGATTAGCATTGCAAAACCAGCTGCCTTTGAAGCAACAGAAAGGAGAGCAGTAATAGTAACAGGCGCCCCTTCGTAAACGTCTGGAGTCCAAAAATGGAAAGGAACCGCAGAAATTTTATAGCCAATACCAGCAATTATCATTAAAGTTGGAATTAGCAAAGCCCATAAATTAACATCGTTATTTGCGAGGAATGTGTTTATTTCGTATAGGTTTAGCGAGCCAGTCAAACCGAATATAATGGAAATACCATAAATCATAATACCAGAGGAGACAGCACCATAAATCACATATTTAAGTGATGCCTCGCTTGCACGTTTGATTTCTTTAGTATAGCCAGCTAAAACGTAAGAGCTTAAACTCATAATTTCAATGGAAAGATACATCATAATCAAATTACTTGATGAGCTTAGCAAAAACATACCAAGCGTCATACCAACAATTAAGCTATAATACTCCCCGAGAGTTCGGCTTTCCGTATATAACTCTTTAGAAAAGAGGGACATAACCACGACAATTAAGCTTGCTAACAGAATAACGAATTTGAAGTAAGAGCCGAACGAATCAATAGCCACCATTTGAGCAAATCCGCCGAAACTCACCTGCTCCGCAGTGCAAAGCAAAATCCCTGTAACGATGAATCCTGCTATAGCCACATATCCGGCAATGCTCCTTGTCTTTTTGAAAATAACATCAAACAAAAGAGCTATTGCAAATGTAACCAACAATGCCACTTCTGGTTGCATCAGTTGAACGCTTTCCTGCACATTACTAACAAACTTATTTATAATATCTTGTTCGAACATTTCAAGTTCTCTTGTCTTTATTAAAAAAATATTTTATTTAGAACAAGCCAGTACTAAATGTGGCGCTTGCATTAACAAATTCAATCAAATGATTAACGGAAGAGGTCATCATTCCAATAATCGGATTCGGATTAATACCCAAGAAAATAATTACAACTGCAAGTGGAACGAGAGCAGCAAGCTCAAGACCATTTATATCATCAGTTTTATATTTCTTACCTGTTGGGTCCCAAGGTCCAGCCCATTTTTCCGGTAATTTTCCAAAAAATACTTTTTGCAAAGCCCAAAGCATATAGCCAGCACCAAGCACAATACCCAATCCGGAAATCATTGTAAGAACAGGATAAGTTTTGAAAGAGCCAAGGAACACAAGAAGTTCGCTCATAAAGCCACTTAATCCGGGCAAACCAATTGCTGCAAAGAATGCAATCGACATAATTCCTGTATAAACGGGCATCTTATTTGCCAAGCCACCGAAATCATCAAGTCCTCTGGTATGTGAGCGGTCATAAATAACGCCCACAATCATAAATAGCATAGCAGTAATTGTTCCGTGATTAAACATTTGGAATATAGCACCAGTTATACCTTCAGGACGCATAGAAGCCATTCCAAGCATTACGTAACCCATGTGGCTAACACTTGAGTAGGCAATGAGTTTTTTAAAGTCCCTCTTCCCTACTCTGAACTGTCCTAAGGCACAAAGAGCGCCATATACAATAGAAACCATTCCGATAAAGGCAATCAAATTCTGAAAATATGCTACTCCATCTGGAAACATAGGCCAGGAAATACGAAGCATACCGTAAGTACCCATTTTCAAAAGAACACCCGCAAGAATGACACTTATCGGTGTTGGTGCTTCTACGTGTGCGTCTGGAAGCCAGGTGTGGAACGGAACAGTTGGCACTTTAATAGCAAAACCAACGAACAGTGCCATAAATGCAACAAGCCGCCATGTAGTATCAAATCCGCCCAAAATTGAATTCGGGTCAAGTTTGGTTGGGTCCATCATATCCAGCATATTGAAAGAACCATAGCTGAAATAAAGTGCAATCATTACAAGCAGCATAAACACGCTACCGAACAAAGTATAAATAAAAAACTTAATTGCAGCATATTCTTTGCGTGGTCCGCCCCAAATACCAATTAAAAAGTACATCGGCAAAAGCATTAATTCCCAAAATACATAGAACAGGAAGAAGTCTAACGAAACGAAAACTCCCATCATTCCAGTATCAAGAAGTAAAAACATTGCGAAATACCCTTTTACAGCTTTTGTAATATTAAAAGATGGAAAAGTTGCAACAAAACAAACAAGTGCTGTTAAAAGCACCATAGTAACGCTTATTCCATCAATACCGACAAAGTATTCTATGTGAATATTTCCTACAGCAGGTAAAATAGCTTGAATCCAAGTGAATTTCTCAATGAATTGGAAGCCCTCAATTTTATTGATTCCGCTCAAGTCAGCATTGAAATTCAAAAAGATTACAACTGCTAAAATCAACTGAATAAAAGTAACGATTACTGTTGTCCATCTGAATAGATTTTTTGAAGCCGCTTTACTTTTATCGTCCTTCCCTGATGGAATTAAAAGCAAGATTATCATTCCAAGAATTGGTAGAAATGTAATCCATGTTAAAATGGAGGAGCCAAAAGTAGTTGATATTGTGCCTCCCATTTATCCTCCCAGTGATTTATTATTTAATTTCATTTTTTCTAAAAAATATATATAAATACTATTTTTCTGTCATTTCGATACGAAGTGAGAAATCTCTCAAACTCTCTTTATCACTTTGTTTTATAAAAAATTAAAACTATTCTTTACTTAAATCCAGCCATTGAGGATTTATACTTTCAATAAGTTTAATTTTCTTTTCTCTTCTGTATGCTTTAATTTGTTTCTCTCTTGCTATTGCAGAGTTCACGTCATTTGTTTGCTCAAAATAAACTAATTTTGTTATATTATACTTTTGAGTAAAACCTTCTAATAATTTATTTTTATGTTCATATACTCTTTTGATTAAGTTACTTGTAATTCCGACATAAAAAGTCTTTGAATAATTTGACATTATATAAACGTAGTAATTATTGTCCATATTAACTGCTTCATACTATCAAATTGTAAATAAATTAATCATAATTACTTGTGAGATTTCTCACTACGTTGCCAATGACATCTTTACGTTTGTCGGTCATTCTTAACGAAGTGAAGAATCCAGTGAGTAGTGGTTAAAAAAAATTTCCTGGATTCTTCGCTGCGCTTCAGAATGACTGAGTTAAATGATGTCATCACCATTTAAATAAAACACTTGCTTCATTTTGGGGTTCGAAATGACACTTTACATTTCTTACATTATCACATAAAACAGTACAAATATTCCTATTATTGCTAATATAATATATGTCTGAACACTTCCAGTCTGCACTTTTCTTAAAGTGGCACCAAAGAAACCAGTTATATTTGCTAATAAATTTACTATTCCGTCAACAACGATATTATCGAAATGACCGATGAAATAGCTAATTCCTCTTATAACCAAGGAAGTTAAATTCACTATTCCATCAATTACTTTATTATCGAAAAATGCCATTACTTTAGCAAGCCCAACAGTTCCATTTACAAAAGTTGCCTGATAGATTTCGTCAAAATACCATTTATTTAATGAGCCGGTATAAAGTTGACGGAACTGATTAGCAAGATTGTCTGCATTAAGGATTTTGAACTGATAAACACAAAATGCGAAGAAAATACCAAGACCCGCAATGATTAAAGAAAGAGCCATTGCGGTGTAGTGTTCGTGATGCATTGCTTCTTCAAAACCAGTTGCGTAGTGATGTCCGGCACTATGTGCTTCTGCATTAGCTTCAGTAGAAACAGCAGTTTCATTGTGCATTAAAAAGTCCCACTGATATTCTACTGGTACTGCAGTATGTGGCTGAACTATTGCGTGATGGAACCAGCCACTTGACGCATCTATCGGATTTGGTGAATAGAAAATCCAAAATGATAGAGTTGCTAATATTATTAAAGGTAAAACAATATATTTATTATTTTCGTGTGTTTTTGTTGCAATTTCTGTTTTCGCTTCGCCGTGGAAAGCAATAATTGTTAGCCGGAACATATAGAAAGCAGTCATACCAGCAGCAGCAAATCCAAAAATTGGAATGAGCCAGTTGCCTGTCAAACTGCCGTAAGCAAGAGTTCCGGCAAGAATACCATCTTTACTTAAAAAGCCGGAGGTAAGCGGAACGCCTGCTATTGCTATTGTTGCAATTAAAAATGTGATGTAAGTCCAGGGCATCGTTTTTCTTAAACCACCCATATTGTATATATTCTGTGGGTCGCTGTGGTGGTCATTTAATTTATGCATTGCATGGTGCATTGCATGTATTACAGAGCCGGAAGCAAGGAATAGAGCAGCTTTGAACCAAGCGTGAGTTACTAAGTGCATAAAGCCATTTGTAAAAGCACCAACTCCAAGCCCCATAACCATATAACCCAGCTGACTTACAGTGGAATAGGCAAGGACTTTCTTGAAATCAATCTGAGTAATTGCTATTGTTGCTGCAATAAATGCAGTAATTGCTCCGAAATAAGCAATTATCATAAGTGCATTTGCAGTAAACATTGGAAATACGCGAGCTACAAGATAAACACCGGCGGCAACCATAGTTGCAGCGTGGATTAATGCACTAACAGGTGTTGGACCTTCCATAGCATCTGGCAGCCAAACGTGTAATGGAAACTGTGCTGATTTTCCAATTGCACCACAAAAAACAAGAATCCCAGTAGCAGTAAGCATTGAACCGCTATCGAATGGCAAAGTGCCGGAACTTATGCTTGCGAATATTTCGTCATACATAAAAGTTCCATAAGTGAAAAAGATTATCATTATTCCAATGAAAAATCCTAAATCACCTATTCTGTTGACTAAAAATGCCTTCTTTCCAGCATTTGCAGCAGAATCCTTTTCATACCAAAAGCCAATTAAAAGATAAGAACTGATACCTACAAGCTCCCAAAATACATACATAAATAAAAAGTTATTTGCTATTACAATGCCAAGCATCGAAAAAGAAAATAACCCTAAATACGCATAAAATCTTGAAAATCTCTTGTCGTCTGCCATATATTCAAGTGAGAATAAATGCACTACAAAGCTAATTAAAGTAACCACGATTAGCATAATAGCAGCGAGATTATCAATTCCAATCCCAACTTTTACAAAAAAGCTGTTTCCAAGGTCTATCCAATTGAATTTTGTTTGAATTAATTGTATATCGGCAAAGGTAGTGAGCTTTGTAAACAAAACCAAAATGGAAAGCAGCAAATCCAATCCAAGAATTGCAGTTCCAATGAAGCCAGAAGCTCTACCGAGTCGTTTCCCAAAAAATATCAACAGTGCAAATCCCAGCAAAGGCAAGAGCAGGATTGCCGTTGATATTAAAAGAATAGTATCTTGTGTCATAGCCAATATTTTATAATTTATAAATCTTTTTCTTTTTATTTATTTACTTTTCATTTCTTGTCATTCTGACGAATGTCAGAATCCATCTTTATTGTCATTCTGACGGATGTCAGAATCCATCTTAATTGTCATTCTGACGGATGTCAGAATCTATCTTTATTGTCATTCTGACGGATGTCAGAATCTATCTTAAAATAAATCAAAATACAAATCTTTCCAATCCGGATTATCCTTTTCTATTAAATTTATTTTCCACTGTCTTTTATAGTTTTTTAATGTCTTTTCCCTTGCTATAGCATTATTTATGTCATCAAATATTTCATAATATACTAAAGTATGTACTGAATACTTTTTGGTAAAACCTTCAACAAAATCATTTTTATGTTCATAAACTCTTTTTATTAAATCTTTTGTTACACCTACATACAAAGTTCCATTTGGTTTACTTGCTAATATGTAAGTGTAATATTTCATAAAATTTTAAGATGGATTCTGACATACGTCAGAATGACAAGGAAATATCCATCAGAATGACTGTTCTTTAAGATGGATTCTGACATACGTCAGAATGACAAGGAAATATCCATCAGAATGA
>CAZCHH010000016.1:54791-56174 GCA_964498585.1 uncultured Hyphomicrobiales bacterium
CTGTTCTTTAAGATGGATTCTGACATACGTCAGAATGACTGTTAAAAATTTCATTTCCATTTTAATAAAGTCTTTCATTTATCACTAAATTCAGAATGAAAAAAATAATTAACAATTAATAATTAACAATTAATAATTAATTTAGTCTTTCATTTTCACGATTTCATCAACGTTAATGTGCTTGAAGTTTTGGTAAATATTAAGCACAATAGCAAGAGCAACAGCAGCTTCAGCGGCTGCAAGTATTATTACAAATAAAGCTGCAATATGACCATCTATATTCATTCCGCCATATTTAGCGAATGCAATAAAGTTGATATTTGCAGAATTCAGCACGAGTTCTAATCCCATTAGCACCATAATAGCATTTTTGCGGATTATTATTCCAAAAATGCCGAGCGAAAAAAGAATCGCACTTACAATTAAATATTCAGTTAATCCTATATTCATATATCACCTTCTTATTTTCTACGGGCAATTAGTGCTGCTCCGACTAAAGCAATAAGCAAAAGCACAGAAGCAACTTCAAATGGTAATAAATATTCTGTCATCAAAGCATAACCAAGTCCTTCAATCGTAGTATTTGGTTGTGTAAATTCCCGGCTTACCCATTCTACATTTGTAAATAGCATTATTAACGTTACCGCAATTATAGCAACTACAACAAGAGATGTGATTAGCTGCACCTTTCCGGTTGTTCCGGTTTTTATATCAACGCCGGTAATTTTTGTCGTAAGCATAACCCCGAAGATGATTAGCACCAGAATGCCACCGATATAGACCATAATTTGAGTAAGTGCAACAAAATCAGCAAATAACAATACGTATAAACCCGCTATTCCAAAAAAAGTAAATAGCAATGAAAACGCAGAATACATAATATTCTTTGATAGCACAACTACCGCTGCAGAACCAATTACAATTGCTGCAAATATGTAAAAAAGTAAATCTTCCATAATTTTATATTCAATTTTTTAAATTAAATTTCTGTTTTATTTTCTTTGTCATTCTGACGAATGTCAGAATCCATCTTAAAATAAATCAAAATACAAATCTTTCCAGTCCGGATTATCATTTTCTATTAAATTTATTTTCCATTGTCTTTTATAATTTTTTAAATTCTTTTCCCTTGATATAGCATTATTTATATCATCAAAAATTTCATAATATACTAAATTATGTACTGAATATTTTTTTGTAAAACCTTCATTAAAATCATTCTTATGTTCATAAACTCTTTTTATTAAATCTTTTGTTACACCTACATACAAAGTTCCATTTGGTTTACTTGCTAATATGTATGTATAATATTTCATAATATTTTTCAGATGGATTCTGACATACGTCAGAATGACCGCTTTTTAAGATGGATTCTGACATACG
>CAZCHH010000017.1:0-36604 GCA_964498585.1 uncultured Hyphomicrobiales bacterium
GTCATTGCTAAAACGAGGTTTGAGATTCTTCACTTCGTTCAGAATGACAGACAAAAGTAAATATGTCATTGGCAACGAAGTGAGAAATCTCAAAAGTCATTGTTTCCTAAGAGTTTGAGATTCTTTGCTATGCATCAAAATGACAATAAAATCAGATGAATTATACTATATAAATCTAAAAATGTAAATACTATTTTTCTTCTTTTTTCCTGTCAGCAATTTCTTTTAGTACTTTTTGCTGTAAATCAGCACTAATTGGAGTATATTGATGGAATTCCATAGAATAATTCGCTCTACCACTTGATAAATTTCTTAAAGCTGTAGCATAACCGAACATTTCTTTAAGAGGAACAAATCCATTTAATTTTTGAGAACCTTTTCTATAACGTCTCATCGATTCAATTCTACCTCTTCTTCTGTTAAAGTCGCCGGTAATAGCACCAATATAATCGTCTGGAGTATTGATTTCGATTTTCATCATTGGTTCAAGTAGAATAGGATTTGCTTTATTAAAAGCATTTTTAAAGCAAATTGAAGCGCAGGTGCGAAATGCCATATCAGAAGAATCAACGGGGTGGAAGCTTCCGTCTAACAAAACTACTTTAACGTCAACGATTGGGAATCCGCCAAGAATACCGCGTTCTAAAGTTGCTTCAATACCTTTTCTAACTGAAGGAATAAATTCTGCAGGAATTGAACCGCCTTTGATAATATCAGTAAATTCAAAACCCTTTCCAGAATTCGGTTCTAATCTCATTATTGTATGAGCAAACTGCCCTTTTCCACCTGTTTGTTTAACGTATCGGAATTCAGCTTCCATAGGATTAGTAATAGTTTCGTGGTAAGCGATAGAAGGAGCGCCTACATTAGCTTCAACTTTGAATTCAGTTTTTAACCTGTCAACAATAATTTCAAGGTGCAGCTCACCCATACCTGAAATTATAGTTTCGTTTGTTTCATCATTATATCTAATTTTAAAAGAAGGGTCTTCGTTTGTTAATTTACGAAGCGATTCCCCGAGCTTTTTTTCTTCATTTTTATTTGGAGCTGTTACTTTTAAATCAATCACTGCCGGGGGAATAAAAATTGATTCAAGCAGCAGTGGTTCTTCCATATCGCAAAGAGTGTCGCCGGTTTTTGTATTTTTAAGTCCAATCAAAGCTACTATGTCGCCGGGACCTGCTGAATGAACCTCAACTCTTTCTTTTGCGTGAATTCTGTAAATTCTACCGATTCGTTCATTTGCTTTTTTAGTAGAATTATAGACTTGCATTCCGCTTTTAAGCTCGCCGGAATATATACGAATAAATGTTTGCTGCCCAACAAAGGGGTCGTTAATAATTTTAAACGCAAGAGATGCAAATGGGTCCTGGATTGAAGGTACTCGGCTGTGTGACTTTCCGTCATCATCAATGTCCAAACCAACTACTGCACCTACGTCTGTTGGAGATGGCAAATAATTTATCACTGAATCTAAAAGTATTTGAATGCCTTTATTCTTATATGCTGAGCCACAAATTACTGGAGTAATAAGCATTTTGAGAGTAGCTTCTCTTGTTGCGGATTTAAGTAACTCATTCGTTGCTTCTTTCCCATCAAGAAAAAGCTCCATAATTTCATCGTTAAAATCAGCGAGTTTTTCCGTAAGAAAATATCTTGCTTTTTTTGCTTTATCGATGTAGCCAGTAGGAATTTCGATTTCAATCATTTCAGCGCCATCGAAAGTATATGCCTGCATTTTAATAATATCTATTACTCCAATGAAATTTTCTTCTGCACCAATTGGAAGGATAATAGGAACAGGATTAGCATCAAGGAAATTTTCCATTGATTCGACTGCTTCATCAAAATTAGCTCCGGTTCTATCCATTTTATTAATGAATGCAATACGAGGAACTTTATATCTATCAGCTTGATTCCAAACGGTTTCACTTTGTGGCTGAACGCCGGCAACTCCGCAGAAAACAGCTACCATCCCATCTATAACTCTTAATGAACGTTCTACTTCAACTGTAAAATCTACGTGTCCGGGAGTGTCAATAATATTAACTGTATGTTCTTTCCAATGGCATGTTATTGCAGCAGAAGCTATAGTGATCCCTCGCTCTTGCTCTTGCTTCATAAAATCCATAGTAGCTTCTCCGTTATGGACTTCACCTAATTTTCTTGTTGTCCCTGTAAAATATAGCATTCGCTCTGTTACAGTCGTCTTTCCTGCATCTATATGAGCAGCTACTCCAATATTTCTTAATTTTGATAAACTCATTTTTTCAATTTCCGTAAATTAAAAAGTTTTAAAATTACGAAATATTTTTGAATTATACTATGAAATTTTTATTTATTTTATATAATTTGAAAAAATTTGGATTGTTTTAATATAAAGCTCTTGCTCAATTTAGGGGAGCAGAGTAACAAATTTACCAAGAGGAATTATAAATCCCACGATAAAGGAAGACCTTTTTTAAAAGGAGATAACATAATTTTCGAGTTTCATTCTGACGGATGTCAGTATGACAAGTAGCGATGTCATTTGCAAATGATGTTCGTAAGAAATCAAAATTTTGTATTATAAAACTCTAATTCAGCTTCATAGAGTTTAAGAACTTTTTGAGCTTCTTTATCGTTTTTGGATTTAATATATGCGTCAATAAGGAGAAGACTTAGACGTTTTCTAATAGCATTTCTTTCAGAAGTATCCAAAACCTGCATCCACGCTCTTTGGTCGAAATAAGGTCTTAAAGTATTAGAAACGTTTTTAAATCTTTTGGCTGTGGAATCAGCAACTGCTCTGTTAATAGCATTCCAAAGAATTTTTGAGGGATTAGCTCCTGCAACAGCGCTATCATTATGATTAAATCTTTCTACTTTGTTCAATAGTCCGCTAACAACTCCTTCATTAGTAAAATCATATACTTTATAACGAATGGGAATAGGTGGCTTAATTTTAACAGTTAAATCCGCCGTGCTTTTTGGGAAACCTTTTTCTTCCAATGTATTGATTATATTATTTGCAGTGCTTGCATCCAGGTCAGAATCAACAAAAAAAAGTCCTCCACGAACTAATACATCCTGAAAAATTCCAGAAAATTTATCGAAATGCTTATAAATCATTTGAGCGATAAATTGTCCTTGGTTATACACACGCTGATAGTCGTCTCCGCCAAGTCCTTTTCTTGAACGAAGCACCCTTAAAGTTTCGTGAGAATTGCGGACTCCGAATAATTCAACTAAACCTATAAACTGAGAAAAACTAACTTCCATATAGAAGTGGATTCTGTCTAATCCTGCAATTCGAGCAAGTTCTTTAAGATAAGTTTTTCTACCTTTTGCAGCTCTTACTACTGTCAGTTTGTTTTGTCCGGTTGTATCATCATAACCGGCATCAGCATAAGTATCGCGAGGAATAGAGATAATTTCAACTAATCCGGAATCGAGTAAAACAGATAAGATATGATTTGCATCGGCATGATTATCGCGTCTTCCCATTCGTGAATCTAAACCAGTAAGAGCAATATTGATTCTTCTGCCCTTATAAATACGCCGAATATTTTTGCCGGCATTATCATCAATTCCATACTTAATTATGCCTGTATCATTTGGATTGCTAACGAGAATGTATTCTTCTTCCTTGACTAAATCAGAATCAATCCAGTGGTCTTCTTCAACAGAATCTAGAGAATTTATGGAGTCTGTTAACTCAACAGTATCGTAAATTTCTTTTTCGTTCTCACTATTGTCACACATTATTATTGAGAAAAAAACAATAATTGCAATAATAATGAAAATATATTTCATTGAACTGTTCTTTTTCTTTTTCATTATATTAAAAAATCACTTTAATCTTCTAATTTTTGCTTATTCCCTAATTTTATGCTTAATTGAGCGAAAAATCTCCAGGAGTGAACTTTGAAGTTATTACCTTCATCAGAAATATTAGTAAAGGGAATTGAATATTGAAAAACTGGACTTAAATAAAGATTACCAGATAAACGAATATTTGCACCGAGCATAGCAAAAGCACCGAATTGAAGAGAATTCTTATTTTGAAAATCAGTATTATCAATAACTTTTATTTTGCTATCGGTATCTTCTAAACTAACAATAACAACTTCACCGGTACTTAATCTAGCTGTATTTTGCAATATTTCTTTACTATGAGTAAATTCAGCGTTGGTCAAAGTAGAAACAGAAAAACCAACTCTTGTAAGAAGAAAATCGACTAAAGAAATATCTAAATAAGGTAAAATAGAAATCATATTTATATCAGTTTCTGCTTTGTACCTGTATTCAAGATGGAGGAGCTCGCTTCTGTTAGTTATTTGAGAAGTAACAGTGTCTATTTCTTTAATTCTGTATGAACTATTAATGCTTTTTCCTTCGTAAAGAAGCATTAGTCCCCATTTTAAAGAATTAGTAAACTCTTCCTGATAGAAAGCGCCAAAAGAATAACCAAGCTTACTTCCATCGGAAAACAAACACTTACAGTCTTTATAAGTATAAAAATCTCCTGTTTGGAAATTCATACCTAATCCAATCAATACTCCCATATCTCTTTCTTTATCTTCAGTCATTGGCATAAGTGGATTTGATTGGCACAGAATATTTTGTGCTCCCAAAACACTCATAAAAATAAAAAGAATTATTCTAAAATACATAGCAAGTTCTTTTATTTATTTAGAATTAAATTTATTGCATTTATAAAACAATTCAAAAGCGCTAAAAGTTACAAAATAAATTTACTTAAATCATGACTTTTAACAATATCTTTTAACTGATTTTGTACATCATCAGCAGTAATTACAATTTTAGTATAGTCGATATTATCTGGTGTGTTAAACAAAATATCTTCGAGTAAAGTAGTCATAATAGTATGAAGACGCCTTGCTCCAATATTTATAATTTCGTCATTAACAGTTGCAGCGATAGATGCAATTTCTTTTATAGCGCTATCATCAAACTTTAATTCTATACCATCTGAGCTAATAAGTGCTTGATATTGTTTGATTAAAGCATTTTCTGGAATAGTTAAAATTTTAATAAAATCTTCTTCAGTCAAACTTTTAAGCTCAACTCTAATTGGAAATCTACCTTGTAGCTCTGGAACTAAATCAGATGGTTTTGAAACATGGAAAGCTCCAGATGCAATGAAAAGAACATGGTCAGTGCGAACAGGTCCATATTTTGTATTTACACTGGTTCCTTCAACAATAGGGAGCAAATCTCTTTGAACACCTTCCCGTGAAACTTCAGGTCCGGAATGAGAGGCACTGCTTCGGGAAGCAATTTTATCTATTTCATCGATGAAAATAATACCAGTATTTTCAGCTCTTGCAATTGCTTCTTTAACAACTGCTTCCATATCAATTAGTTTTTCAGCTTCTTCTTTCTGTATTATTTTCTTTGCATCGCTGATTTTAACTTTTCTTTTCTTATTTTTTTTAGGTAGAATATTACCAAAAATATCCTGAAGATTCATTCCCATTTCGTCTAATCCAATAGGACCGAGAACCTGAAGAGATGGAATTTGGTCTACAAGCACTTCTAATTCAATAGATTTATCATCAAGCTTTCCTTCCTGAAGCATAATTCTAAATTTTTCTCTTGTCTTTGCATTGTCTTCAATATCGTTTTCAGTAGTATTATCGAACGATGGACTTTTTTTAACAGGTGGAATAAGTATATCAAGGATTCTATTTTCAGAATTTAATTGTGCTTCCTGCATTTTTTCATTAGTTTTTTCTTCTCGTAACATAGCAACCGCTCTTTCAGCTAAATCTCTTACCATTGATTCAACATCTCTACCAACGTATCCAACTTCAGTAAATTTTGTAGCTTCTACTTTTACAAAGGGAGCATTAGCAAGTCGAGCAAGACGGCGTGCAATCTCTGTTTTTCCTACTCCGGTAGGCCCAATCATTATTATATTATTGGGCATAATTTCATCACGAATTTCAGTAGTTACCTGCTGCCTTCGCCATCTATTCCGGAGTGCAATTGCAACAGCTTTTTTTGCAGCATCCTGCCCAATAATAAATTTATCTAATTCGTTTACAATTTGTAATGGTGTTAATTGCTTTTCAATCTCAATGAATTCTTCTTCCATATTATACTTTTTAATCCTTAATCAATAAAATGTCGATTATTTTTTACAAAAATACTTATAATTTTATAAAAATGTCTTTTTTATTTTTTTATTAAGAAAATAATTTATTATTTTGTATAATTCAGAAGCGGAATTACTTAAATATTTTGAAAGTATTATGAGTGAATTAAATAAAATCTTAATAGCAGAAGATGAGTTAACAAATTCAATTTTGCTCAAGCGAGTTCTAACTAAGGCAGGTTATTCAGTGGTTGTTGCTCATAATGGTATTGATGCATATAAACATTTGGAACGTGAGCAATTCGACGCATTGTTAACTGACTGGATGATGCCGAATATGGATGGTATTGAACTTATCAGAAGAACAAGACAGAATATCAGTCCTATACCACTTATAATAATGATTACTTCTCTTGTTTCTGATGGTGCCAAAGCATATTCATTAGATTCAGGTGCTGATGATTATATTGCTAAGCCAATTGACCTTGATGAACTTCTGATTCGTTTGAAAGATGGGATTTCTCGCAGGGCTCAAGAAACTTCTAAAAAAATAAATAAAATAATTACTCGTTCCGTTGATGTGCTTCCTCCATTTGTCGGAGTAGTTTTTGCTACAAGCACCGGAGGCCCACCTACACTACTCGAAACATTTCGAAATATACCTGCTAATACAAGTGCTGCCTTCTATATTGTCCAGCATGGACCATCTTGGATGCTTGAAACTTTTTCTCAAAGATTGCAAAGAGAATCAGCTTTAACAATATCTCTTGCTTCAGATGGAGTGAAATCAGAGGTAGGCAATGTTTATATTGCTCCGGGCGATAAACATTTACGTATTGCACCCGGATCACTCAATCTTATTCTTGACGATGGTCCTAAAGAAAACTTTGTTAGACCAGCAGCAGACCCATTATTTAGAAGTGCTGCTTATGCTTTCGGAAAATATTGTATAGCTGTCATTCTCACCGGATTAGGACGTGACGGTGCTCAAGGGGCTGCTCAAATTTCTGCTTTAAATGGTACTATTTTAATTCAGGACCCTGAAACCTGCGTTGCTCCTTCTATGCCAAATACAATTATCGAAGTTAACATACCTCATAAAGTTGTTCCTCTTTCTAATTTAAGCAGGATTATTACTGAAACTATTTTACCACTATCAAATGAATTGAAAGAATTTAATAAATAATTACTTTTAAATCCATTCTTCTTATGTGATTAAAAAATTTACATTAGCAATTTGTTCAAATACTAAATTATTTTATTTATTTGCAAGACTAATCTGTGAAGGAACAGCATAAATAATTCATACAGGTAGTAAAAATACACAAATATAGACCAATTATAAGATAGATTCTGACATTCGTCAGAATTACATATTGACACTAAACTGGAAATAATATAATCTGTTTCTCATCTAGATTTTTTAGTGTTTTTTTCTTATTTTTGTAAATAAAAAATATTATTTTATAGAAAATACTAATAATAAAAAAATCCCAAAAGAATATAAGAAAAGCTGATATAAACAGAGAATTAAAATGGAACATTACAATAATTATTCATCTGAACAAATAATTCAACTTGTTAGCTTCAATCTTGGAGCTGAAGAATTCGCTATAGATATTACAAGAGTTCAGGAAATCATAAAAATGACTGAACATACTTTAGTTCCTAATACTTATAATTATGTTGAGGGAGTAATTAATTTAAGAGGAAAGGTAATTCCAATTGTAAATCTAAGAATGCGTCTTGGAATTGAGCCAAAAGAATTTGATAAAGATACAAGAATTATTATTGTTCAGGTAGTGAGCAAAATTATAGGTTTTATAGTGGATAACGTTAATGAAGTCTTACAGCTTAACATAGAGTCAATTGAACAAGCTCCTAAATTAGTTTCTTCAATAGATGATGAATATATTTATGGAATAGGAAAAAGCGAAGAAAAATTATTAATTTTATTAAATTTATCAAAAATTTCAACTCACATTAATAAGGAAAAATAATGATACAAAGATATACGAGCAAAGACATTGCTCCGATTTGGTCTGATGAGAATAAATACAGCATTTGGCTTAAGATTGAATTATATGCTTGCGAAGCACAAAATAAACTCGGATTAATACCAAATGAGGCATTAGAAATAATTAAGGAAAAAGCTGACTTTAAAGTAAGTCGAATCTTGGAAATTGAAGAAACTGTAAAACACGATGTGATTGCCTTTTTAACAAATCTTGAGGATTATATAGGAGAGCCAGCCAGATTTATTCATTTTGGAATGACTTCAAGTGATGTTCTCGATACTTGTTTTGCTTATCAATGCAAGCAAGCAGCTGAAATTATTCTAACTAAATTAGAAAAACTTAAAGATGTTTTATCTAAAAGAGCTGTTGAATTTAAACATACAATTTGCATTGGCAGAACTCATGGAATACATGCTGAACCAACTACTTTTGGACTCAAATTAGGTCTTTGGTATGAAGAATGTAAACGTAACATTGAAAGAATGAAAATAGCGACAGAGCAGGTTTCCGTAGGAAAAATTAATGGAGCTGTCGGCACTTTCGAGCATATTTCTCCTTTTGTTGAAGAGTATGTTTGCAATAAAATGGGATTAAAATCTGCTGGTATTACTACTCAAGTCATTCAACGCGATATCTTTGCTCATTTACTTACTACTTTTGCAATAGCCGGAAGTTTTTTAGAAAAAATTGCAACAGAAATTCGTCATTTACAAAAAACTGAGGTCTTAGAAGCAGAGGAATACTTTTCAAAAGGACAAAAGGGAAGTTCTGCTATGCCTCATAAAAAGAATCCTATTGTTTCTGAACAGATTTGTGGTTTAGCTCGTTTGCTCCGTTCAAATGCTCTTGCTGCAATGGAAAACAATGCTTTATGGCACGAAAGAGATATTTCGCACAGCAGTGTTGAAAGAATAATCTTCCCTGATTCTACAATACTAATTGATTATCTATTGAATAAGACTATTTCGCTTGTTGATAATCTTGTTGTACATTCTGAAAAAATGAAACAGAATCTAGATTTGACTAAGGGCTTGATTTATTCTCAAAAACTATTACTAAAACTTGCTGAAAAAGGAATTCCTCGTCAAGAAGCTTATTACATTGTTCAAGATTCTGCAATGGTTACTTGGAAGGAGAACAAACATTTTCTTACTTCATTACTTGAAAATCAAAAATTAATGAAAATATTAAATAAAGAAGAAATTGAAGCTGTATTCCAAAAAGATGAAATCTTTAAGAAAGTTGATTTTATTTTTGAAAGGGCTGGTATAAAGTAATATTAGTGCCTTGTTATTATAGTAATTATTCACTAAATTTTGTAAATAACTGGATTTTTCCTAAATATTTTATAAAGGAATAGTTAGCCTAAAATGGATATCACATATTTTCAAACTCGTCATTCCGAAGTCCCTGATGAAGGAAAACTTTTATTTAAATAGAGATGAATAAATCTTCGTGCTGTCATTCTGCCATCCCTCAGAATGACATATATAGTGATGTTATCTCCATTATAATAAAGCATTTGCTTTATCAGGTGGTTCTGAATGACACTCAAAAGTATATATAAAATTAATGTAGTCTTGCATTAGTAATTTTGGGAAAATAAAATTGAATAAATAAAACAAGTAAAATATGTAAAAAATTTCTATGCAATTAACAAGAAAAGATTATATAGCACGTATCAATAGAGTTATAGATTTTATTGATGAGAATATTTGCCAGGAGCTAACATTTGAAAAACTAGCTGGAGTTGCAAATTTTTCACCTTATCATTTTCATCGAATTTTCGGTGCTATTGTTGGTGAAACATTGTTTCATTTTATTCAAAGGAACAGGTTGCAACGCGCTGCATGGAGATTGATTGAAAAACCTAACAAATCTATAACTGATATTGCTTATGATTATGGTTTTTCATCACCGTCAGCTTTTGCCCGAGCATTTAAAGAATTCTACGGTTGTTCTGCTTCTGAATACAGAGAAACTAAAAAAAATACCTATAGCAATTTAAGTATATTGAATAGCAAAAATCGAAAAGCAATTGAGGAAAATCACTTTTATTTTAGTAGTGTATTTGATAACAAATTTCATAACACTATTTGGAGTTTAAAAATGAAAGACAACAAAATTCAAACCTCAGTTGAAGTGAAAGAACTTCCGGAGATGCATCTTGCTTATGTAAGAAATATTGGACCTTATAAAGGTAATCCAGAGCTATTTGGTATGTTAATTTCAAAAATTTGTAATTGGGCTGGTCCGAGAAATTTATTAAGATTTCCTGAAACAAAAATGCTTGCCGTTTATCACGATGATCCAAACATCACTGATGAAAGTAAATTAAGAATTAGCATAGGGATTACTGTTCCTCCTGATACTAAAGTTGATGGCGAAATTGGGAAAATGATTATTCCGAGTGGAAAATATGCCCAGGCATACTTTGAAATTGATGCCAATCAATACGAAGAAGCTTGGAATATGGTTTTTGGTGGCTGGCTACCTGAAAGCGGCTACGAAACTGATGGACGTCCTTGTTTTGAAATGTATTTAAACGACCCAAAAGAACATCCGCAACATAAGCATATCCTTAATATCTGTGTTCCAGTAAAACCAATGGAATAGTTTAGAATTTTTTTTCTTGTTTATAATTACAGCTTGTGTATTTCTGTGATTCAGAAATCCAAAACCAAGTATGAGCTTTATTTAAAAATGAATGATAAGTTGTACTTATTTCATATCTATTTTAATAAAGTTCTTGCTTAATCAGGTGGTTACCAATAACATCTTTACGTTTGTCTGTCATTCCGAATCCCTGATAAAGCAACTGCTTTATTATCATTGAGATTAAATCTGTTTACACAGTCATTCTGAAGCGTTGTGAAGAATCCAGAAAGTTTTTTTAACCACTACTCTCTGGATTCTTCACAACGCTTCAGAATGACCGACAAAAGTAAAGATGTCATTGGTAATTGTATAAAGTGAGGCATTACTATTTATATAAAGTTCTTGCCTTATCAGAAGGTTCGAAATATCATTTCAGTTGAATTTACTTATTCAAATTCAATATGAATGTTAGCAGCAGGAGCGCTGTGGGTTAAAGCACCTACAGAAATAGCATCAATACCAGTGCTTAAATATGGCTCAATGTTCTTTAAATTTATTCCACCAGAGGATTCTATGAAGATTTTCTTTTCAGTAGGGAAATTTCTGATAAAATAGACTGCTTCTTTCGTTTTTTCTGGAGTAAAATTATCTAACAAAATCCCGTCAATTTCAGAACGGAGTGCTTCTTCAATTTGCTCGAAATTATCTACTTCAACCTCAATAGGTAAATTATAATTTTTTGCTTTTACACTTTCAACTGCAAGAGTAATGCTGCCTGTCGCTGAAATGTGATTATCCTTAATTAAGATACCGGAAGTTAAATCCAATCTATGGTTTGTTCCACCGCCACAAATCACAGCATATTTTTCGAAGATGCGAAGTCCGGGAGTAGTTTTTCTTGTATCTAAAATTCTTATTCCACTGCTTTTTGCTAATTCAACATATTTACGTGTTTGAGTTGCAACTCCGCAAAGTCTTTGCAATAAATTAAGCAAAGGTCTTTCTACTCTTAAGAGATGATTTGCATCAGTTTCAATAACGGCAATAGTGGCTTTATTTTGAATAAAATCGCCGTCATCGCAATACATATTGATTTTTGCAGAATCGCTAAAAAAATATGGAATGACCTGCCTACCTGCAAAAACTATATTGTCTTCTGCTTCAATTACTCCTTTGCTTTTTCTTGGAACAGGGAAAATGGCATTAGCAGTAAAATCTCCATTTGGGGCATCTTCCAAAAGAAATTCATTAACTTTATTTTTAATATATTCTTCAGGTAACGATTTAAGTTGCGGATATAACATTAGCTTAACTCCAACATTTTTTCTAATGGCTTAAGTGCTTTCAAACGTAAATCCTCGTCCATTTCTATACGAGGAGACAAATTTTCGAGTGCTGATGCGATTTTTTCGAGTGTATTCAAACGCATATGCGGACATTCATTGCAACTGCAACCTTCTATGTTTGGGACTGGATAAAAAAGCTTTCCGCTGACCTGCTTTTTTAGTTCGTGAATGATTCCGGATTCTGTTGCTATAATAAATTCCTTTCCATCGGATTTCTTTGCAAAGTTGATGATTCCCGAAGTTGAACCAACGAAATCAGCATAATCAAGTATATTTGGTGGGCATTCAGGATGTGCTAAAATCAGTGCTTCAGAATGTTTTGCAATTAGTTTTTGTAGTTCAATTTCTGAAAACTCAATATGAACCTGACAAGCACCATCCCAAAGCACCATTTCCCTATTTGTTTTTTTTATCACAAAGTTACCAAGATACTTATCGGGAGCAAAACAAATTTTTTTCCCTTTCGGAACTGAATTTACAATTTTTTCAGCATTGGAAGAGGTACATATTATATCCGAAAATGCTTTTACAGCTGCAGAACAATTTATATAGGAAATGACGGTATGCTCAGGATAATTTTTTAGCCATTCTTTAAACTTATCAGCAGGACAGCTATCAGCAAGTGAACAGCCAGCTTCCATATCAGGAATAATTACTATTTTGTTAGGATTTAAAATTTTTGCTGTTTCAGCCATAAAGTGGACACCACAAAAGAGAATTACATCTGCTGTGCTTTTCTTAGCTTGTTGAGCCAATGCAAGCGAATCGCCAAGAAAATCAGCAATATCCTGTATTTGAGCGTTTTGATAATAATGAGCAAGAATTACTGCATTATGCTCTTTTCTTAACCTTTTTATTTTTTCAGTTATATTTTCCATTTTAGAAATTTCTATATAAATTTATTAGAAGACTTTTTTTTCACATTAATATTGTAAAATATTTAGTAAATAAAATGTTGCATTAAACGTTTATACTATATTATTTAAAATTTGAGAACATAATGAATAATATCAACATAATTGATGAAAATAAAATACACAGTATTTTAGAAAAAAAACAAAATCCTGATATACAAGAAGTTAAGGATGTTTTAAACAAAGCAAAAGAGTTAAAAGGATTAACACTTGAAGAAATTGCTACACTTTTGACAATTGAAAATCAAGACTTACTAGAAGAACTCTACGACACAGCGCTTTATGTGAAGCGTGAGATATATGGCAATCGTCTTGTACTTTTTGCGCCTCTATATGTATCAAATTACTGTTCAAATAATTGCCTTTATTGCGGCTTTCGTGCTGATAACAAAGAAATAGTTCGTCGCTCTTTATCTTTAGATGAAATAAAAGAGGAAACTCTTGCTATTCTCGAACAGGGACATAAGCGTATTCTAATGCTTATGGGTGAAAACCACCAAAACTGTACTTTTGATTATTTTCTCGAAGCAATTGATGCCGTTTATAGCGTTAAAGACAGCAAAAACAGTTCAATACGCAGAATTAATATTGAAATTGCACCTTTGAAGGACGAGGAATTTCATAAATTAAAAGATGTAAAAATTGGAACATATACAGTTTTTCAGGAAACCTACCACAGAGAAACCTATAAGAAAATGCACCCAAGCGGAAAGAAAGCCGATTACGACTGGCGAATCGATACAATGGACAGAGCATTGGCTAATGGTATGCACGATGTCGGCATTGGCACTCTTTTCGGACTTTACGATTACAAATTTGAAGTGCTTGCTATGATTGAGCATGCAAAGCATCTTGACAAAAAATTCAATGTAGGTCCGCATACAATCTCAATTCCAAGAGTAAACCCGGCTAAAAATGCTCCTGCTTCTCTTGAAATTCCACATAAAGTAACTGATGAGCAGTTTAAAAAACTTGTAGCTGTTATTAGATGCGCAGTTCCTTATACCGGAATGATTCTTTCTACACGTGAGCCGATTTCACTTAGAACAAAACTTTTTGAACTGGGCGTTTCGCAAATTAGCGCTGGCTCCCGCACTAATCCCGGTGGCTATAAGCAGGCATTTGCTATTGACCCGGACGATGAAGGGCAATTCCACCTTAATGACAGCCGTTCTTCTGGTGAAGTTATTAAAGATGTCTTGCAGCACGGCTTTATTCCATCGTTCTGCACCGCTTGCTATCGTCTTGGCAGAGTCGGAGAAGACTTTATGGACCAGGCAAAACCCGGACTAATCAAACTTTTCTGCCATCCAAATGGACTTACTACTTTGAAAGAGTATTTGGTTGATTACGCTGATGAGGAAACTAAAATTATCGGTAACGAATTGATTGAAAGAGAATTAGCTAATATCCCAAATGAAAAAGTTCGCGAAAAAACGAAGGATTACTTAAAAAGAATAGAAGAAGGCGAAAGAGATTTATATTTTTAAAATACAACTTATTCTTATATCAACCATCGGCTTAACCCGATGGTTGAATATATTCTCATCTCCTTCCAAAGTTTAACTTGGGAAGGAGTTTTTAAAAGTTAAATCTATTGCTTAATTGCTATTTCTACTGCCTGACTAATGTGTGAAACCGGAATAATATTTAAGCCGGATTTGATTTCATCTTTAATATCTTCAATATCCCTTTCGTTTTCCTTTGGAATAATCACATCTTTAATGCCAGCACGCTTTGCTGCAAGGAGTTTTTCATTAAGTCCGCCAATAGCCAGAATATTTCCGCGCAATGTAATTTCGCCAGTCATAGCCACATCGCCACGAACAGCTCTGCCAGATGCTGCGGAAATAAGAGCAGTTGCCATAGTTATTCCAGCAGAAGGACCATCTTTTGGAATAGCTCCTTCTGGTATGTGAATATGAATTTCTTTTTTCCTGTAAAAATTATCCGGGACGTTAAGTGCTTTTGTGTTTGAACGAAGATAAGAAAGTGCAGCGTGAGCAGATTCTTTCATCACATCGCCGAGTTTTCCAGTCAAAGTCAGTTTTTCGGGCCCGGGCATAATTGTTACTTCAATAGGAAGAGTTTCGCCTCCTACGCTTGTCCAAGCCAATCCAGTTGCAGCACCTACTTTATCGTCCAACTCATCTTTCTTTTGCTTGAATTTTGGTGCTTTTAAAAACTTTTCAATTAAATCTTCATCAATAACGTGTTTTTGCTTTTGAATAGATTTTTTAAATACTTCATCTTCAATCAATGCTCTTTTGAAATCTTGAGCAGGAGCATTTTTCTTGTCTTTTAATTTTAAGTAGTATTTTTCAACAATATCTTTTGCTAATTTCCTTAAAATAGAGGCAATTTCACGTTCAAGATTGCGGACACCAGCTTCACGAGTGTATTCACGAATGATTTTCAATATAGCTTCGTTTTTGAAATCAACATTCATTTCGCTCAAACCAAATTCCTTATATAGCCGTGGAATTATATGCTGGCGTGCAATTTCCATTTTATCCATTTCCAAATAGCTGCTTAGCTCAATAATTTCCATACGGTCCTGCAGTGGCACTGGAATATCGTATTTCACATTTGCAGTCGTTATGAAAAGCACATTTGACAAATCATAATCAACTTCAAGATAGTGGTCGTTGAATGCAACGTTTTGCTCGGGGTCAAGCACTTCGAGTAGTGCAGAAGATGGGTCTCCACGGAAATCCATAGACATTTTATCAATTTCGTCAAGAAGAATAACAGGGTTAATTGTTCCGGCTTTTTTCATTGATTGAATGATTTTACCCGGTAAAGCACCGATATAAGTTCTGCGATGACCACGTATTTCAGCTTCGTCCCGAACACCACCAAGCGAAAAGCGGGCAAATTTCCTTCCCAATGCTCTTGCAATTGAACGTCCAAGCGATGTTTTACCAACTCCCGGAGGTCCCACAAAGCAAAGGATTTGACGCTTGAGTGTGCCAACCAGATTTAGCACTGCAATATATTCCAAAATGCGTTCCTTCGGCTTTTCCAAATCGTAGTGGTCTTCGTCTAAAATTGTTTTAACGTGTTCAATGTTCATATTGTCTTCAGTGCGTTCTTTCCATGGAAGAGAGGCAAGAAGCTCAAGGTAGTTGCGGTTTACAGAAAACTCCGGCGACATTGTAGGAGTTTTTTTCAAACGTTCAAATTCTTCTGTAACTTTTGGTTTTATATTTTCTGGCAAATCCGCTTTATCAAGTTTTTCCTTTATTGCAAGAAGTTCGGGAATCAATTCTTCATCTTCGCCGAGTTCGTTTTGCAATGCACGAATTTGCTCCTGAATATAGTATTTCCTTTGCGTCTTTTGAATATTGTCGTGAACTTTGCTGCTGATTTCGTTTTCGAGCTTCATTATTTCCAATTCTGAAGTAATAATAGTTGCAAGCTCAAAATACTGCTGCAAAAGTGTTTTCTTTTCAAGAATTTTCTGCTTAATTTCTATTTTTTGCTGGACATTTGCGGCAATGTAATAAAGTTTCCTTATTGGGTCTGTAATATTTTCAAAAGCGGATAAAATGTCGGGTGGCAATGTGTGATTTACTTTTATATAATCTACGAAAAGCTCTGTGCATTGCCTTATTACAGCAGAAAGCTCCTGACTGCTCTCTTGGGCTTCAAGGTTGATTACCTGAATTTCAGCTTCGAGTAATTCTTTATTTTTTGTGGATTTTTTTATTTTCGCCGGATAAAGTCCTTCAACTAATATTTTAAGCAAATTATTTGGCAAACGAAGGATTTGGATAATTTTAGCTACAGTTCCGTAGCTGTATATATCTTTCATTTCCGGCTCTTCTATTGAGGAATCTTTTTGGGCAGCTACGAATATGAATTTATCCTGTTCCAATGCCTTTGCAACGGATTTCAGTGAAAAAGCACGCCCAATCAGCACTGGAAAAATCATATAGGGAAAGATAATCATATCGCGAAGAGGCAGTATTGTTAGCTTCTTTGGAACTGTAACTACTTGTTTTTCTAATTCTTTAATTGTGGAAAAAATGTCGTTATTTTCACTCATTTATTTATCCTTTTTATTTTCAAATAATTTGTTTAATTTAATTTTCAAAAAGACGTATTGAAAAATATTTTAGTTAAACAATGCAAATTTACGGAAAAAATCTCAACTCTAAAAGAATTCATTTAAGGAATGACGGGGAAGTCCATTCTGCTCCTGTTATATATTTGATGAGCCGGGACCAACGGGCAAGCGACAACTGGGCTTTGCTTTATGCACAATCTTTGGCTCTTGAGCTGAAAGCCCCATTATTTGTCTGCTTTTATCTGGTTCCAAACTTTCTAGGTGCTGGCACGCGGCAATATTCATTTATGCTGCTTGGATTGAAGCAGGTTGCAAGCGATTTGCAGGCAAAAAATATTCCTTTCTTTTTTATTGACAGCAATAGAGGAGAAAGTATAAAAACGTTTGCTGAATCAATAAAAGCTGCTGCGATTTTAACGGACTTTGACCCACTAAAAATAAAAAGAGCGTGGATAAGCGACTTTATTCAAACTTCTCATTTGCCGGTATTTGAAGTTGATGCTCATAATATCGTTCCCTGCCGCATTGCTTCCAATAAGCAAGAGTGGGCTGCCTACACCTTTCGTCCAAAAATAAATAAATTGCTACCCCAGTTTTTAGATGATTTTTCTAAAGTTATAGAACACCCTTTCTATGACGAAAATCAAATTTTGCTTTCTAAAATAAATAACAACGAGATTTTTGAAAAACATAAAAACATTCTTTTAGAAAATGAATATTTTAAAAGTGGCGAAGCAGAAGCAAGGAATATGCTTAATTTTTTTATTTCAAATAAATTAAATAAGTATGCACTGAACCGAAATAATACGCAGCTTGACGGGCTTTCAAATCTATCACCGTATCTGCATTTTGGACAGCTTTCTGCTCAAAGAGTTGCTCTCGAAGTGATGAAAGAAGATGCAGACGAGGATTCAAAAAACGCTTTTCTTGAAGAACTAATTGTTCGGCGTGAGCTTTCCGATAATTTCTGCTTTTATAATAAAAATTACGACAATTTCGATGGTTATCCCGATTGGGCAAAAAAAACGTTGAATGAGCATAGAAGCGATAAAAGGGATTATATTTATAGCTTGGAAGAGTTTGAAGGAGGACTTACTCACGATAAAGTATGGAATTTCGCCCAAAAGCAAATGGTGAAAACTGGGAAAATGCACAGCTATCTTCGTATGTATTGGGCAAAAAAGATTTTAGAATGGACAAACTCACCAGAAGAAGCAATAGAATTTGCGATTTTTTTGAATGACAAATATTCTCTTGATGGACGCGACCCAAATGGTTATACGGGAATTGCCTGGAGCATTGGTGGAGTTCACGACAGGGCTTGGGGTGAAAGAGCTGTTTTTGGAAAAATTCGTTATATGAACGGAAAGAAAATTAAAATTTGAAAATTCAGTATAGCGTGGAGTCCATCTGACTTTTTCATCTTTGAGAATTAGATTATTGAAGGATTAGAGCTAAGATGTGCTTTTTTATCAAGCAAGGAATCTCAAGTTTTGTGTTATCAAATATTTATGAGATTCTTCCTAATACTTCTGATGAACATAATTTAGTTTTAATCGCATAATTCTATATTTTGCTTAAAATTACAAAAAAGTTATTATAAAAAAGTCATTACCAATTATTTAAACAATAATTTCAAGTATCAAATTTAAATATCATAAAATTTATTAAATCTAATAAAACTTTTTTCTATATATTGCGTAATTAAAAAGGTTGATTTATAATCAAAAAAATGATATAATAGAATTTTAACACTAAATCAGCTGTTTTATCGTATAAATTCAATTATAATATTACATTATTTTAAATATTAAAAAAATGAAAATTTTTAATTTTAAAAAGAATATGCTCTTTTTTTTAACTTATGTTTTGCTCCTTTTTTCAGCAATACACCTCAATTCTTTAACTTTAACGCTAAACGAAAGTATAAAAATTGCCCAAAACAACAGCCCTCAGTCCAAAATTGCAAAGAGCAAATACCTTAATGCTTACTATAGTTATCAGGCATTCAAATCTGGTTTTCTTCCGCAGCTAACTTTTAGCGGCTCTGCACCCGGATTGGTTCGCCAGATTAACCAAATAACTTTGCCAGATGGTTCATTGGCTTATCAACCACAGAGTTATCTTTCTTCATCTGCAGGTCTATATATTAACCAAAAAATTCCTTGGACTGGTGGTAATTTAACTGCATCGTCAAGTTTAAGCAGAATTGATATATCAGGGAAAAACGATACTTACTACTGGCTAAGCTCACCTGTTCAGTTAGTTTTGTCGCAGCCACTTTTCAGACAGAATAGCTATGCATGGAATATGGAACTCGAAGAACTGAACAACTCAATGAACGATAAACAATACATCGAATCTATGGAAGACATTGCTATTGAGTCAACAGACAAGTTTTTCAATGTTTACATTCAACAAATCAATATGAAAAATGCTAAATTGAACGTTGATATAAACGATACACTCTACGTTTTATCAAAAGGGCGATACGAAGTAGGCAAAATTGCAGAAAATGATTTGCTGCAAAGCGAACTTGCTCTTTTAAACAGCAAAAATCAACTTGAGAATGCTCAACTCAATTACAGCAAAGCAAAAGAAGACCTTATGATTTATTTAAATTTAAATCCGAATGAAGATTTGGAGGTGATTCCTCAAACCGAAATTGCTTTTATCAAAATTGATAATGATAAAGCATTGGAGGAAGCAAAGAAGAATCGTTCAGACATAAGTAATTATAAAATCAATGAACTCACTGCCGAAAGAAATTTAGACCAGGCAAGAGACAACAATAATTTTTCAGCTAATATTTCAGCTTCATTTGGTTTAAATCAAACAGCTGGAAATGTTGACGAAGCATATAAAAGTTTGCTTGACCAGGAGCAGTTCAATCTTTCATTTGAAATTCCGATTTTTCAATTTGGTAAAGGAAGCTCGGAAGTTGAAGCAGCCCTTGCTGCAAAAGAGCTTGCTAAAACTTCAAACGATATTAATATGCAATATTTTGAAATGAATGTGAAGTATCAAACATTACAGTTTAATTTACTTCAGGAGCAGGTAAAAATATCAGCAAAAACAGATACCATTGCAGCACGCCGCTTTGAAGTTGCAAAAAACCGGTATTTAATAGGGAAAATTGATTTGAACTCATTATTCATCGCCCAAAATGAAAAAGATGCTGCTCTAAGCTCATATATGAATACTTTAAGAAATTACTGGATTGCATATTACAACATTCGCCGAAGCACCCTATATGATTTTGAACGAAATCAAGCTATTGAGTATTATTCTAAATAAACACCAGAGCCGATGAAATAATTTGAATTAGGAATCGGCTCTACATATCCCATTTTTCTTTTTTCACCTGTTTCGCCGGGTTTAAGCCAGTAAAACTCTACGAAGCCACCACCATTTTGGGCAGCAGTAGAAAGCTCTCTTATTACGTATTTTCCTTTTGTGTCTTGATAATCATATAGATTTTGACCTTGTAAATCTTTCTGTGTAGCATGTGCTATGTTTATACAATTAAAATCATAGACATAAAAATAACCCGATTTATCCTCGTAAAACCTTACTGAATCAATAGAACGACGTATAAAAAGGATTCTGTCCGTAGAATCAGAAATATCCTTTATAAATTCGGAAATCATTACTGCTTGAGAATGAACTACGTTTTTTGCGATTTTCTTATTCCATTCTAAAGAATCGCAATTATTAACTATTTTCTCTTCTGTGCAGGAAAATAATATTAAAACTGAAACGATTAAAACTAAAATCTTTAAAAAATTATAATATTTATACATTTTTTACGAAAAATCTGTTATACATTCACTTTCAAACTTAAAAAATTTTTTTTAGACATAAAAATTATATGAAAAATTTTTTTTATTTCAACTAGTAACGCTTTTACTTTACTTCAATATTTCTCGCGTGGAAATTTACAAATGAAAAAAGGACTGCACACAGCAAGGGTAGGGGAGAGATTGAATATTTTCAATCAATCTTACACAACTGAAAAAATATAGGAAATGGGATATTTGCTACGTAAAATTAATTTTGCTTTAGTCAATATGATAAATATAGTGTTATTATTGATAATTTGAATATCTGGAACCATAATGAATATTGTCTGCTAAAAAGAAAAATTGATTTAAATTTGAGTTATTATGTGCCCGGAACAGGACTTGAACCTGCACCCCCTTTCGAGGACTACATCCTGAATGTAATACATAGTCAAAATGAATATAAAAGAATAGAAAATAAATATTTTATAATAATAATATAATAGAATGATTATTAAAGAGTTATATAATATTTATTAAAATTATATTTTCTATTTATTACAATATATTTTGAAAAAAAACGTCTGTATTTGTAAGTATTATTAATAAAGTTTTATATTATGAATGACTTAAAAAAACTAATTGAGAAAAGTAATCAGAATAAAAGAATAAAAATTCGATTAAATAATTCAACAAAATCTTATGGTTTATACTTAGATTATATTGAAAATTGTAAAAGAGAAAAAGTGTTCTTAAATATAAGAATACCTAAGAGTGAACATCTTTCAAAGAAAGATAAGGAGAATGTTTATGTTGCTGAGTTAATTAGAGATAAAAAAGAAATTGAACTTTTTAGCAATGAAACAGGGTTTTCGTTAAAAAATAAAAAATCAAATGTTCATTTTTTAACATATTTTAAAGAATTAGCAAAGAAAAAAAACTTACCATCATATTACGGGAGTATCAAGCAACTGTCGATATTTTTAAAAAGTGCTAAAATATCAGAAAACATTACTTTCAGTGATATTAATACTAATTTTTGCAAAAAATATAGAGATTTTCTTGTTGAAGCAGTTGCAAATCCAACTGCTAAAACATATTTAGTAGTATTCAAGGCAACTCTTGAGCATGGAAAAGCAAATGGTATAATTTCTGAAAATCCTTGTTCAAAAGTATCTATCTCATTACAAGGAAATAAAAGAAAATTTTTAAATGAAAATGAATTAAAGTTATTTATCTCGTCTAATACTATTTATAAAGAAATAAAAAATGCATATATATTTTCGGTACAAACATCACTAAGATTAGGAGATATAAGAAAAATTAAATTTTCTAATATTTCTGATGACCATCTGTACTATCAGCAAAATAAAACAAAAGGTGTTTCAAATATAAAAATATCTAAATTAGGGATGAGAATAATAAAAGAACAACAAGAAAATAATAAGAATTCAGAGTATATTTTTAATTTACCAAAATCTAAATCTACAATTAACAAGACGTTAAATGAAATTGCTAAATCAGTTAATATTACAAAAAAAATTTCTTTCCATGTTGCTAGACACTCATTTGCTACATTAGGATTGGCAAAAAATTGTAACCTTTATACAATTTCAAAATATATGGGACATTCTTCAGTTACTACAACAGAAATTTATTGTAATTTAGTTGATTCAAAATTAGATGAATTAGCTGATTTAATAAATATTGATATAGAATAATGATTATTTTTAAAATATATATAATAAAATAAATTAAAAATAATGATAAATGTATATAATGTATTCAACTGACATACACTTTTGAAAAAAACTTTTTTGTAAAAGTTATATATTACTGAAAATGTCATTCAGAATTACATTCTATTGAACTTTATTTTTAATTTAATAATAAATATTGACAGAATAGAGAAAATGACTTTAAATAAGTTTTTCTTAATTCTGTCCAATTTTGAAATAGTATTTACCTTTACACTTCAAATTTTTCTAAAAAACTCGTCCTATTCTGTATTAGCGATACGTTTTTTATATGGTGAAGTTTTTGAAAAATTTTTGATGTCAAGAAAAATTTTTGATGGTAAAAAAGAGTGGTACCACTTTTTCGGGAAAAGAATAAAAATGACTTTCCAAGTAGTTTTTTACTTGGAAAGTCAAGAATGAATAAGATGTATTCTGTAATTCAGAAGAATTATAGAAAAGGTACATTGATTAAATCGTTCTTAATAAAATACCTCTGCGATTGCGTATTTCAGTTTTTCCCTTGTCAGTTTCTATTAGAACATCTTCACCATAAAAACGGGCTGATAAAGCGCCCGATTTTACGATTGTTCTTTGAACTAAACCTCTTTCTTTTAGTAATTCTACTCTTCCATCACGGAAAGTTGCAACAATCAGGTCTTGTGCATCATTGAAAAATGCTGTAACAACATCATTGCAAATAACAGGACTTAGCACCAAACCTTTATTATTTACAATATTTATTTTACCATTTACAATTTTTATTATTTTTTGCATAGCTTTATTTGATTAAAGTGTTTTCCAATTCTTTAGCATGTTCATCTGATATTTACCAAAAAAATATTAATTAAATGAAAAAGAGAAAATAATATAAAAAGCTAATAATTAATACTATCAAAGATACTGTAAAATAAATATACATTTTCTTTCTTTTTAAATAAACCTTTATTTGTTCACTACTTGATAAATGAAGTTTGTAATATTTTTTGAATCTTTTAGCTTTTGTTGAAAAGGGAAAAAAAGTTGATAATAGCTTTGTATTCGCTAATTTAGCAGATAAAAGATTTACATCATCTAATTCTTTTGAAAATTCAGAAATTTGCATATCTGTTAGTAGCATATTTGCCCCTATTGAAATATCTTCAGGTAAGACATATTTGCTAGAATTCATAGGAAGATTGCTAAATTCTATAAGATTATTGACGCACCCTAAGTATATATCAGAAGATTTAAGCATTACATTGTCACTTTGATGTTTACCACTTAACCAAGCATTGAACTCATCAAGCAAATAATAACAGATTAATTCAGTATTTTCAAAAATAAAATAACTTTCAAATAATCCTTTACAATTCTTATATATATAACTATGCCTTTGCTTGTCTTCAAAATTAATAACAACAGAAGCATCAATTTTTAGTAATTCAATAACTCTATTTTTTTTATTAATTATTTTTGGTACAAAAGATTTAATTTTATTTTGCTTTTCATTTGCTAACTCTTGTTTTTTCTCTAAAAGCTTAGCCAAAGCTTTTTTTTCTTTCCTAGCAGCAAACCAGTTACCTATACCAGAAACAGTTGAACCTATCATCTCGCCAAAACTGCTAATTAATGTACCAGCTGCTTCAAGGCCTATATCAACTGTTGCATTAGTTATGATAGCATTACTTTGATATTTTGAATTTTGAATCATATAAGCAGAAATTTCCTTTGCTGCCTTAGAATTAACCATAGTACCTACAGTTTTAAATGAATTAGTAAGGTTATCACCAATTATCTCAAATTTTTCAGATATTTGTTGAACTATATTAACAATAGATTTTACTTCTTCTTGTATATCAAGTGCTTCTTTTAATAATTCATTAATTTCCTCTTGCTTTTTTTGTACTATATCCATATCTAAATTCGCATTAATTGCATTAATAAAGAACTTATATGGTCAGACCAATCTCTCACTTGTGTAATTAATTTAGTTCTTAATTCTAAGTCAATCATTTCGCAATTTTTTGAATCAATCGTTAAAGCTTTATCTAATATTTTATCTATTCTGTTAGAAATATTATCAAGTTGCTTTTCAACAATTGGTGCATTTGTTCTAAACTTTTCTAAGCTAACATTTGAATCAATTAAATATTTCTCTAATGAAACATCCATCTGTTTCATTAAGAAATCAATTTCTTTTACAGTTTTATATGTATCCATTGCACAATTAAATAGTGTTGATACGTTATTTACAACTTCTAAAGTTGTGTTCATCGCATTATTGTAATCATTAATTGTTTCACGTACATTACTAACAGATTGATCAAATCTATTTAATGTTTTTTCCATTTCAGGGGATAGAAGTGTTTTAATATCAGAAGATAACACCATATTAGCAATATCTCTTTTTTCTTCAATAGTATTATTCATAAATACTCCGCATTATGTTAATAAATAGAAATTTAATAATTATTTAATCTTCAAATTTTTGATTATACATCCATTCAACTTTAGTATGGAAAAGTTGTAAGATAAATTTACCTGCTAACTTGATTACAAGAATTTAATTTACTTTAACAATTATTTTTTTATTATTTATTTAAAAAAGTTAATTATTTTTCTTTTTAACCAATTATCCATTTTTTTGGTTGTATGGTATTCGATTAGCAATTTTTCTAATTCTTTTGCTCGTTTATCTGTTATATTTAGTTTATTTTTTAATTTTTCAAGAAATTTGCTTTCTTCTTGAGATATAACACCATCATCTTCAAGACAAAACTTAATTTCTTCTAAAAATTCTAATTCTTCTTTAGTATAATTAGTTTGATTTAATACAATATTTTCAATTTCAGAAGCACGAACTTCAGATATTCCGAGTTTACTTCTGCTTCGCTCAAGTATTCTTCGTGAAGTATCATTAATTTTATCACTTTCTACTAATTCTTTAACAACCTCCATATATTCAATTTCTTCTTTATTCATCAAATTACTTTGTTCTTTTTTTGTTTTTGATTTATTTGAATTTTTAGAGTTGATTGTTGTATCACTAAGCAATTCTTCTAAAGGTGCGAATTCTACATATATTCTTAGTTCTGTATGCTGTGCCTTTTTTTTGTTGATTAATGATTCTGAAGAACTGCTACCTGAAGTTTTTTTGTCATAATTAAAATCAAGATTAACTATTTTAATTTTTGCATTTGCCTGAATGATTTTTTGTGCTTCTTCATCAATTTTTATTAATTCCTTTTCAGATAATTGTTCAATATCACTTGTTGATAATATGATGTTATAGCTTTTAATACCACCTTCAAGGCGTTGTTTAGCAAGCGACTGCAATATTTCATTTTGTTCAAACCACATCAAATCCTGAGGAATAAAGGGCTTATTCTTTGGCTTAAATACACCATCAATATTTATTCTTTTCCCTGTATAACTTTTTGTGTTGCTATTAAAATCGGAATTAATTCTTTCATAATCACTTGTTTTGTATGCTCCTTCAACGCCGTAACTATATATTTCTGCTCCGCCTCCAATAGTTTTGCTGGAATTATTAATAGATTCTAAATTTCCAGATTGATTTAAATTACTTGTAGAACCAATTATATGCTCTGTTTTTATTTTTGAAGCTCCTAATGATTTTAATAAATAGCTTGTTTCCATTACCTGCGACTCAAATAAATAATTTTCATAATCTTCTATTGGAAAATAAAGATCATTTTTAAAAGGGTGCCCAACGTATATCTGCCCAGAAACAGGATGTGAAGGTGGAAACTTTAATTTGCTAACTTTTTTAATTTCAAATGGGATTATATTAGCTGGTATATAATTCGGTATTTCGTCATCTATATATATAACTTTCCTAAGGTTATAATTTATTTCATTAAAATTTTCTAATAAAATATCAAGGAATGAATCTCTAATATTCATTTTTGTTTGTTTATAGTCAATATGATTTTCTAAACTAATCGAATCGCTGATTGAAATAATAGAATCTATGAGATTTCCAGTCGCGAAATGATATTTTGCTTCAACAAATTTATATTCAGCAAAAATACTCTTATCATATTCATCTAATTCATCAATATTCTGTTTAATTTCTTTAAATCTATTATAAGCAGCTTTTAAATTTTGATTAGTATCGTCTAATTTATCAATTTTTAAATAGATATTTGCTTTCCAAATAAAGAATCTTGGGTCATAATTTTTCAATATTATTAATTTATTCAAATTGTCAATAGCAATTTCATAATCTTCATTTTCATAAGCTTTCCAATATCTACTGAAAGTTAACTGGTATTCTAGCTTCATCCTTTCAGGCCAATGATCATAAAAATCTTTCATTTTTCTTCCTTTATAATAAAATAAATAAATTTCAATTTATATTAAGCAAAGAATCTTTTATTCTTTTTGGTATTAATTTTTTTTCCGAAAGACAGTAGTGTCTATACTACTTTATTATTTTTAAAATTCATTTTTCATCATCTTAATCAAAAAAATCACACAAATCATTGTTTAGAACGCAAGTAAGACCACGCTTACAAAATATTTATATTATTGTTCTATTCTATTTTAAATGTAATATTTTCTCCTTTTTCAGAAAAATTTTAATTTATTTTATTTTAATTTCAAGTTAATAAAAATAAAAATAATATACAAATTTTTTTGAATTTTTTTTTATAGTTAAATTTATTCAGAATACTCAAGATTAAAATTTAATTAATTAATTATAAAATCACAGAATAAAACTTAATTCAAGTTTAACAAATATTTGATTTCTTATGTTGATTTACTTTTATTAGATTATTTTTTCATAGTATTAACATTAATATTTGAACTCCTTCCCATGTGCAGCTTGGTAAGGTGTATCAACGTTTGTATAATAATTTGAGTAAATACTGAACTTCAGAAACTCTGAAAATAAATATCAGCTAAAAAATCATTACATATAAGAGTAAATATTATATGCTTATATAAAAACTTAAATTTAATTTTTTATATAAAGTTTAATTTGTCATTTTCATTTTTATAATCAATTATAATAATCTTTATTTATAATACGTACCATAACTATATATAAAATAAATTACTTATCGAAAAATATTTCTTGTTCCTTATTCTAATCATTAGTATATTACATTTAGTTGAATGACAAATTCAATAAAACTAAATGTAATATTTTCAATTAATTATAGAGATTTTTCAATGAAAAAACAAAATCAAAAATCAGCAAACGCAACTTCAGAAGAAATTATCGAAAATACAATCGAAATTTCTGAAGATGAAATCGAATTTGATGCTTCTGAAACTGATGAATCAAGAAGTAAAACAGATTTAGAAACTGAAAATCAGAAAGAATCTGCAAAATCAATCGAACTGAAGAAAAACGGGGTACCTGGACTTGTTCCAAACCTGTTAGTTAATAAAATTTATCGTTTGAAACAAGAAATTTTATCTTTGGAAAGAAAATTAGAAAATAACAAAAAATTAATCGAAAAATGGCAAATCGAAGATGAAGAGAAATTGAAAGCAATTAATGAAAAATTTGAAAAAGATAAAGTTACGAAAATTATTGAATATCGTGAATCAGGTTGCTTAGAAGGGAAAAATATACTTATTGACTACTATCAAAAGCAAATTGAAAAACTGCTTGCAGAAAAAGAAGAGCAGGAAAATACTGGAAATAAAGGTGATTTTACCGATTTATACAAGGAATATTTGAAAAATCGGACTTTAAAATATGAAAAACAAATTTCAAGATTACATAAGTATTATATTGACGTTACCGCAGAAAAAAAAGATATTGCTATACCAAAACTCGAAGCAACAATAAACACGTTAAATCTTGAACTTCAAAAATCTGAACATGAAGCTAAAGAATATCAGAAAGCGTAAATAAATAGGGCTGCCAGAAATGACAGCCCTAATTTTTTTGGTTTATCTGATTGATAAAATCGAGTAGCACCATATATAGTAATTAAAGATAAAATTTGATTTGTTTTTGAAAAGATTAAGCACTTGAATTTAAAATAATTTTTAATTAAAAGAAAGATAAGAAGATGAATTATATAGTAAAATGGGTGAAGTTAGATGATACTTTACTTTATTATCCCTGCACTAATGTTTTTTACGATTATGACAAAGCATTAGACTTTCAAAACGAAATGCAAATGGAGTTAGAAAGTCAAAACGAAAAATTAGATGAAATTTTTGACGGAAAAATTGTAAGCGATATATTTCTTGAATATTTAATATAGCTATGAATAATCAAAAATTGGATATAGAATTATTTTCACAGCAGGAATTATTGAATATTCTTGGCAAAAAAAACGATAACAGCACAATGCAACTATTGACTTATCTACGACTTGGCCGGAAACAAAAGCAAAAGAATAATAAAAGCAGGACTGAGTATATTTACAACTGGTGTCCACAATTATTGCAGAATACGGACTGGTGTTATTACAGAGGAAAGGTCTTTTACACTGAAACTGGTGTCGAAAAAATTAAAGACATCTTTTTGAACAAGAAAAAGATATTTCGTAGAAATTGAATTATAAGAGTTTTTTAAAAAAAGACATATCAAACATTGAATTACTCTCAAAACATTTAATATAGAGTAAATGTGAATGAAAAATATAACAAAAATATTTAAAATGAAACGAAAATCAAAAAAAACATTTTATCAAATATAAAGATGGCTGCCAAATGGTAGCCATTTACATATCTGACATTAATTAATCAAGGAATTTTAAATGAAATCAATTAATGAAATTCAAGCAGAACTTAAGCAATTCATAGGTTCTTGTTGTTACTATAAAAGTTTTTTCGGAATACTCTATACAGATGGAGTTAAGTATTTAGCTGAAAATTGTCAATGTTACTGGTTAATAGATGCAGTAGCAAGCTGGCAATTTGATGAGAAAGTAAAATCAGAAGAGTTTCAGATATATAAGCTTTTTGTTAATGAAGATAAATCTGCAAAGCTTCAAATAGAAGATGGAAATTATAATGTGGTTCAAACTCAAGAATTTGAATTTACAGATTTTCCTTTGAGAAAAATAGAATTGTGGTTCTCTAATGGTGTCTTGTATTTACCATCAGAGCATTAAACAATTTATATAAAGAATAAACGAACATTTATATTTTATAGAAACTTAACTGAAAAACACTGAATATTTTTTAACAAAATATAAAAAATAATTAAATTTTTTAAGTATTCATTTTAGAGTAATTTATGAAGACAATTTCATATTTGAGAGTTTCCACTATTGACCAAGATATAGAAAAAAATAAAGTAGATATTTTAAAACTTGCTAATGAAAAAAAATTAGGAAATGTTGAATTTATTGAAGAACGTATATCTGGCAAAATAAGTTGGAAAAAAAGAAAGATATTTGAAATAATAAATCAATTATTAGCAGGAGACAATCTAATTGTTTCTGAATTATCTCGGTTAGGCCGCTCAATGCTTGAATGTATGGAAATTCTTTCAATAGCTTCTGAAAAGAAAATAAATATTTATTCAGTTAAAGGTAATTGGAATTTAGAAAATACTATTCAATCAAAAATAATTGCAATGGCATTTTCTATGGCTGCTGAAATCGAGCGAGAGCTCATAAGTTCAAGAACAAAGGAAGCTTTAAGAATAAAGAAAGAGAATGGTGCTAAACTTGGTAGGCCTTTGGGAACTGGTACCTCGAAATTAGATGAATATAAGTTTGAGATAGTTGCATTATTAAAAAATGGTGCAACAAAAAGATTCATAGCAAAGAGATATAAAATTACAGAACAGGGACTCTTTCATTGGCTAAAAAAAAATAAAATTATTGCAAATGAATAAATTATGTAAATAAAAGATTACTTCATTCAATATATTTCCAGATTAATATTAGAAATATAGTAAATTTTATATTAAATCGACTACAAGAAGTGCGAAATGTAAGTTTCTTACTGATACGAAGCGATATTTTAAATATTCAATTATGCAAAAGAAAAAATAAAATTAACTAAAATTTTTAAAGGTTAACAATTTTTATTAAATTACTGTTTTAAAAACGGAGGGACAAAATGAATTCCAAATTAAATAATCTATTAGATAAGTTGCAGTTTGGTGAAGTGCAAAACTTCAAAAACCTTACTATTATGCCATTTTATTACAAAAATGGTAACAAGCTTGAGTATATCTCACTTGAAAAAGCATTGGAGAATGATAAGATTTCTATTAAAGAAATAAATGAAGATGGTTCAGTGCCAGAGCTTTTTGTAGCAAATGATTCAGATGTAAAAGTACTTTTACTTGATGGTGAAGAACTTATAGGCGCAAAGCAAAACAGAGTTATAAATGCTACTATTTTACTTGATGTCAAAACAAGCACTAAAATACCTGTTAGTTGTGTTGAAGCTGGCCGCTGGAAATACCGCAATGGCAAATATTTTAATAGTGCAAAACGCACTATGCCATCATCAATGAGATTTTCTAAAAATATTTCTGTAACAAAGGAATTAAAAAAAAGCGAAGGAAAAAGTTATCGTTCAAATCAGAGTGAAGTTTGGATGGGAGTATCTCGTCTTTCGACAGATAACAAATTTAAATCGCCAACTGGTGCGATGAGTGATGTATATGATTATAAAAAAGAAGACATTGATGAATACATTAAAAGTTTTACTTTGAAAGAAAATCAGAATGGAATGATAATATTCATTAATAATAATTTTGCTGGAGTCGAATATATTTCTTATCAAAACTGTTTTGCCGAGCTATATAACAAGTTGCTTAAGGGATATATAATGGATGCTTTGACTTGCAAAAAAAACAATGATAATCAGGATTTTGAATTAATGCGAAATGAACTGTTTGACAAAATAAAAAAAGAAAAAATTGATACATTCAAATCAGTTGGTATGGGCGAAGATAATCGTATACAATCGGACAGCTTTATAGCATCATTTTTATATGTAGAAGACGAAATAGTTCATTTCAATGCTTTGAAGGAAATAAAAATCTCATTAGAAAATTTAAATTTCGATGCTTGGAAAGATTCAAATCGACAATCTGAACTAGAATATTCAGGTATTCCTATTGTATATAGAAGGTAATATACTACTGGTGAAAGAAGAATTTTTGATTGATTGAGAATTAAAAGAGATTTTAATTCATTTAGAACATAGCAAGGATTAGCTTATGTTAAAGCAAATGGTAAAGTACTTATTAGTCCAAAGGAAAGTAGAAATAAAGTTAAAAGTCAATTAGAATTTTTTGAAGTAGGGATTAATAAACTAATAGAATCAGGAGTCCCATTAAGTTATATTTTAAAATTAATATATTCTAAATGCACTAAAAAAATGAATTATAAAATGCTTAGGTATTAGTTAAAAATAGAATTATGAGCTAATAGGATTAGCGCTTCAAGAAAAGTTTATCTTAGCTTTACATTACAAAAACTTACGTTTTTGTAATGATAGATTGAAACTTAAAACTCTCGTTTCACTCGTTTTAAGTTTCAATCTATGAATTTTATTTTTAAATTTTTGGTGCTGATTTCTAAACTAATTTTCAAAGAGGTTCATGGTGCCTAATCTATAAGCTACTTATTATAGGTTTTTTTCAAAGAAGTTCAAGGGGCTTAATCTTTATGCAACTTAGTACAGGTTTTTTTCAAAGAAGTTTATGGGGCTTATTCTATAAGCTATTTGGTTCAGGTTAAGTGGCTCTTGATAGATTAAAGTTTCAAAAAGTATCTAAGCTACAAATAAAATTTAAAAGTAATATTTAGTTATTGGTTAAAAAATAGAATAATTAGCTAATAGGATTTGCACTTCAAGAATGTTTATCTTAGCTATACATTACAAAAACTTACGTTTTTGTAATAATAGATTGAACTTAAAACTCGTTACACTCGTTTTAAGTTTCAATCTAAGGAGTATTTTAAGGAATATTTTTTTTTATTTTAAGTGTAAATTTTAAATTCATTTATAAAGAGGTTCAATGGATTTAATCTTTAAGGTACTTGGTACTGGTTAATTGGTTCTTGATGGAATAAAGAAAAAAAAGTATATACGCTAAAAATAAATTATAAAAGTTAAATCTACCTTTACTGGATTTAAAATGAATTTTTAAATCATTCTGCAAAAAGGAAAAGAAAAAAAAACAAAAAAAAGAAAAGAGCAACTCAAATAAAGTTCAGATAGCTTAGACAAACTATATAAATTATTACACTTTTAATAATTTTGTTATTAAAATTTATATAAAATTCAGAATATTCAAGTGTAACTAAAGAATTAAAGTGAAACTTTAGAACTTTAGTGAAACTAAAGAATTCAAACGAAACTAAAGAATTAAAGTAAAACTAAATGGTAAGACGACATCAAAATAAAATAGTGTCATAGTAAATTGAATTTATTTTTTTCTTTGCTCGCTTCATTTTACCTCTAATACTTTCTGTAGTAACATTATTTTTATCTGCAATTTCATTATAAGAATACCCATAAATATAAAATTCTTTTAATAATTCTGTATTTGTAGGTTCAATTATTTCAAATTGACTTATCAATTCATGACAATAATCTGTATTTTCAAGTTGATAATACTCATTTATTGCTATATGATGAGATAAATTATCAATGTCATCTTTATAAATAATTATCTTTCTTTTTTCCCTGTATTTATATTTAATAAAATCTAATATCATTGTTTCCTGGACATAGATAAACCAACCATAAAAAAAATCAATATTTTTAATTTTATCGTTAACATCATATTTAACAACTTTTAGCATAATATCATGGAATATATCTTCAGCATAATTATAAATTTTATTATAATGTAATCTAATTTTTGCCAATGTCAATTTTTTTAATTTCATATATAATCTGTTATAAGCACTGTTTCTTTTAAAATAATCGCTGGATGTTTTCCATTGATTGTAATATTTATTGATTTCATCAGTAATTTTCATATATTTTACTTATTCAATTTGTAGAAAAAAATTTATTAATTAATAAAAATACTACTTCGCTTGTTAGCGCGAAGTAGTTTAATATAAACTATTAATGCATATTTGTCAGAACAATGGCTTACAATTCTTATATTTATAAGCTTCCTTTGCTTCTTTCTTTCTCTTTTTTTTCATTTCTGCTTCAATTAATTGATTATACTCTGAATCTTGATATTTATTAATTATTGATAATTCATTCACTATTTCTATATTATTAATAGTTCTATCATACTCTTCTCTGTTAAAAAGCATTAGAATTAAGTTCTTATAATCTTTTTGATGATTATAATCTTTTAAGCATTCAGCTAGATGATTGTAGTTACAAAGTATATGATTATTATATTTGTTCTGGCTAATATTTTTAATAATATAATTACAGTATAATATCTTATCAAATCTAATTATTAATGAATTATTTTCATTTTCTAATTCATCTAGCTTATTATTCAAAATTTGAATTTTCAAAATATCTAATAAAATGATTTTTAAATATGATTCAATTCGAGAATCAAGACAATCATTAAATAAATCTTTTATTAGATAATATTCATATTTTGAAAATTTTTCGTTAAATATTACTATTGTATCAATAGCATTATTTTCTAATTCTGTTAGAATAATATTTTTCACTTTTTTTTCCTTTTAATATTTATAAAAAATTTTTTAATATATTTTTACTTGAGAAATAAATAATCTCCTGCACTGTTATGGCTATTTGTTTTTTTAACAAATAGCCATAAATATTAACTTCACAATAATTTATTAATAATAATGACTAAAAATAAGAACGACTTATGATTTCTGATTCTAGGATATCTTTCGATTTTTTATAATTTTTCTTGTTAAGTATAAATTGTTGTAAATCTCCAATTAAAAAATATATCTTACCGCCATTTGGTTTATATGAGCTTAACAAACCCTTTGATACATAAGAATAAATTGTTGAAGGTCTTAAATCAAGATAACTTGCCGCTTCTTTCACAGTAAGCATATCATTTGGTTTTTTTGAACTAAAGGAGCTATTACATTCTTTCTCTTTTGAAGATTCATCTGTAAGCATCTTAGTTAATATTTGTAATAATTCAATCGTTGAATCTAATTGGTAATTCATATTACCTCCATTAATTTTAAAAAAAAATTTATTATTTTGAAATTTTCCATATTATTTAAATTGAAAATTTTGCATCTGAAATTTTATAAAGATTATAATAATTTCAGATAATATCAAAAAATAATTAGTAATAATTAATTATGATTGATTTTCAAATAATTATTATCAATTTTTAATTACTTATCTTCTTTTTATAATGTTGTTTTAAAATTGTTTTAAATTTTTTTTTAGAAAGGAAAGTTTTTTTTGTTTTTTTTTGGTGAGGTAATTTAATAAGCAATTTTTTTTTTATTTTTTTAATTTATTGATAAAACATTTTATAAATATCATAATATAAGAGCATCTTTTTTATCCAAAATCAAAAAAAGTATTTAGGGTATTAGCTTTGTATAGAGTAACTTCGCATTTTTCTTAAAAAGATATTATTTTATATTTAAAGCTGTTGCATTATATGCATATTAATTTAACAATGCTATATCTCAACATTATTTTAATATGAGTTTTAAGAAATGGATGGAGTTCTGAAAAAATAGTAATTAATTGTAAGATTGTTATTTTAAATAAATTTAAATAATAGTGAATATTGAAGATAATGATAAATACAAAAAAAATAAAAAAGAATTAATTATAGTTATACATAACTAATCTTAGTTGTATTTTTGAATGGTAGGCGAAAATAGGAAATGTAAAAGATAAAAAGGTATATTTTCATTTCAGAAGAATATTCTTTGAAATGATATTTATAAATGTCAGTATTTTGTCAGTATTTATTTACTTTAGGGGAGTTTTATTGAAATATTGAAACTTCATAACTCTTTAAATTTCAATTATGTGCCCGGAACAGGACTTGAACCTGCATCCCCTTTCGAGGACTACATCCTGAATGTAGCGCGTCTGCCTATTTCGCCATCCGGGCGGTTACAGAAGTCAGAAATAAGAAATCAGAAATAAGTAATAAGTAAAGAAAGAAGAAGAAAGTTAAGTGATAAGAGATAAATTTTAAGTGCTAAGTGATTAGTTATAAGTGATTAGTGACAAGCGATAAGACAAGATAATAATTTAAGATTTACTATCAGTTTTTAGAAATAGTAAATATTATCAATTATCAATTACCAATTATCAATTATCAATTTTCAATTATCAATTTCTCTTCTTTGCTTTTATATTTCTAATGATAGTATATAGAATTTTAGCTAATTCTTCTATTTCATTAAAAATATTTTCGGCTTCTTCTTTTTTTATATCCTTAGTAGCAAGAAGTAGATTTATCCAATATTTCGTTTCTAAAAGTTCTTTGTAAGCAATATGCATCTTCGAATAATAATCTGCCTCTGATATAGAACCTTTTGCTTCAGCTACATTTGCACCAACAGAGGTGCCACTTCTTAAGAACTGTTTTGATAATTCCTTTTCTAATCCTTTTTTATCTAAATCTCTGTATAATAAAACAATATCTTTGGAAAACAAAATTGATTTTTCAGATAAATTATCTTTTTTTTTATATTCCAAAGCATTCTCCTAATTTGTTTACTTGACTATGTATTTAATTACCAAATTCGTTATTTTTTTTGTTGAATCAATTTTCTTAGTACTTAAAATTAGTACTTTTTTCTGTTCATTATTACTTCTTTATAAAATCAATTTTGTTATTCATTTTTTTTTTCTTTTTTTCTTATTATTATTCTATTTTTTTTCTTCTTATTCTACTTACTTCTTTTTTCTGCTTTCTGCTTTCTGCTTTCTGTAACCGCGGAGAGGGAGGGATTCGAACCCTCGGAAAGATTGCTCCTTCAACGGTTTTCGAGACCGCCCGATTCAACCACTCTCGCATCTCTCCAGAAATCAATAAAACCGGGCATTAAGCCTTTCCGAGACTAAGTGGGTTCGAACCACCGGCCTTCAGATCCGCAATCTGACGCTCTATCCAGCTGAGCTATAGTCTCAATAA
>CAZCHH010000017.1:36614-55017 GCA_964498585.1 uncultured Hyphomicrobiales bacterium
CCGATTCAACCACTCTCGCACCTCTCCATTATGCAAAATTAACACTTTTTCCAGGATTTTGAAAGAAAATTATGTTTGTTTATAAATAAAACAAATTGAATTGGAAGAAATAATAACGAATAATTAACAGCAAAAATTAAGTTTAATTAAATATTTATATTATTCAATATATAGTAAATTTCTATAACACTTTATTTTATTGGATAGTATAGGTATTTGTTATAGAAAATAGTTACTCTTTTATTCCCTGAAACAAGGTATAGACGTAAAAGCCATAGTAATCTTGATTATTAAGTATAAATTTTGAAGATTTCGGAGAGCATAAATCAATGTATTTTTCCCATTCTTCTTTAGAAATTTCTTTTTCGGAATTTGCCCAAAGCATCTGAAATAGTGAAAACAATGCGTATTTTTCATTTATATTCAAAGGAGCAGAAACATCAGCTATAAATGACTTCACTTTATTGCTTTTAAATCCAGCATCACACAGCCATTTTGTTGCTAAAAAGATATGATTATTCGTATCCATACTGTCAGTATTTGGAAGGTTTGCTGCTTTTGTTGCATTCAATCTTGCTTCAAGCAAAGGGAAACCGGGCAAAAATTTATGTGCTGACCAAAAAGCAAAAATCAACTTTCCTCCCGGCTTCAATATTCTATGAAGTTCACTCATCATTTTCTTTGGTTCTTCATCTGGACAACCATATTCTTTGGGACCCACCCATAATGTGTCCATACTCCAAGCCCAATCGAAAGTGTTGGAACCGAACTCTAAATTTCTAATGTCGCCTTGAACAAATCTTATGTTTTCATTTTCTGTATTCTTTTTTGCATATTCAATAAATTTTTTTGAATAATCTAAGCCCACTAATTCATTGTTTATCCCTAATTTCTTAGATAGCAGATTTGTAATATATCCAATTCCGCAACCTAAATCAATACCCCTTGAATCTGGCTTGATATCTAAAGATTCAATCATTTTCTCTATCAGAGGTTCCCTAAATTCTGATAAAATTTCGTATAAATCAAATTCGTTCATATATTGACTATCTATATTTTACTAAACTAACTCCTTTTCATAAAGTTGTAATTGTTCATTATACACTTCAATTATTCCTAATTGTTTAAAACCATAATCTTCATAATACTTAGAAAGTCCATTATTCCTTGCACCACAATCTAATCTCAAATATTTTTTATTATTTTCTCTGCAAATGTTTTCAACCATATTTAAAACTTTTGTTCCAATGCCTAATCCATAATATTTCCTGTCAATAGTGAAAGAATGAATATAACCGGCATTGTTTTCCTGCTTTCCCCAAAAAAGTTCATCTTCCCATAGTAACCTAAACATACCAATTATAGTTTCATTGTTTAGTATAAAATAGAACTGCTCAAGTTCAAAACCTTCCTTTATCCAATTTATATAAATTTCACTTGGATTAATCCAGTTCTGCCAATGGTCAATATGTTTACTTTTGAGCCATAATGCAGCATTTCTCAGCAATTCAAGTGCTGTTTCAAATTCTTCAATTCTTGCTAATCTTATGTTTAAGTTCATTTTTAGTAGTTTTTTAAAAGAATTTTATGTTATTTACACACATTAAGCATTTCTATTTCAAGATTTTAAACAAGTTAAGCTTATGCACTATTTTACCAATGACATCTTTTCGTATCATTCTGGCGTATACCGAATCCATCTTGGGAAAGCAAGTGAACTTGCTCTCGAAACATTTGGGCAAGCCCAAATGCTTCAATGAAATAGCTAAAATTGAATAGCGATTATACAGTAATAAGATAGATTCTGACATCCGTCAGAATGACAACTCGAAAATTATGTCATCTCTTTTTATATGAAGCACCTACTTTATCAGGAATTTAAAATAACAAGTTAAATTGAATTAATAGGAATCATCTTCAATAATTCGTCAAGTTGCTTATTGACAGTTTCCCAGGAATTAGAATTAACAATTAATTTTCTAGCGTTTTTACTAATTTCATTAGCTAACTCGTCATTTTTTAATAACTCAATTGTATGTTTAGCTAATTCTTCGTTAGTTCTACCAATTAAACATTGAATATTATGAGTTGCATTAATACCCTGAATACCAGTCGGGGTAGTAACAACCGGGCATCCGCAGGACATAGCTTCTAATATTTTATTTTGAATGCCTGTTGCTCCAGTATGTGGGTGTAAAAAGACTCTTGCTTGCTGCAAGTATGGTAACATATCAGGAACATTAAAATTTAAATTTACATTAGCTAAAGTAAGTTTTTTTAAATTTGGCTTGGGATTTGCACCAACTATATTAAGCATTGCATTAGGAATTTCGATTTTTATTAAAGGAAAAATCTTGTTAATTATTCTATCGAGCATAATTTCGTTTGCCCAGATATCTAATTTACCTGAAAATAATATCCCAGTCCTTTTAGAAAAATCTAAATTACTTGGAGTAAAATAGTTTATTTCCGTTCCATTGGTCAGCAGAAAATAATTCGCTTTGTCGTTTTGTTCTTTCATTGAAGCGATGTCATTTTCTGTAACAAATGTATTAAAATCAAAGTAATTAACAATATTTTTTTCATATTTTTTAAGCATTATATATTCCCAATAGCGAACAGCTTTTTGAAGTAAGTTTTTGCTTTCCTGATAGGAACGTTTTTGATACAGGACTCGACAATCCTCAGCAATCAATACTTTTGGAATTTTTTTGTTTTTTATATATTCAGCTGTCCTCATAAAGAAAGCAAAGCACAAATCGAAATTTTTTTTATTAAATAGTTCTTCTACTTTGTTTTTAAATTCAGGTTGATTATAATAAGCTATTTCAAGAGGTATAGAAAAAGGATGCTTGAAAACAATGTTAGCAGCAGCTTTTAAAGGATTCAGTTTGATAATATCAACATCAATACCCATATTTTCAATTACTTTTCTGTGTTCATCTGGTATATCTTTACCTTGATGAAAGCTAACAAGAGTAACATTATGAAATTTGCTTAAGTATTTCAGTGTATAATGCGGTTTAACTCTGTCGCCACCAACTAAAGGATATGGAAATCTTGCTGTAAGGAAAAGAATGTTTAATTTTTTATTTTCAAGGTTCATTTATTTCTTTTCAACTTTTAATTGTGGTTTTGATAATATCTTTAAGTGACGGGCAATTATTAAAAAGCATACTAAGACCACTGTTATTTTTAAATGAGTTTCGGGTAAATATAAAAAAAATGTAAAGTTTTTTAAAAAAGAATAAGGAATAATAAAAACAAAAAGTGGCATAATAAAAGTAGCAAAGGAATTAGCAATATGAACATTCTTTTTAATTAAATAAAAAGCTAAAAGCCATAAAAGTCCCCAGATTACTGGAAAAAACAGATTAAGCAGTAAAAAGCAACCAAGAGCTGTGGCTAATCCTCTTCCTCCTTTAAACTTAAGAAAAATATTGTAGTTATGCCCCAAAACGACAAAGAAAGCAGCAAAAGTATATGATATTGGATAATCTCCAGCTATAATCATAGCCAATAATACAGCTAAAATTCCTTTCAGACTATCGCATATTGTAACGCTAAAACCAATCCATTTTTTCCCCGTTACATCATAGCTGTTCATTGCTCCAATATTTCCAGTACCTTCATATCTAATATCCTTTTTCACAGTAAATTTTACAAAAATAAAAGCAAATGGTATCGAACCAAGCAAATAGCTAATAAGCATAATATAAAGAAATTCCATATTTTTAATAATTTTAATTTTAAAAATCAAAATATTTAATTGCAAATATATGCAAATAAGTCAATTTTTTTAAGATTAAAATACAAAGTAAAAACAAATTGTATAAATCTGATGGTTTACTTTACGGCGATTAAGAGATGAACTTAGGAAAAATGAAATAACAAACTATCTTACTGAATCTTTTTTCTTGTCTTGAAAAAAGCTTGGTCTATGGATATTTGAAGGAGTTAAAAACATAGGTGCAGTTTCCTGCTTTTGTTTAAGCATATTTGAGTGTCTAATCGCATTTCGGGCAGAATCAGAAATATACGCTTTTTTTATTATACTGTCTTTTGTAATTTTCAATTCATTAATTTTGGAATAGGGGCCTCCTAAAGGTGGAAGTAACAATCCATCTCGCCATAATTCTACTGCACCAGCACGGCTTAAAGAGATTACAAAGTAATTCTCTGCAGCCCAAGAGCGAGCAGTATTTGTTAATAAAATTACTTCTTCGTTTCTTTTATCGTCAATATTGATTTTAATCCAGACGCTATCGGAAGCACGTGCCTCCAATTTAATCAATCCTGTTTGAGTATAAATCAAACCGGAATTTGTATCCAAATGATTTGCTCTCTCGTTTGTTACTTGTTGTAAATCTTGAGTTGATATAGACTTTTTATCTGTGCTATCGTAAAAAAGTGTAAAATAAAAAACAACTATTATTACTAAAATAATTGAAATAAAAATAACAGTATTAATCAAATTTGTTCGATTAATTAATTTATATCTATCATTTATAAAAGATAAGAATTGATTATTTTTTTTTACTTCTGCTGTTTTTTTTATTTGAGAAATTTGCTTTTGAAGGTCATCATCAATTACTTTTACATTTTCTTTAGTATCTTCAATCATTAAATCACTATCATTTATATCAATTTTAAGATACGTGGCATACATCTTATAATAATTTTTTATATAAACTCTAGGCAAAAATGTTGTACTTCCTTCCTCCATAGCTTGTATATACGAGAGATTAATATTAGTTTCTCTACTTGCATCTTTTTGAGAAATTTTTCTTTTTTCTCTTGCTTCCCTTATATGTTTCCCAATTTCCAACATTTTATAATTGATAAATTTTTTATGTTTTTAGTTAGTTAATTACTAAATTTGTAATTAAATAGTTTTTTAAATTAAAAACACATAATTTTAACAGAAAAAATAATGCCAGAAAATACAATTAATAAATATTTAATTACAAATATTATAATTATTTGCATAATATTAAATTATTCATCGAAAGCAAGCGAAGATACTACAATAACAAAAGACACAGAAACATTCTTTGCAGGTTCAAAACATTATACAATATTAGGCGATAATCCCCCAACTGAAACCAATATAAAACCAATACCACTCGCGATAACAGCAGGTGCTGTTACTGGTGTTTTCATTGCTCAGCATTATTTACAGCTCAATACAATATGGAAAGAACGCTCTGATTTCCATATCGTCGAAGATGGCCGCTATGCTCTTTATGCTGATAAAGCAGGGCATTTTTTCGGAACTTATTTTACTGCTTATTTGATGTCAGAAAGTTTAATGCTATCCGGATTTAGCTATGAAACTTCAAATATAATTGGTTCTTGTATTGGGTTGGGCTATACGACTTATGTAGAAATTCTTGATGGTTTCGGCACAAACTGGGGATTTTGCCCAAGTGATTTTTATGCGGACATTGCAGGCGCTGCTTTCCATTTTTCTCAAATCTATGTACCTTTTATGCAGAACTTCACACCAAAATTCACATATATACCTGCAAACTGGCATGGCGAATTGAAACGTAAGCCATCTGATATGTTTATTGATGATTATAGCTCACATACTCTTTGGCTTTCTGTTAATGTTTATAATTTATTACCGGAAAAATTTAAAAAATATTGGGTGCCATGGCTTGAAATCAGCTTTGGATATGCTGCAAGAAATCTTTGCTCGCCCTGTACTCCAGATATATTATGCGACCCAACCCGCTCAAATCAGATTTATGACGATGTCTGGGGAAATCCAAAATTTATCATTTCTTTAGATTATAATTTAGTTGAGCTATTGCCAGATGGACCCGGCTTTTGGAATTGGTTCAGGCAAACACTTAATAATTTTAAACTACCTTCTCCGGCTATCGAATTTGGAGATGTTACAAAATTTTACTTAATTTACCCTTTTTCTATTAACTTGAATAATATTAGATTTTAAAAATTAAATTTTAAATGAAAACTTTAAGAGAAGACATTACTGAAGAACGCACTGCAAATAGCATTGAAGAAAAATATATCCAATGCTTAGAAATCGAACAAAATATTAATTTATCGAAACCATTTATTAGTGTGATTGTTCCTGCGCTTCAGGAAGAAAAAATTATAGCAGATTCACTCTGCTGCTATACAAATGCCTTAAAAAAGAAATATAATTTTGAATTGATTGTAAGCGATGGCGGAAGCACTGATAAAACTGTTGATATTGCCAAAAAATACGCTGACAAAATTGTAATCCATACTGATAAAAAGCGTCAGACTATTGCCGGAGGCAGGAATAATGGCGCAAGAGTTGCAAGTGGCGATATACTCGTCTTTATTAATGCTGATACAAAACCCAAAGACCCCGAACGCTTTTTTCAGGTTATTAACAACTGGGCGATGAATAGAAATGGCTTTCGTGATGCTGCTGCTATTGCCTGTAAAGTTTATGCTGCTCCAGATGAAATTACTTTTAAAGACAAATTGTTCTTTTCTTTTCATAACTGCTACGTATTCCTGCTTAATTCTATGAAAATTGGCATGGGAAGAGGTGAATGTCAAATTGTGAAATCTAAAGTGTTTAAAGATATTGATGGATACAATTCTGATATAGTCGCCGGCGAAGATTTCGATTTATACCGCAGAATTTCAAAAAAATATCCAATTAAGTATTCTAATGAATTAGTTGTTTATGAATCATTAAGAAGATACAGGAAATTTGGATATTTGCCTATTCTTTTTTCCTGGTCGCTTAATTCTCTTTCAGTTATTTTTCATGGAAAATCTATTTCTAAAATATGGGAAGCTGTGAGATAATATTCCAGTCAAACGAAAAGCAAGTTGTTTGCATTATATTTAGATAGAAGTGCCACACTTTGAAAGTTGGCACTTCTTTTAATAATTTGGAAGAGGGTTATTGTAGTGATTTATTCATACCTAAGTAAATCAATAGGATGTTGTTTTGAGGCGCGGTTTGCCGGCATAATTCCAAAAATAAGTCCAACGCTAATAGAAACAAAGAAAGAGATTAGCACTGAGATTGGAGAAACAATTGTTTTAATGTCAGTAGAAGATTCAATTATTAAACTCACTGCTATACCTGCAATAATTCCGATAAAACCACCTGTCAAACTAATTGCCACAGCTTCACTAAGAAATTGCAATAATATGTCTTTCTGCTTTGCTCCAACAGCAAGCCGGACACCAATTTCCTTTGTTCTTTCAAGCACCGAGGCAAGCATAATATTCATAATACCAATGCCACCAACAATAAGCGAAATTGATGCAATAGCACCCAGCACAAAATTGAAAATCTGCTTAGTTCTTTGCTCTTGCTGAAGCAGAAGTTCGGGAACAATTATTTCGTAATCTTTCACTTCGTTATGGCGCCTTAGCAACATTCTGTCAATCACATCGCTTAGTTTAGTTACATTTTCACTTTTGTTTACTGTAACAACAATTCTATCTAACTGATTTAAATTTATATCTTTATTATTATCTTCCTCATCGGAACTTCGATTGGAAGCAAGGTCTTTCTTTGTGATTAAAGACCTGTTTTTGAAACGGAGCAAGACTGTAGAAATGGGAGCGTAAACCTCAAAATTATAATTCCTAATACCGAGGTTTTGTATGTTTTCTTTGGAGATATTTTTTTCTTCCAGAACGCCAATGACTTTAAGCCAAAGATGTCCGCATTTAATTAATTTTCCGATTGGGTCATCAGTTGGAAAGAGTTTAGTGCGGACTCCAGCTCCAACAATGCAAACTGGCTCAGCAAATTCAAGATTTTTATCCAAAAAATTGCTTCCACTTTTAATATTAAAGCTATTTGTTTTGAAATAATCTGGCTGTATTCCGACTAAATTAATATTGTATTTTGTTCCTTCTCTTAAAGCAAGAGTTTCAATAACGGTCTCTGGACTAACAGCATCAACATTGGGAAGGTCTTCTATGCTATTTGCATCAGCAAGATTTAAGCCGGGAGTATATTTGTTTTTCTCTTCTTTTTTTTGTTCGTTAGATTCTTCTGCAACTTCGCTTTTTTTCGTTAAATCAAGTGGTTTAATAATGATATTATTAGTGCCGAGCAATTTCATTTTTTCAAGTATTTCCTGTTCGGCGCCCTTACCAATAGCAAGCATAGCAATAACCGAAGCAACACCGCAGATGATACCGAGAGAAGTAAGCACCGCTCTTAATTTGTTCTGAAGAATAGCTTCGCTGGCTATTAAAAAATTATAGATGAATATTCTCATTGATTATTTCATTAAATAAGATACTTGAATATTTTCTGTTTTATCAGGCGTGTTCATATAAATCATATCTTCACGGGTTATTCCTTTTTTAATTATTACAGAATTTTCGTTCATTATGCCGAGTTCAACTTGCTGCTTTACAATTCCATTTCCATTTTTTTTATATACAAAATTTAATTTTTTTCCTTTGACATCTTCAGTATGTATGCACTCTATAGGAACAAATAGCGTGCTATCAACGGTTGCAATATTTATTTCGTTGCTTGTTGTCATCGAAGGCAAAAGAGTAGTATCTTTTTCGTTGATTTGAATAACTACCTCGAATACTTTTGAATCGGAATTTTTCCTTTGCTCACCGATATTTGCAACTCTTGTAACAGTTCCAGTTAAAAATTTATTAGGAGCAGCATCAAGTTTAATGACAGTTTTTTGATTAGTTTTAATTTTTTGGATGTCAATTTCATTAATGTAAGTAATGGACTGCATAGATGAAAGGTCTGGCAACGTAGCAACAACGGGGTCCCAGGGGCTGATGGTAGAGCCGACAATTCTTCTGGAGCCATTCCATTCTCTAGCGTAAATTACCATTCCATCAGCAGGGGCTAAAATAGAAAATTCTCTTAAAATATCCATTAAATTTGTTAATTTTTGCCTTTCTTTAGATAAGTCAGCACCTACTTCCGCAATTTTCGCTTTTGATTGCTTTACTTTTGTCTCATAATTTTTCATTGCCTGCTTATAAGCTCTTTCAACTTTATCGTAGTCAATTTCTGCCTGACGAATAGTTGCAGGTGGCTCATATTTGGATTGTTCCTTTAAAAGTACTTTTTCCTCTAAAGAATACTTCATATTTTCAATTTCATCTCTTGCAGCCGACAAAGTTAAAGTGCTGTCAAGCTGCGTTTGCAAATACTGTGATTCAAGTTTTTGGATATTGAGCTCAACATCTTTAATTTTTCCCATTATTTCAGCTTTATCAAGTTCAGCAACGAAGTCGCCGGCTTTTACCTGAGTTCCTTCGTCAACAAGGCGAGAAATTTTCATCTGCCAGATATTGACAGTTCTTGCGTTAGACGGACCCATTATCTCAATGGAGTTCTTTGCCTGAAGTTCGCCGGTTGAATTCACTGTTTGAATAAATTTACCATAACTTGGTTTGATGAGGATATTATCCTCAGTTGCTTTGACAAAAAAGAGCTGCCATACTGCGATTATTACTATGATTAATATCCCTGCTAAAATAAAATACTTAGATTTCTTCATATATAATTATTTACATATTTGATTAAAAGAGAGAATTTTTTTAAATTTTTTTCCTTCTTATACTAAATTAAGAAAAATACTTATTCTTTTTAAAAAAAATATATTTTGATTAGTTAATACGATTGAATTTAAAAATTGTTTTAATCTTAGAAGAACTAAAAATTCAGAGCTTCGTTTCTTTCGTAATTACAGATTCAGAACTTCTTTTGCCTCGTAATTTGGTATTTCGCTTGCTTGTCATTCCGAACCCCCAGATAAAGCAAGTGCTTTATTTAAATAGAGATGACATAACGAAAAGTGTCATTCTGACGGATGTCAGAATCCATCTTAGGAAAGCAAGTGAGCTTGCTCACTTGTCTCATTTGGGCAAGCCCAAATGCTTCTTTGTAATATTTAATATTGAATAGCAACTACACAATTATAAGATGGATTTGGGCATTCGCCAGAAAGAAAAAGGTGAAGATGTCATTGACAAACGAAGTGAAGAATCTCAAAGTCTGAGGTAACAAGAAGTTGTGAGATTCTTCGCTGCGCTTCAGAATGACAGGGTAAAGCAATGTCATCTCCATTATAATGAAGCACTTGCATAATCAGGGGTTTCGGAATGACATCTTCATGTTTACCAAACAAACTTTACGAAAGTTAAGAAACTTTCGCAAAGTGTAAGAAAAAGTAACGTAGTTGCTTCCTGTTTGTAGAAAAAGTATTTTGAGATTGCAAAACTCAGTAGAAGTGTTCTGTTTGTAGTAAATATAGGTCGCAACTACGTTGCTTTTTATTTTTTCATCAAAATTTCTACAAACCGGAAACTCCTACGGAGTTGAAAGAAGACAAAACTCTATTCAAGGTGAGTACAAATTCTTTTAACGAATTTTAACCTGAATAATTCATCCGATGACTTCCAAGTCATCGGATGAATTATTCAGTATCAATTTTAGAATTTAATAAAAATTAGAGAAAAAACTTAGTTTTTTTACAGAATATTAAGCAAACCATTTATAATCAATCACTACTGATTATTTTTTTTATTTATGAATAATACAAGATAAATAATTGTTTGAGATTTATTAATTGAAAATTTTTTAAACAAAAATGCAATTAAATTTTTCAAATATAATCAACTTGTTTAATTAATGAGATGAATTACATCATCGTTTGAATAGATTCAGCAACGGAATTAGAATTAATAAAAAAAACATAAAATTTTCAGAATATTTAATTATATTGAATTTAAAAAAAATAAAAAATTAAAAAATAAATATGGAATTAGAATATCATTTACTCATGCCCTTAATAATGATTTCTGCTCTTTCAGTAGTTGCAGTTATTTTTGATGCAGTTTGGAAAAACAAAAGCATTAACTTTTGGTTAAGCATTCTTGGTTTGCTTGCAACAATAGCAGCAGCAGCATATACAATGACTATACCCACTGATTCAATTGAAAAAGTAGCATCAGGCGATTTAATTTCAAGACATCAAATTAGTTTTGGTGGCTATTCTGCTTACTTTGATATAGTTTTTTGCCTTGCTGGCTTATTAACAATAGTAGCAGCAAAACCATTTATAAAACGGGAATATAATGAATACAACGAGTTTTATTCGCTCATTTTGTTCTCAATTTGTGGAATGATGCTGATATCACACTCCTCAAATTTGCTTATACTCTTCATAGGTATTGAACTAATGTCAATTCCATTTTATGTGCTTGCTGGTTTTTTCAGGAAATCAATTTTTTCTGCTGAAGCATCACTCAAATACTTTCTGTTGGGTTCATTTGCAACTGGCTTTCTTCTTTATGGTATAGCATTGATTTATGGTGCAACAGGTTCCTTAGACATTAAAGTCATTGGCACTTTAATCCAGCAAGGTGAAGCTATCCCAATTTATCTAACTTTAGGAATAGGTTTAATCATTGTAGGTTTGTCTTTTAAAGTAGCAGCATTTCCATTTCACCAGTGGGCGCCTGATGTATATAGCGGCTCCCCAACTGTTATTAGTGGATTTTTTGCAACGGCAGGGAAAGCCGCTGCTATTATTGGTTTTATAATTGTTACTAAAGAACTAATCCAATTCGACATAAAAAGCATACAAATTGCCGAAACATCACGCACAGCACAGATGATAATTGCTTTTATTTCAGCGGCTACAATGCTAATTGGTAATTTCACAGCACTTGTCCAAAAAAACGTTAAGCGTATGCTTGCCTATTCTTCCGTTGCCCATGCCGGCTATTTGCTTATGGGTATTGTTGCAAGCAACGAGCTTGGTTTTACCGGAATTGTGTTCTACATTACTGCTTATATGTTTATGCAAATTGGGGCTTTCGTAATAGTTTCCATTTTTGAAAGGAACGGTAATGAAAAAATGAGTTTAGACGATTATTCCGGTTTGTATAAATCTCATCCGATTTTAGCTGCTTTGATGTCTGTTTTTATGCTGTCTTTAGCTGGCATACCTCCACTTGCAGGATTTTTCGGTAAATATTATTTATTTGCCGCTGCAATAAAGGCAGATTTCTTATGGCTTACTATTATTGCTGTTATATCTTCAATAATATCAATGTATTATTATATCGGTTTAATCATCCAGATGTATTTTAAAGAACAGGTTTATCAACCAATGGAATCGAATGTAGGAATTGCCAAATTCACATTGGCTGTTACTACAGCCAGCGTTATCATTTTCGGTATATTTCCTTCATTAATTGTTGATTTAACGTTTAACTTTTTTTAACATATTTAAGGATTGACATAAATATATTCTCTTTTGAATGTAGTAAAGAATCTCAAAATTATATAATCAAGTAGCGAAAAAACTGAGTAAATATAATTTAAAATCTTTACTGATTCAATTCATCAGAAACTTCGAGTAATCAGATGAATTATTTAGGTAAAAAAATAACAATAAAAAAAAGTTTTTGATATTGTTTGCTTTTTTGGTATATTAAATTTCAATATGTATATTTTTGGGAGTTCAAATGAAAAAAATTTTATTATTTGTTTTTATAGCAATAATTAATTTATCTTTTGTTAGTGCTAGAGATAATGCGATTATAATAGACCATAACTGTATAGATATAAGTAAAGTCCCGCTCAACTGGGTAGAACAGGCAAAGCAAAATTTTATATTATCTTATGGACATACCTCTCATGGCAGTCAGATTGTTACTGGAATGGAAATGTTAGCAGAAGATGAAGGCAGTCCATTTCAATTTAACAATGGTGAAAATTCTTTAATATTATATGATTACACTCCAAGTGGCGATTTGGGTAATCCTGATAGGTCAAGTTGGGCAGACAGAACAAGAGAATTGCTTAATACTGAAGGCAATACAATTAATATGGTAATGTGGTCTTGGTGCGGACAGGTTTCTGATGCAAGATTAGAAGATATCCATACATATACTTTTCTAATGAATTCACTTGAGAATGAATTTCCAAATGTTACTTTTATCTATATGACTGGCCATTTAGACGGAACTGGTTTAAATGGAACACTTCATAATAAAAATGAAATGATTAGACAGTATTGTATTGAGAATAAAAAAATATTATTCGACTTTGCTGATATTGAAAGTTTTGACCCAGATGGTAATTATTATCTTAACAAAAATGCTGATGATGGATGCAACTATTATATAAACGGAGAAACTAGGAATTGGGCAGAAGAATGGTGTGCAAATAATCCTGCTAAATGCAAAGATTGCAATGGCTGCGCTCATTCTCATTGCTTAAACTGCCACAATAAAGGTAAAGCATTTTGGTGGTTGCTCGCTCGTGCTGCCGGCTGGGATGGGCAAGCTAGTTCTGTTGAAGATGATACGACACAATACGGAGAAAATGTTGTTTTAGAGCAAAATTATCCTAATCCTGTTACTGATAATGTAACTACTATTCCATTTTATTTACCAAGACAAATGACTGTTAAGCTTGATATATTTGATATTAACGGGAATTTGGTTATGAATGTACTTAATGGAGTAATAGGAGAAAAAGGTATGAATAAAATTCCAATAAATGTCTCGAATCTCCCATCTGGCAATTATGAATATCGACTGATTGTTGAAAATACGGCTAAAACTAAAACAATGATTATTGTTAGGTAGTTTTTAGTCTATTTTGTTTAAGATAAATATGTGTTAAATTAAAAGGTAAAGATAGATTTTAAATAAATAGCACAGTAAATAACTTGTATAGTGCTAAACTACAGAAATAATGCCTCGTAATAATTATGTCATACTGAGTGATACTAAGAATCACACAAGTCATTATTAATACAGAGTTTGAAATTCTTAACTTAATGAGAGTATTGAAATCAAAGACTGTTAAAAAAAATTCTAAATAATAATCTATGAAAAAAATACATTTACTATATTTCTTTTTTGTTGTATTAATTACATCATGCAGTGTAACACGCACAGAGCGAGATGTTTACACAATAACGTATCGCGATACTACAACATTGGAAGAACAAAAAAATGCTCCCGGTACAAGGGATAACGGCGTAATATATCCATCTTCAAGAGTATTTCAATCTCAAAGGACGATAACTCAAAAAGATAGTACAGTAGAGAGATATTATCCTGATTTTATACGGCTTGGAGTTTTTGAAAGTGTCGGATTCTTTTTTTCAGGAAAAAGCGACCACGCTCTCGGTAATGGTTTATTCGGCATTTTCCCTGATTTGAACTATATAAGAGATAATTACAAAGGTGATTCAAACGCCATATTTAAGGGTGGTTTATATCGTTTTGGTATTTACGAACAGCGTCTTAGGTGGTTTAGAGATGCTAAAGATTGGACTTATGGAACGTCTGCTCTTGAAGTCATAGTTCCTGATGCACGTCTTGAAAAGACTTTAGCAAGTTTCTTTCCTTTATATATAAGAAAAAGATATTTTTTAAGAGAAGATATTCCATATATAACTTTTACTCCTTCATTTGGTATAGGTTATTATCCATCTCAATATGTAAATATTTCTGCTTCGATTGACGTTGGCTCAATAGGTGGTTTAAATTTGCGCGCTTATTTAGGTTTAGCTGCCGGAACTAATATGTCGTCTTCTCCCCTAATCAGATGGAGCAATAATAAAAACGAATCGAACACTTCTATTTTCCCATATTTTGGATTTGGTATTTCTTTTTTAGATTTTCATAACAGAGTAAAAGAAACAGAAATTGAATGGAAAGACCATGAACATTCTTCCTGGGATATAGGTTTAATTCAAGCAGCTTTAATTTCAACTGGAACTGATAGTTCCTTTTTAACTACTTCTGGTGAGAAATCTTTTTTAAGTGGTTTTCTTGTTAAATTACTTAATGCAGATGTAGCAATCCCTGTACTAAACAATGGATTCTTTGCAGGCACTTCTCTTTTCAATTTTATTGTCTTGGGAAAGAACCAGTGGGGAGTCGGAATTTTGCCTGTCCGTGTTGGATACTGGCATACTTTAATACCAGATGAATTATCTGTTGAACCATTTTTCGAATTTAATTACTTCCCTTCTTCTTTTGTAAACATCGGTGCTAAATTAAATTTAAGAATCAATAATACAATTAACACAAGTATTCATTTGGGTTATGTTAATGGCAATACCGATATTGTATTTGACAAAAAAGCATTTAATGAATTCACAATTAAAAATGAGTTTTCAAGATATTATTTGGGAATTGGTATAAGTTTCTTAGACAATATTTTCTTCCCTGAACAATTAAGATATTTTAAAAAATAATATTGAACAAGTTATGAAATGTTTCCAGATATTATTATTGTTGTTGATAATTTTCATTAGTGGTTGCTCCCCGGATTCATTTACTTTGCATAAGAACAAACACGATGTAAATTCAAAAATCAGACAAATTAATGGTTTAATAATGTCTGATTTAGATTCATTTGAGCAATTGAATGATAATTCAATATTATTAAAAGAAAACGCAGTCATTGCTATGCAGGTAAGCAACATTACTCAATTAAGAGCTCAGTTTCTTGTTGAATTAATTAAGGGCAATGGACTTACTTTCAATTTACACACTGTTTCTAATTGGTTCGATATTCATCATAGAATTTCTTTTAGATATTATACTAATGAATTATCTGTTTGGAAAGATACTACTTCATTATATAATAATTTTTCAAAACAAATTGATACTAATCAAAAGGAGTGGATTGTATTCGAAAATTATGGAAATGATTTTAAAATAATATTAGGTTGTGATACTATTTTCAATAAAAAAATTAATTCTGTTGCCACTGAATATGTAATAATTGAGACTGGGAAAAATACTGAAGTAAAGTTAGAGTCTATTCTGTTTTCTGATATAAACAAACAATAGAATATTCAGAGCTTTTTTATTTGTTTTTTAATAAATTATTAATATAGAAAAAGGTTTAGTATTTTTAAATGGCCCTAGACTGTTTCTAAAAAAGTTCATCTTTATTCACAAAATTTGACTTATACCAAATCTACATCAAGTAGTGTAAAATCATAATGTAATGCCCAAACTAAGTGAGTAATCTTAAATGTTTTTTTAACAAGGATTTGTGAGATTCCTCACTTCGTTTCAGAATGACATCGTAGTTTGTCTGTCATTCTGAGATGAGCGAATAATCCAGAGAACATTGGTTTAAAAGAAATATTCTGGATTCTTCGCTACGCTCAGAATGACATCGTAGTTTGTCATTCTGGCGTATGCCAGAATCCATCTTGGGAAAGCAAGTGAGCTTGCTCACGATACATTTGGGCAAGCCCAAATGCTTCATTGAAATAGCTAAAATTGAATAGCGTTGAATAATAATAAGATGGATTCTGACATCCGTCAGAATGACAGTGCAAAGTAATATCATCTCCATTTAAATGAAGCATTTGTTTTATCGTGGGATTGCCAATGACATAAGAAATAAGTATTTTAACGAATTATTGCATTAGATTGTAACTTTCTTAAATATGGTAAACATGTGCGAAAGTTTTTTGCTATTCTACATTGCGAAAGTTTCCTTACTTTCGTAAAGTTGGGGTAGTCAAAAGTAAAGATGTCATTGGTAACTACAATTCTAAAATTCCATTTTTTTTATATTTATTTTTGGCTTATGCCAATAATTTTTGTAATTTTGTAATTGGCTTATGCCAATAATTGAAAATAAGTTTTAAAAATGAAATTTTTAGTTAATGAATGATAGAATATATAGCGGTGGAGCTGATAGATTAAGAAGACTGGAAAGGATAGAACGTCTTGAGATTGACAAAGTAGTTGAATTTTGTCTTACTGAAAAACCACTAAAAACATTATTAGACATCGGCACCGGCAGCGGACTTTTTGCAGAAGCATTTTATAAAAAGGGAATTATTGTTTCTGGTGTTGATTTAAATGCTGAATTAATCGAAATTGCTAAGCAATATTTACCCAAATCTGAATTTAAAGTTGGATATGCAGAAGAACTACCATATAAAAACTCATCGTTTGATGCATCATTTTTTGGATTAGTTTTTCACGAAGTTGCTGATTTCGAAAAAGCAATGTCTGAAGCATTTAAAGTATCTAAAAAATATACATTTATACTCGAATGGAAATATAAAGTTGAAGATTTTGGTCCACCAATCGAACATAGATTAAGACCAGCTTTCGTTACTGAACTCGCAAAAAACACCGGTTATTCAAATATTTATGAATATCCATTAACACATTTAATTTTATATACTTTTGAGAAAGATTAAATGTTTATGGAATCGAATAAATCTATTGTAAATGTTAGAGTGGAATACAGCCACACTGACAAAATGGAGTATGTTCATCATTCGCAGTATCTTGTTTATTATGAATTAGCCCGTTGGGAACATTTCAGAAAAAATGGTATTTGCTATAAAGATGTCGAAAAAAATGGTGTTTATATGCCAGTAATCAATGCTAAAGTTGATTATTTAAAGCCAGCATATTATGATGATGAGCTTAAAATTTGCACTGAATTGAAAATTGACGGAGCTAAATTTGTTTTTCACCATGAAATCTTTAATAATGTTGACGAATTAATCAATGAAAGCGAAATTACTGTCGCTTGCATTGATAAAAGTACAAAGAAACCAATTAGACCATTGAAACAACTTTTGGAAATAGAATAAAAGAATAAAACGATATGCCAAGGCCAAATAAATCAAGAAAAGTATTTTCCAATCCGGGAGCATTCTGTTTTCAACCAGTTGGAATACTCAATACAAATGACACAGTAGAACTAACTTTAGATGAATTTGAGGCAATTCGTTTAGCTGACTACGAAGGATTATACCAGGGGAAAGCTGCTGAAAAAATGGAGGTTTCCCGTCAGACTTTTGGCAATATTATCAATTCTGCTCATAAAAAAATTGCTGATTTTTTGATTAATGTAAAAACATTGAAAATCAGTGGTGGAGACATTGAATACGAAACTGATGATGAAAATTTTATTTGTTTTAGATGTAAAATCTTTGGGAATACAAATTTCAAAGTAGAAAAAAAAGAGTTATGCCCAAATTGTGTTAGTCCGCATTTGCATAGGATAATTGGTGAAAATGAATAATATGTAACAATTTTTCTTTTACATTTTATTAATTTTGTAGTTATGAATGTGTTCAGAATGACATATTTACGTTTGTCTGTCATTCTGAGCCCCCAGTAAAGGAAGCACTTTATTTAAATGGTGATGACATAATATTCAGTGTCATTCTGACGGATGTCAGAATCCATCTTGGTTTTCTTTATGAGAAAGGACAAAGGAATATTTTAGTCATTAGTTGTTACCAATGACATCGTAGTTTGTCATTCTGGCGGATGTCAGAATCCATCTTGGTTTTATCTAAAGAGAAAGGACAAAGGAATATTTCGTCATTAGTTGTTACCAATGACATCGTAGTTT
>CAZCHH010000018.1:0-54019 GCA_964498585.1 uncultured Hyphomicrobiales bacterium
CCGGTACAATGTAAGAAGAAATGATGTTCCAGCCGGAAGATAAAGGAATGTTTTGTTCAACAGGAATATAAACAATAAGAGAAGCAAGAATAGATAAACCATTAACAATGTAATAATTATCACCTGTCTGATAAGTAGCTGTTGCATTCCATTCTTGTTCCAGCACAGCATCCCAAACTTTAAAAGTATAAGTTTCTCCAATAGCGAAGCCATCTTTAATTTCAGTAGTATCGTTATCACCCCAAACAGTTATTCCAAGGTTTTCTTCGTTCCAAATACCATAACCGGCACAAGTCCATTCATTTTCATCGTTTTGATAGAAGAGACCAATCATATCTCCATTTTCCATAACTCTATCGCCAATCATCGGATTGGCGGAAAATGGAACAATTAAAGTAGCAGAGTTACCTGTGTTAGAAACAATATTCCACGGAATAAAATAAGTAGTAAAGTTCCATATTTGAGACCAAAAGCTTGCATTACCCAAACTATCAATAGCTTGAACTCTCCAAAAGTAAGTAGTGTTTTCCACTAATAAATCACTTAATTGAGCTTCATAAAAAGTATTGTTTATTCCAGATAAATCTATTATAAGATTAGAAAAATTCTTATCTGTAGAGACTTGTAGATTGTAAGCTGACGAGCCTTCAAGTTCGTGCCAATATAAAGTGGGTTCAAGTCCTAATTCTTTTTGATTATCTTCAGGTGAATTTAATAAAACAAAATATTTAATTGGTGAAAAAACGATTTTTTTATTTTCTAAATACTCAATTTGTGAGTAGTCTAACCAATTATTATATTCATAAGAAGAGACATAAGTATTTTCGTCATCAATACCTAATACGTTTATAAAATCTAAAATACCACCAACAGAACCATTAATACCAATTGAAGCTTCCCACCAGTATTCTAAAGAACTAAAATCAGTATTACCATATTTGAATGCGATATTTCCATTATTTTCATATAATACAACTTGGAAATTTACAGTATCATTTCCATAAACAGGCATTACATTTTTATATTGAATAATAAATGACCGCATTGGTGCTTCACCTTCTGTTTTAATTGTAATACTACTTACTCCCTGTTCAATTTTTAAATCATCCCAAAGAGGAGCTAATAGTTGAATATTAGTAAGCGATTCGATTTCATTGAAACTTGTTGTACTTGTATCGGTTCCAAACTTTATCCAACCATTTGAGCATATTCTAATGCTATCGAATATTTGGTTTCCATATAAAAATGGAAATGGTAATTCAAAATTATTTGCTACATTATCTCCATATATACCTGTTTGAATACCATCTGTTAATTCAGTATATTCTTCATTTTCATTTATAAAATTATATGAAAACTCATTAACCATATACGAAGTTGTAAATGTCCAAATATCAGACCATTCACCAGAGTTGTCTTCTGTATAACTATGCACTCTCCAATAGTATGTAGTGTTATTTTCTAAAGCATTTTCAATGGGTAATTCCCAATAGTTATTTGATAAGTCAGAATTATAAATAATAATATTATTGAAATCAATATCCTGTGCTATTTGAATTTCATAAGATTCAAAATCAAATAATCTTTCCCAAGAAAATACTGGGATTATAGATACACAATCATTGTTGTTTTGTGGAGCAATAAGTTCAACAGCTGGATAAGGACCTTCTGTTAGGAATTTCCATGTGTATGACCAATAGCTATCGTAACCATTTTCGTCATGAGCTTTTACTCGCCAATAATAAAATGTAGATGGCTGTAAAGCTTCTTCTAATAAGAATGAATTTCCATATATTTCAGATTCATCAACAACAAGATTATTAAAATCGGAAGTAGTTGAGACCTGTAATGAATAATAATTATAATTTTGAAGGGTATCCCAAGTAAATAAAGGCGTTATATTTATAGAGTATGAATTGTTTTCTGGTGCTTGCAAATTTACATAATGTTTATCTGGTATAAACATATATTTCTTGTTAGATAATTCAGTATCCCATAAATAAATATAATCATAAGAACTTGTTGATGAAACCGTTGCTGGATTGTTATCAATGCCAGGATTAACACTAATAAAATCGTTACTACCGCTCATTAAGCCATTTAAACCAATTGAAGCATTCCATGAAGTAGAAGAAATATCCATTGTTCCATAATTGAAAGAAATAGTAGAAGTTCTTTCGTCAAGTTTAACTTGAAAATTAACATTTTCATTCGGATTGCTTGTCCTGCTAATACTTTTAAACTGAACAATAAAAGCTCTGTCTGGAAATTCTCCAATTGTTTTATATGAAATATTTCCGTAACCATCAATTACATTTAAGTCATCCCAAAGTGGAGCTATAAGTTGATTAATTGCAGTTGCATATAATAAATTATTATAGTTCGCAAGGTCGCCTCCACCACATCTTAGCCATCCATTTGTGCATATTCTTATTTCATTAAACTCAATACTTCCATAAGTAAATGAAAAAGGTAATTCAATATTCAATCCTTCGTTATCACCAGACAAGCCAGTTTGAATTCCATCTTCAAATTCTATATATTGCTCTGATGATTCAACAAAAAAATACGTTGAAGTATTAACTTGTGTCATTGTTTTAAAAGCCCATCTTTCAGACCACTCGCTTGTATTGCCTGATATATTAGCTCTTACTTGCCAATAGTATTGCTTATTAGTTTCTAAAGGAATTTCTGTGAGCGTCCAAGATGGTATAATAATATTTTCACCTAAAGCTACTATAGTATTATCATCGTATATTTCTATATTATAAGTTGCGCCAAATACTTCTTCCCAAGTGAAAGTAGGAAATAAAACAACACCTATGGACTCATTAACGGGAGTTGATAAAGTAACAGGAGAAACTGTTCCTTCAGTCGTAAATTTCCAAACTTGAGACCAGTAAGCATTCAATCCATCAGCTACTCCTTTAACTCGCCAGTAATAATATGTTGACTCAAGTAAATAATAATTTAAGAAAAAATTATTGCTTAAAACTAATGAATCAATAACAATATTTTGAAATAAATCATCAGTAGCAACTTGAATGTTATAATACTCAGCACCTTCAACTATTTGCCAAGAAAAATCAGTTAATAAAGAAACTGAAAATGCGTTTTTAACAGGAAGCAATAACAATGGAGGTGGTAAATCATCTCCAAGGTCAATTTCATAAGCCCCAATTGTTGGTGGATTTAAGCGTGCAATTTCTAATTTATCAAAAAGTATTTCTTCAATATTAATTCCCGCACAAAGAAGCGGAGAGTTAATCAATGGTAATAAATTATCATTAGAGGTAAACATTGGATTAACAGAAATAGAACTTGTATCTTTTAATGTAGCATTTTTCCAATCTGCTAATGTATAATGCCAACTGCCTTCAATATAACCGACTCTACCTGCGACTTCTCCAACATAATAATCATTATAATCAATAATTGAAAAAGCATTTTGAGCATTGTTACTTGGGAAATAAATACAAGCTTGGATTGAACCACTTAAACCTTCCAGATTATTTGACAGCACATTATTCCTTATATCTAAACCAGTGATTAAATTAGATGTAGCAAGAATACAGGCAGATATATTTCCATTTGACATCATTCCTTGCTGTTGAATGCCATATAAATTTATACTATTAAAATAAATTCTTTGGTTGCTTCCAGTAATTCTTATACCTATTGATATATTCACTATTGCAATAGTGGGGCTGTTTGTAGTTGTAACTATATCAAATATTTCATTATTTGCTATTAATAAACTACTACTCATAGCATTAATTCCATAAGCACCACCGCCGGGAAAATTATAGTAGATTTGCCATAAAGAATTAATTTTGTTGTTGCTTATTTCTGAATTATTACTATTATTCAATTGAATTCCTGAAATGGCATTTGGTGAACCAGACCAGTTGATATTATGAATAAAATTATTTTTTATTATTGAATTAGGACAATAATTTAAATTGATTCCTATAATTCCAACGCTTTCTTCTAAATTATCTGAACCAATTTCATTATTGTTAATAATTAAATTTTCATAAGTTGAATTAGAATTTGCAAAAGCTCTTATCCCATTGTAAGAATTTTTTATCCAATTATTTTCAATTAAAACATTATCTATATCATAACCTGCACCGGCAGTATTGCTTGTTATTGTAGCACTACCGAGATAAATACCGAATGAGTTGGTATTTGAACGATTTCCACCGGATATTTCACAGTTTTTAATTGTAATATCAGAACATCCTTCCCCATCAGTTCCAATTAATCTTATTGCACAATTAGCTCCAGTAATAGCATTATTCTTAATAATAAAATTTCTTTCTCCATCATCAGTTCCACCATCAATTATGACCCTGTGAACATTATTCATTTCAATTATTCCATTAGCAGAGAAATTCCCTTGGATTGTTCTGACTCCTCCACTTGGTTTAATTGTAAGAAAGTAGTTTCCTCCTAATCCATATTCATACCATTGATTAATGATTATTGGATTTTCCAGTTCTAGGTCACTAATAATATTAACAGTTGTATTATCGGATAACCCAAATACATTTAATGAGTCTATAAATTCATTAAGCGTCTGAAAGTTACCACCTTCGCCAACTGTTACAGTATCACTAAATTGAGAATATGAAATTGTTGACATTGATAATATAAATATTACCACAATTAACAGATTTGTTAAATACTTCATTGTTTAAACCTTTCTTAATGTGAGTAAATAAAAAATTAATAAAATTTACTTATTAACAATTTAATTTATTATATTGCAATATTTAAAAAAAAGAAAATATTTCTTGAAATTAAATATTATATTTAAGTATTTTCATTTTATATCAAGGAATTAAATATTTCATATTAAATTTATGGACAACACTGTAATCAAATTAATTTTATGTTTATCTAAGCAGGAAAAGGATTATTTTTCCAAATATAGCAAGGTTAATAAAAAAAAGACTAATAATAATTATCTTTCAATTTATAATCATATTATTAATTCTGGTGATTTCAATATTTCAAAAATTAAAGAGGATAATGATGATTCATTGTTAAAACATTCCTCTATTAAAAAAGAAAAGTTATTAGAAAAAATTCTTCTTAGTTCAATTAACTTTAATTTTGATAAAGATTATACCTGGAATTTAATTAAAGATATTTTAATGATAAAGGTTTTAATTGAAAAGGGTTTAACTGAAAAAGCCAATAAATTTATTTGCAGGGCTAAAAAGAACGCATATTTTTATCAGGAATTTAATTTGCTGTTAAATATTATTGAAATTGAAGAATCTCTTTGTTTTAATCGTTGTTTTGTAATTAATTATACCAGATTATCAGAACTCCAAAAAGAGCGTCAGGAAATCAATGAAATTATTGATAATATTAATGTCTTATTAAAAATAAAAGCAGAAGTGCAGCAATATCAATTTGAAGAAAATTACTATACATCAAAACTTGAAAATTTTATTAAAAAATATGAACATAATCCTTTAATTCCAGAGAATGAAATTAAAAGTATTAAAGCACATCTTATTTGGTTATATATTAATTATGTAATATGTTTTATAATTAATGATTATAAAAATGGATATATTTACATAAGAAAACAATACGAAATATATCATTCAAGACCAGAGTTGTTTTCTAAAGACGAATACTTTCAATTAATGAACAATTATTTGTTTTTTTGTTGCCTAAATAAAAACGAAGAAGATTTTAATAAAATATTAAATGAATTAATTGAAACAAGGAACATTTCAAAAGAAGAAGATTTTTTTATTAAAAAAATAAAATTCTTTAGAACATTAGAAATGTTTCATCAAATTGAAAAGTATAAAGAAGCTGAAAAATTAGCTTTTGAATCTGAAGAGTTCCTTGAAATTATAAATCCTCTTGTAGAAACACATCTGAACAGATATCTTCAAATGTTAATTATTAGAGCTTTCGTCGAATCAAAGAATTACGAGGCAGCAATTCATTTATCTCATAAACATTTTAAAACAATTGGCTTCGATTTTGATAGCTCTATGTTTAAAATATTTGAATTCATTGCTCATTACAAATTAAAGAATTTCGAAAATCTTTATTATTCTGTTAATTCATGGGCAAAAACAATTCGTTCTAAAAGAAAACAATTTCCAATTGAAAAAGTTCTAATCAAATTCTTCCGCTCTGTTTGTAATAAAGCAACTTTAGATGAAAAGAAACAACTTATTTCCAACACTATTGTCCAAATAAAACAAATTGAACAATCCAATCTGAAATTCTATTTAAATCATGTTTTCGATTTCACAGAGTGGTTCGAACGCGAATTGGAAGAGATGAAATAAAAAAAGTCCAACACCTTGCGATGTTGGACTTTTCAACAGCTACGGAGGTCTTACCGATAGCTATTTATCTACAATCATAAAGGAGAATTTTTCTCTTTCAGAAGTGCCACACTTTGAAAGTGTGGCACATCTTGAACTCGGCCATTCTGGCGTATGCCAGAATCCATATTAAGAAAGCATTTGAGCTTGCTCACGAAACATTTGGGCAAGCTCAAATGCATCAGTTAAATTGCTAATATCAAATAGCGACTGAAAGATAAAAAGCTAGATTCCTACATTTTAAGTCCGGAGCGAATTTTACGGATTTTTTCCCTTGCTTCGTTTAAATAAATTGAACGGGGGTAATTACTAAGAATTTCTGTGTAGTATTTTAATGCTTCATCGTTATTATTTTCAGAAAAGAAAGAATTAGCTAAAGAGAGCAAAGCAAAATCAGAATAAATAGATTCAGGAAAATTTTCAATTAGTTGAAGATAATATATCCTTGCCTGTATTTCATTTGAACGTAACTGCTCAATAGAAGCCAAACGCAATAAGGAAATTTCTGCTATATTGCTTTCATTTTGATTATTAATGAATTGTTTGTATATATTCACTGCTTCTTCATATTTAAATTGCTTTTCGAAGAGTTCTGCTTTACCTAATGAAATAAGTTCCTTTTCAAAATCCTTATTGTTTTCTAGTAAAATAATTTTTAGTAGAGCATCATTAGAAATTGCTGATTTTAAATTTAGAGTTGCATTGCCATAATGAATTTTAGCAGAATCAATATTTCCTTCAAAAAAGTGAATCTGTCCCAACTCAAATTCAGCAAATTCAACTTCCTGTGGGAAGTTTTTTCTGAACGAATTGATTACATTTTCAAAGATTATTTTAGCATTAACCAGATTATTTTGAGAAACGTAAATTTTTCCTAATAAAATATTAGCAGCAGCAGTAGTTTTTCCTCCAGCCAAATTGTTTACAATTAAATTTAGTTCTTTAACGGCTTCATCTTGATTTTTTAAATATTCAAAATAAATAAGAGCCATTCTATATCTGCTTTCAAAACCCAAATTAGAATTAGGGTAATCTTCAGCAATGCTTTTGTACTGTCGAATTATATCATATAAAAAATCATTTGAAATATCTTTGCTGCTTCTTAATTTAGCTTCGAGTGTGCGGGTATATCCATAAAGAGCGTTTTGTCTGTAAGGATTTTTTTTCCCTAAATCAATAACGTAAGAAAAAGCTTCAAGAGCGACTTCAAACTGCTCATCAGCACGCGAATCTTCAGCAAAGCGAAGGATTTCACGTCCATTTGATTTTTGCTGCTCATCTATGCTTTTATATACATCAAAAGCAGTTTTAAAATCATCAATTGCACGCAGAAACCAAGCATATAGTTTTAGATAATTAAGAGAAGAACTGCTGTTATATTTCTTTTTAAGCATATCAGATATGAAGATTATTGAACTGTCATTTGCCATTAATGCTTGCAATCTTCCCTGTGTTTGAGGTAGATTATTGGTTTTTTCAAAAAAATTGAGTATTTCTATAGCACCTTTGCTATAATTTCCAATTGCAATATACAGCTGGCTTAACTCATCAGCCAATAAAGAATTGTCTTTTATGTAAGAACGAGCGTTTTCAATTGTTGCGATAGCTTTGTCGAAAAGACGAAGAGAAATTTGAGATTGTAAAACGTAAGTATAGGCATCTAAAGAATTTTGACCTAATTCTAAAGTAGCATCCCACATAGTATTAGCTTCTTTAGTATTTCCAAGACGCCATAAAACTTCAGCTTTGAGTGAATATAGTTCGATTGATTTAGAAATTTCTAATCTATTATTGATATACGGAAGCAATTCCGAAAAACGGTTCTGTGCTTTGAAAGAGCGGACAAGCCCCAGAAAATATCTGTCGATTTTAGGATTTTGATTATAAAGCTCTTCGTATATTCGCGATGAATTATTGTAATCACCACTTTTTTCGTAAGATTCTGCTAATCTAAATTTTTCCTCATTTGCACCTTGTGCCAAAATTGAAATTGGGATAATAGAAAATAATGTAATTAATAATAGTATTTTTTTCATTTTCATCAATTTATAAACATAATTCATTTTTTTAAAATGACGTTTGTATTCTGAAATATTGTTTGAACAAGTAAAAAACAGTCTTAATGCAAATAAACTCAACATATTGAGAGTTTAAGTAGAAAGGACACTAAATTTTATTTGTACGTATTATGTCTTTGAAGAGATTTAATTTCTTTGTAACTCTTTGGCTTATTTGGAATTAAAGCAGAGCCAGAGCGGTGGGCGAGAGACTCGAACTCCCACAGGGTTGCCCCCGGCGGTTTTCAAGACCGCTGCAATACCATTATGCGAGCCCACCAAAAAAATCTTTTCAAAATTAAGGAAATATTTCTTAATTTCAAAATTTATTTATTGAAAAGGAGCTAATATGTTTTCAATTAAAGAACAAAATGCACTAATCTGTGGAGCATCGCAAGGTATTGGATTTGCTATCGCTAAGCAATGTGTCCTTGCTGGAGCCAATGTAACTTTACTTAGTAGAAATGAAAGTAAACTTCAAAATGCTATTTTAGAACTCAAACGCATTAGCAATAAAGAGCATAACTACATTGTTGCAGATATGTCTCATCCATTGGAAACTAATATGCTTGTTGCTGATTTTATCAAGGAAAATCACCCATTCAGTATTTTAGTTAATAATACAGGTGGTCCCGGAGTAGGGAAATTAATTGAACAACCATACGAAATTCTTGTTTCTGCATATAATCAACATATTATTACGGCACAGCTCATTACTCAGACTATTTCAAAAGATATGATAAATTCTCGCTTTGGTAGAATTATTAATATTATTTCTGTTGGAATGAAACAACCACTACTAAATAATGGAGTTTCAAATACAATCAGAGGAGCAATGGGAAGTTGGTCAAAAACTCTATCTAAAGAACTTGCAGCTTTCGACATTACCGTTAATAATATCCTTCCCGGATTTACCTTAACTGAGCGTCTTGCTGATTATATCAAATATCAAGCAATAATACAGAAAAAAAGTATTGAAGATTACACTAATGAATTAATTGCTGATGTTCCACTCAAAAAGTTTATTGCTCCTGAAGCTATTGGTAATACTGTTGTTTATCTTGCAAGTGAAGAAGCAGCATATATTAATGGTGTGTCTTTGCCTGTTGACGGTGGATATTTAAGCTGCATTTAATTTCAGAACTCCTTGCCCTTCGTAGTTGTTATTTCGCAGTTTTGACTTTCTGAATCTCATTATAAAGGAAAAATGGAGATGACATAATTTTACCCTGTCATTCTGAGCGCAGCGAAGAATCCAGAGAAATTTCATTAAACCACTATTCTCTGGATTCTTCACTTCGTTCAGAATGACCGACAAATGTAAAGATATCATTGGCAAGCGTAGCGAGAAGTCTCACAAATCGTTGTTACCACAGAGCTTGTCATTCTGGCGTATGCCAGAATCCATTTTGTGAAAGGCAAGTGAGCTTGCTCACGATACATTTGGGCAAGCCCAAATGATTCATTGAAATAACTAAAATTGAATAGCGTTGAACAATAATAAGATGGATTCTGACATTCGTCAGCATTACAAATTAGTTATGTCATCTACAATATAATAAAGCATTTGCTTTATCTGGGGATTCAAAATGACAACATTTTGCAATATTCGCGAAATTATTCTTTACGAGGCAAATCATCTAACTCCTTTATTTTCGTTATGGAGTCAAGAGTTTTTATATTACATAAACATCATACAATTAAGATATTTTAATAATCCAATAACCTAATAACCCAATAATCTAATAACATAATAACAAAAAAACGAAAATAGATTTTTATTCATCTGGTGGATTTTTAGGTAAAATTATGCTAAAAGTACTTCCTTTATTAATTTCACTTTCAACCTGAATTTTACCATTATTTTTTTCAGCAAATTCTTTACAAAGAATTAAACCTAATCCTGTACCTTTTTCTTCATTAGTTCCATGTTTAGATTGATGAGTATCAATGCGAAATAGTTTCTTAACATCATCATCGCTCATTCCGGTGCCGTTATCTTCAACAGAAATTTTTACGTAATCAATTAAATCTTCTGAATATACTTTAATTTTTCCATCTGGATAAGTGAATTTTATTGCATTAGAAATTAGATTTCTGATAATAGTAGAAAACATATCAGCATCGACATAGACTGTTTCTTTAGGTGGAACATTAATTTCAAAAGATATATTTTTTGCTTTAAAATTCATTTCTAAGAGATTATACACATTTTCGATAAGTATATAAATAAAGTATAAATTAGGTTGATGAATTATTTTGCCAGTCTGGCTCCGCGACCAATTAAGAAGATTTTCTAAAAGGTTGAACAGATTTTTAGCTGATGTATTAATATCATTTATAAAAGAAAGTGTTTCCTCTTTTGTCAGTGAATCAAACAGAGTTAAAAGAAGTTCAGAAATATTAAGAAATATAGCTAAAGGATTTTTTATATCGTGAGCAATAATAGAGAAAAATTTATCTTTAGTAGCTACTAGTTCTTTTAACTGCTTTTCAGATTCCAGCAATTTACTTTCTGCAATTTTCCTTTGCTCAACTTCTTCAAGTGCCTGGTCTCGCATCAACCTATAGCTTTTAATTCTCAAAGCAAGTTCAGTAACATCTTTAATTGAAAATATAGCTATTTTTGAATTATTATCTAAACCCGGTCCAGAGTTAATTGTAATATAGAAAACTCTATCATTATCAGTAGAATCAATGGAGTAAAAAATATCTTTGTGGAACTGAGGAGAAAAAATTACCGGTGGTCCACCAGCAAAAATACCATCAATTCTGCTTCTATGAATAAAACGATTAAAGCTTGGATAAAAAGTAAATAAACTATTTCCTATTATATCTTCCTTATTAATTTTTGTCCAGTCTTCAAGATGTGTATTCCAGAATAATACATTATAATCCTTGTCTATAATACAAATACCTATTGGCACGTTATCAAAAATAGAATACTTATTTAAATCTGTATTATTATCATTCATATCAGTTTCCTTGATATTGATTCTTCAGGAATTGGTCAACGAGTTCTAAAAATACAAATGAAGATTCTACTTCAAGTAAAAGAATAAAATCACCAACAATTTCTAATTCTTCAATTACAAAGCGGGTTTGTGCAAGAAGATGTGCGGAATCGTTAAATTTAGCATAATAGGAAATCAAACTACTAAGTTCACCTTCTTGATAACTGGGAATAGAATAATTCAATGGAAGATTTAATGTATTGCTAATTGTTCCAACTAAAGAATTAAGAACTATGTTTCCAATTTCGGAGAGAGTAGCAACTTTTATTTCGTCCATATCGTCATCTCCACTGGTATCGTCAGTAAACAAAGCAACTAATTTAGCAGCACTGTCGGTTGGGAAAATGAGTTTTGCAGCACCAACAAGTATTCCTTTAAAATTAAGATTAACAGAAGAAAGCTCTTCTTTGTTACCATAGCTAATAATATTTATAATTTTATCAACTTTAGTGAATTCAACATACGGAACTTGAAGTTTAATATGCTTATTTATCATTTTATTAAGGATTGCAGCTGATTTTCCCACTCCTATATTTATTATTTCTCTAATTGCATCAAGTTGGTCTTCAGTCAATTTCATATTAACCTCCATATTTATGGCTTATTGCATCTTTAATCGCTTTAATTGTTTCATCTTTTTGAGGAGGTTTATATAAAAAACCGAATGCTCCTAGACTTTCAACTTGTTTCCTTGTTGTATCTTGAATATCTGCAGAAATTACTATTGAAGGAACCCTTATATTATTTTTTTGGATAAAATCAAGAACATCAAATCCATCAACATCAGGCATTAATAAGTCAAGCAAAAGACAATCTACTTGAGTTTCTGATAATATTTCTATTGCCTCTTTGCCACCTTTACCAAAAATAATATGAAAACCCTCCCCGTTCAATAAATCTGCTATTATTTTCCTAGATAATGATGAATCATCTACTATCAATACAGTTGGATTTAATTCTGAACTTATGCTATTATTCATTACAAATTAACTTTCTATATATTTAACAAAGTTACTAAACAAATATAGTAATTTAATGATTGTTTCTATGCAAATTTTTTTTAATTTACAGAAATTTTTGTATGAAAATAGGAATTTTATGTCAGAAAAAAAAGAAAATGAACAAAATAATGTTATTCCGGTACTTTTTAGAATATTTGGATTTTTAAAACCATTTAAATATTTATTTCTATTAGCTTTATTTCTAAATACAATTTTTTCATTTTTTTCTACAATATCAATTGCGGTTATTAAACCAATTTTCCAAATAATATTTAATGAAGAAATTATTGAAGAAGCAACAACTGCCGACCCATCTTTTTTCGATGGAATTAAAGATAGTTTTTATTCTTTTATTAATACTCTTATTTACGATACAAATATTTATAATACTTTAATTAAACTTAGTATTATAATTATTATTCTTTTCCTGTTGAAAAATATATTTAAGTATATGTCATCGGTTGTTACAGTAAAATTAGAAGAAAATATTATTAAATACATTCGAGACAAAGTATTTGAAAAACTAACTTCTTTTTCGGTCGGATTTTTTAATAAACAAAAAGAAGGGAATTTGATTTCTATAATTTCAAATGATATAACCACCTTAAATGCAACTACTATTAGCTCACTTAACATAGTATTGAGAGAAAGCACTCAGGTGATTCTTTTCCTTTTTTTATTATTTTCAATATCAGTAAAATTAACTTTAATAGCATTTGCTACGAGTATAATCAGCATTATATTAGTAAAATATTCTATGCAATATCTAAGACGTTATGCAACAAGAATGCAGCTTGCTTTAGCTGATTGGACTTCTGTCCTGCACGAAGCAATTTCAGGTATTAAAGTAATTAAATCTTTTGGAATAGAACAAGCAATTAATAACAAATTCAAGGAACAAACCCAAAAATATGTCCGTTCTTCAATTAAGCATCAAAAAATAATTACAATCATTCCATCTGTCAATGAGATGTTTGCAATTATATCTTTGTCTGTTGTTTTGCTTGTCGGTGGTTCTGAAGTAATCAATAAACTTATGCCAGCAGATGAGTTAATGCTGTTTCTTTTTTCTCTTTTTGCTGTAATGTCGCCAATTACAACGGTAATCAATAATATCTCTCAGTTTCAGCGTGGAATCGTTTCAGGGGAAAGAGTATTTTCCATTTTAGACCATCCCGAAACAGTCAAACAAGGCGCTTTGGAAATTAAAAATTTTGAAAATCTTATTGAAATAAAAAATATTAGTTTTAAATATGAACAGGATTATGTGTTAAAAGATATAAGTTTTTCAATAAAAAAATGCCAGAAAGTTGCTTTCGTCGGAGCAAGTGGTAGCGGAAAATCTACTATGATTGATTTGCTTCTTAGATTTTATGACCCTGGGCAAGGCGAAATTACGATTGACGGTAAGAATATAAAAGATTTTAAAATTAATTCATATAGAAATTTATTTGGAGTAGTTCCTCAAGAATGCATTTTATTTAACGATACATTAAGGGGAAATATATTATTTGGGAAAGAAAATAATGAAGAAAAACTTTTAAAGTCAGCTGAAATTTCTAATTCATACAATTTTATTCAAAAATTACCGGAACAGTTCGAAACCACTATTGGTGATAGAGGAGTAAAACTATCAGGTGGCGAAAGACAGAGAATTTCTATTGCTCGTGCTGTGATTAGAAATCCTCAAATTCTGGTTTTTGATGAAGCAACCTCTGCACTCGATTCAGAATCCGAAAAAATTGTGCAACAAGCTATTAACCAATCAATGAAAGACAGAACTGCTATTATTGTTGCACATCGTTTAGCTACAATCATTGATTGCGATAAAATAATTGTTTTCGATAATGGAATAATTGTTGAGCAAGGCACTCATAAAGAATTAATTAATATGGCTGGTATATACAAAAAGCTATATGATATTCAGTTTTCTAAAGGTGATTAATGGGAAAAAAGTGAAGTTTAACACGTATCATCTCTTAGCTTTGCATAGTAGAACTTTATTTGTATAATACAAATAAAAATGGGCTATCTTAATTCCAACCCAAAAGATAGCCCGATTAGCAAAGGTATTGAGGAGGCATAACCTTTACTTTATTGATACAACCTGTAAAACTTCTACTTTTTTCCCTGTATTTAATGAGATAAAATAAATACCCTGTGATAAATTTAAATTATTTAATGAATAGGAAAAAGTACCTTGATTAAGAAATCCACTAACTAATTCAGCTACTTCATTTCCTTTGGAATCAATTACTTTAATGCTTACAAAAGATGGCTCTTCTAAATTTAACAAAACAGTGTTTTCGTTACTAAAAGGATTTGGAAAACTATGAAGTGAAGTATTGCCATTATTTTTAACTGGTTCTATTGCGCTTGTTATTGTATAATCATAATTTATTTTTTCGTAGTTAATCCATTGTCCATCACTATACTGAAGTTTTGTGTAGCTTGAAACTAAAGCATTTTCATCATAAAGAATTATTATGTGGTACAATTCATTCCATTTTGAGTATACAGTATAATAAGTATAAATTTCATGTATTTTACCCAAAACAGTGTATGTATAATTAGTTTTATTTTGATTAGACCAGTTGAGGTTTAAAGTATCCCATTTTTGTTTTATTTCAGTTATGACTTGTCCAAAATCATTATAAGCATAACAGTACTTATTTTTAGGGATTTCAACACCATCAGTACTATATTGATTAATAGTATAATTAATTAATCTGTCATTATCGTCATAAACCGCGGTTTCTTTAGCTGTAATAATCCAATCTCCGTTATAAACTGCTTTAGTAATTTTGGAAGTTAGCTTATGATTAGAATTGTAAGTTCTTGTTTCAGAAGAATTATCAATCCATTGACTGCCATCCCAGACCTGCACATAACAATTAGTTAAATAATTGCTATTATCATATTCATATATATAATTAGTAGAATTATTCCAAGCATCGCCATTCCAAACCTGAGTAGTTAACTCAGTCAACAATTCAGATTCGCAATTATAACATCTTGAGCTTTTTGAATAGTTCACCCATCCATCATTTATCCATTTTTGAGTAATTTGGCATTGCAGAGCACCATTTTCACACCATTCATAAATATACTTTTGAGTATAAATCCATTTATCATAATCCCAATCTTTTATTTCAACTGATTCTAATTCATCATTTTCATTGTATTTGTAATCATACTTCAAATCGTTTTTCCAGTTAGGTTCGGAGAAGCTTTCCTGAAAAAATTCTAATTTCTTCATAGAAGGAGAATAATTTATTGTCCTTCTTTGGTAATCGTGCCATTGGTCTAAAACACCGTAATAAGTTATTGCGGTAGAATATTTACCAATGTCATTTATTATTCCTGCCTCATATTCAGTATCGTTAAGTGGCTGAGCTAAGGAAGTTGCTAGCGTAATACTCAATATAGCTATTGCTATACAGAATGAATGTATTATTTTCATTGTTCCTCCATTGTGAATATTTTTTAATTATTTACTTACTATTATATTTACGATATTTTTTTTATTTGTTTCAAAATATTCAATGGTATTTCATTTTTTTTTATTAATTTTATTTTTTGGTTATTTAGTTAGAATTACTCTTTTACAATAATGAGTAGTTTACTAAATTAGAGGATTATATGAAATTATATATTTATTTTATTGTTATACTTATAATGGTATTTACTTTTAGTTGTTCTAAAAAAGAAAACACAATAAGCAGCGAAAAAGTAAATCAACTAATTAATAAATACCAGTTGTTAACTGATTTACTTCTATTTTCTATATGGGATTATTGCGATTTACAGATTGATGAAATCGCAAAAGCTGGTTTCAGTGAAAAAGAGATAAGATTTGCTTTGAACAAAATATTGAGCAATTTCCCTCAAATCCACGAAGTAGTTTATGTTAATAGTAATGGTATTTTACTATATACTGAACCATCTGGCTACCGGCTTTCAGAAGGCACCGACATTAGCAAGCAGGAGCATATAAAAAGACTTTTTAAAACTAATAAAAGATTTTTCAGTAATATTTTCAAATTAGTTGAAGGATATTATGCTAATATTATGGGAGCTCCTATAATTAAAGATGGTAAATGCATCGGTTCAATCTGTCCTATTTTTAAAACTGATGATTTAATTAAATCTATTATTAAAGACATTGAAAAAGAAGGTATTGACGAATTTTTTATAATTGAATCAACAGGAACACTTGTTTATGATACTGACTCAGTTCAAATCGGAAGGAATATACTTACTGACACTCTTTATGCAAATTACGAACAGTTATATATGTTGACTAATATTATTATTAAAGAAAATTCTGGGGAACAAGATTATTATTTTACTGACAAAGATAAGAACAAAAGAATTAAAAAAAGAGTATGGTGGCAAACCAGTGATTACTATGGGAATGAATGGAAATTCTGTATTTCAAAGAATTTAGAGTAAATTTATAGCATATTTAGAACACTTAATAAAGTAAGAATATTTCTAAAAATTGTCAATCAGAAGTAAATATCTCAGTTTATAAACGACTCAGATTTATAACTAAATGGCTGAAGGCAAAAAACTGAAAGAAAAAAAATGAAGAATCAAGAGCAGAATTACATTTACGGAAGAAATCCAGTAATTGAAGCAATCCGAAATGATGCTCCAATAGAGAAAATATATATACAATTCGGTATTGACGAAAAGCTACGAAATGATATAATAATCAAAGCTAAGAAAAAGAAAATCAACTGCTCCCAAATTGATAAACAGAAATTTCTTGCATTAGAAAGAGAAATCACCGGTAAAAATAACGTATCGCAAGGAATAATAGCAATAAAAGGAACAGTTAAGTATTTTTCGCTTGATGAATTAATAAGTAATTCCTTTGAAACAGATAAAAATCCGGTAATCGTTTTGCTTGACGAAATCAACGACCCGCACAATCTCGGTGCTATAGCCCGCACAGCCGAATGTTCCGGTTGCACCGGAATAATTGTTACAGAACGTAATTCCGCTCCGATTACTCCCACAGCAATAAAAGCATCTGCCGGCGCTTTGGAGTATTTGCCTGTAGCTAAGCAGTCAAGCGTGATTCAAACAATTGAGAAATTGAAAGAAAACGGTTTTTGGGTTATTGGCACCGATGTTGAAGCAGAAATAGCGTATGATGAATTGGATTACGACTCGCCGGTTTGTTTGATTATGGGAAACGAAGGAAAAGGCATTAGCAAAGCTGTTGCCAAACATTGCGATTATACAATTCAGTTACCCGTTCTGGGGAAAGTTCAATCTCTAAATGTATCTGTTACGGCAGGTATAGTTCTCTATGAAATATTAAGAAAACGAAATATATTAGGAGAATAGTATGAGCAAAAATGATGACGTAGTTAAGAAATATACAAAAAAGGGTCATATTTCAAAAGATTTTTACGACCAGGAATTAGAAAAACTGCATCACGAATTAGTCAAAATGCAGTACTGGATTAAAGGCAGGGGCTTGCGGGTAGTAATTCTTTTTGAAGGACGTGATGCTGCCGGCAAAGGTGGAGTAATAAAACGCATTATTGAGCCGCTTAATCCTCGCGGGTGCCGTGTAGTCGCATTGGATAAACCATCGGACAAAGAACAAACCCAGTGGTATTTCCAAAGATACATTGCCCATCTGCCGTCTGCCGGTGAAATTGTTATTTTCGATAGAAGCTGGTATAACCGCGCCGGAGTGGAAAGAGTAATGGGATTTTGCACTGATGAAGAATACACTGAATTTTTACGCGCCTGTCCCGAATTCGAAAAAATGCTTGTTCGCTCTGGAATTATTCTGCTTAAATATTGGTTCTCCGTAAGTGATGAAGAGCAGGAAAAACGCTTCCGTGATAGAGCTACCGACCCCACAAGGCGCTGGAAGCTCTCTCCAACAGATATTGCTTCTTGGGATAAATGGGTAGAATATTCTAAAGCAAAAGATGAAATGTTTCAACTGACAGATATTAAACAAGCTCCTTGGTTCAACGTTGATGGAGATGATAAAAAGAAAGCCAGACTAAATTGCATCGCTCATATTGTTAAAATGATTCCTTACAAAGATGTAACCCCAAAACCAATGGAACTTCCCACAAGAAAAATCAGCGAAAAATACATCCGTCCACCTCTTAACGAATTGACTTATGTGCCTGAGGTTTACTAATGATTAATTATTAATGATTAGTGATTAATTGTTAATTGTTAGAAAAGAAATTTTTTATGTCATTCCGAACCCCAGATAAAGCAAATGCTTCATTATAAAGGAGATGACATAATTCTAATTAAATTTTTGTAATAAAAAAATTTTAATAAGGTAATAAGGTTTATTGATTTTTGGTGCTTATTTGCTACTAAGGTTTTCAAAAAAAAATAAGGTTTTTAATTTTTTAGCTCAAATTATTCTTTTAAAAAAAATCTAAACCTTATTTTTATATTAAACCTTAGTAGAAAATTATCAACTTGGTGAAAAAACCTTATTAGCTTATTTTATATATGCTTAATAGAATAATACTAAAATTTTTAGTAGCGATGTCATTGGTAAGAAAAGTGAGGAATCTCAAGCTTTGTGGTAGCAATGACTTTTGAGATTACTTACTACGCTTCGATATGACATCATTAATTACAATGCTGACATATGCCAGAATCCATCTTGCTTTTTAGTCATTAGTTGTTAGTAAAGATACTAATGACAAATGACCTAAAAAAACTATTTTAAAGATGGATTCTGACATCCGTCAGAATGACACGGAAAATAATGTCATTTCCATTTAAATAAAGGTCTTCCTTTATCGGGGGGTTAGAATGACAAACAAAGATGTTATTGGCAAACGAAGTGAGGAATCTAAAGTTTTGTGGTAGCAATGACTAGTGAGATTTCTCGCTACGCTTCGATATGGCACTCTTTTATTGAGCTTGTTCTTTTCATTTCGATATTAATTATAATTTTATTCACTTTTTTGGAGTTTAGGTTATGAAATTTTTACATTCTTTTAGTTTACTAGTATTGGTTAATTTGATTTTGATTAACCCAGTTTCTGCTCAATCGGGTTGGGAAAACTTGGCGCCACATCCAAACCCTCCGGGAGTTGCTACTATGGCATCAGTCAATGGAAAAATTTATATTTTATCTGGTTCTGGTTCTGCATCAGGCGTTCAGATAAATACATATATGTATGACCCTGAAACAAATGAATGGTCTCAAAAAGCAAAAATTCCGCAAGCATGTTACTGGGCTACTGCAAATGCTTCCAACGGAAAAATCTATGTGATGGGAGGCGGGCATCCCTATCCCGGCAAAAGTTATAATTTCATTTATGACCCAATAGCTGACAGTTGGTCAGACGGAGATACTCTCATAACTCCGAGAATGTATCATAGTTCAGCTGAATTAAACGGTAAAATATATTTAATTGGAGGACAAAACGGAAATCCGGTTGAATACTACTTCGATGAATATGATACTCAAACTAATCAATGGACCCGTAAAGAAAATAATTTGCATAATATGGCTTGGTACTGTTCTTTGGCGAGTTTAGGAAATAAAATTTATAGAATTGGAGGCGGCGGAGCTCCAAATTACGTTACAACTTATTTTGAATGTTTTGATACTGAAAATAATTCATGGACTCAGATGCCGGATATGAAAACAAAATTCCATGCTTCTGTTGCTTTAACTCATAATAATAAAATGTATTTAATAGGTGGTAACGCAAATGGTATTGATTCCGATACTATATTTGGATATTATCCGGAAATAGAAGAATGGGTTCCTGAATTGATAAAACTTCCTCAACCAAGAGTTTATCACAGAGGAGTGATATGTGATGATTATATTTATATTTATGGTGGACAAAATACACAAAGCGACCCAATTGAAGGTACATTAATCAGAATGCATTTAGGTGGAAGTGATGTAAAAATTAATGAAAATGAACAAAATATCAGAATATTTCCTAATCCGTCAAACGGTATATTTTATATAGATTTAAATTCATCATTGAGTTTGCAGTGCGATATAAAACTGTTTGACCTTTTTGGAAATATTATTGATTGTAAAATTGAACCAAGTTCCGAAAATCAAATTGTAGTAACTACCAATAACATTGAGAAAGGATTATATTTCGTTAAAATATCAAATTCCAATTTCGTTAAGGTATTAAAAGTTATTATAAATTAAGAGTTCAACTTTCCTAGATATTGTAAGTGTATGCAATATAAAAAAATATATATAAGAGTGTTTAAGTGTTTAAATCAAATATAATACACCTCCCCTTTCCCCTCCTTATTAGGAGGGGAACGCTAAAACACAGAACAGTTCTTATTCCCCTCCTAAAAAGGAGGGGCAGGGGAGGTGTTAAAAGGTTTTATGAGCAAAAGTAGTGTTTTCTAAGAATTTTTATATATAATCCTACCTGTAATGCACTACAACTCTGTATTCTTTTTCTTTTATTAATTAAGAAAGTTAAATTAGGAGCTTATAATGAAATATTTTTTGTTTACCTTATTGTTTTTATTCAATTTATCTCTACTTAATTCACAAACAATAGTCAGCACTCAACCTGAATTAAGAAATGTTGTTTTGGAAGAATATACCGGATTAAATTGTGTTAATTGTCCTCAGGGGCATTTGCTGGCTGAAAATGTTGCTAAAAAATTTCCCGGCAGAGTATCAATTATTAATATTCATCAAGGACATTATGCAATACCTAAATCCGGTGACCCTGATTTCAGAACTAAATGGGGAGATGATTTAGCTAATTTGTTTTCTGTGAATTCATACCCTTCGGCAACAATTAACAGGATGAAGTACAATGGAAATGCTCTTATAAATAGGGGTGATTTCCTTGCATTTTCGATGGATAGCGTATTGAACGGTTCATTTAGTCCGGTCAATATTGCAGCGAAAACTAAATGGAACGAAACAACTCAGGAGATTGAAATCTATGTTGAAGTATATTTCACAACAGGTGTTCCGAACCAGCCAAAATTGAATATTGTATTTCTTGAAAGTGGTATCCCGGGCTATCAGTCAGGGGCGCCAAGCTTACCATATATCCACAATCATATTCTTAGAGATATGATTACAGGCCAATGGGGTGAGGATTTGGATAATTTTTCTGAAGGTTCATTTTTCTCAAAAACTTATAAATACAAACCTGATTCCGGGTGGAATCTTGATAGTAGTGTATTTGCTATTTTTATTTCACAATCCGACAAGAAAAATATTTATACTGGTATAGAAATTCAATGTATTACTCCAAACCTTGTTATTAACTCTCAATCTAATGCTGTTGGGGTAATATCTCAGAATAATCCATTCAGAAAAGTTTATAGTATAAAAAATCAATCTGATAATGATATTACAATTGCTCTTCAAACAAGAAAATCGGAAAGGACGCCAGACGGCTGGTCAATAATAGTTGAGAACAATGAAACAGAGTTTTTGTTAACACCGGGAAATTCAAAAGATTTGGGAATCAGAATAGAACAAGGTTCAACAAAAGGTATTGGTGATGCTATAATTGAATTTACTGAAAAAGATAATCCAAAACATCCGGTCTATTCTTTTCAGATGATAGCTATTTCATCAGAACTTGACTATATTGAAGTAAATGATGGTTCTAAGCCAACAGGGATTTTATCAGAAATATCTCCCCATTTTGTCTCAATTGATTATGAATTATTTAAAGAAGTCAAAAGTGAATTGAATGAACTACATATTATTATGTGGAATACCGGAACAGGTAACGAATTAACAGCTGAAAATGCAACAATAATTGATAGTTTTTTAAATAAATCAATTAGAGTTCTATTTAACGGCTCAGTTGCAATTCCGAAATTAGTTATATCTGAGCCAAATCATAAACTGCTTTCAACTTTAGGAATTACTTTTGTTACAGGTAGCGATATAATTGCTAATACATATAATTTAATAGGAGTTACAGGAGACCCAGTAGGAGATGGAATTAACATTAACGCAATAACAAGAGCAAATTTAGGGAGCTTTCTTGAACCAATGACAATTACCAATAATAAAATTGCTTTCCCTGTTTTCATAGCCGAAGGTTCGGATAAAGTAGTTAGTGTAAGGTCGCTTACATCGAACTCCAAAGCAATTTATTTAAGTTTTTTCCTTGATGCAATAACAGATAACGATTTAAAAAAGCAATTAATAGATAAATGTATAAATTGGCTTGCTCAACCAGATGACGTTGACGATTCGGAAAATAATGACAAACAAATGATTGTTTATCCAAATCCTGCTAATGGGGCTTTTTATTTATATAACTATGGATTTCAAAAAATCGTTGATTTTGAACTGTATGATTTGGAGGGTAATGTCTATAGAATATTAGCACAAACAAATGATTCCAATTTTTATTATTTTTCAACCGAAAATTTAGTTTCAGGTAATTACTTTTTAGTTGCAAATTCAGAGCAGGGGAGAATTATCAGGAATATAATAATTATAAAATAAAGGGAGTTCTAAAAATTATATATTCAGATAACCTTACCTAATAACGATAATAAAAGAGTGTGGAGTTTTGCTTCGTAAAGAATAATTGCGCTTTTTATCTCCATAATAAATTATGGAGTTACTCTAATTATTAGAATAATTCCTAAATTTATTTAGGAGTTATAAGTATGCTATTTTGTGAATTTACATTATTTTTAATATCAGATCTTTATTAAATGCGAAATAGCAAAATACAAGGCAACATGAGTTCTGAAGGTGAGATAATAAGATTAAATGAATTCTCTGTTAAAAGTGTTATTTCCTTTTTTCGCAGAAATAAAGAATCGTTTGGATAAACTGTTTCCTCTTTCCGATGAAGTAAAGTAAGGTGGAAATGATTCATCGGAAAGTGGAAATGGTTCATCGGAAGGTTTATTTGCTTTTTTCAACATTAGAAATTGTCAAATAGGAAGCTATATTTACCAACTTAGAATCTGTGTCTGCGTTTTCGCTTATATGTCTAAATATATGTATTCTGATACTTACTTCATCAAATCCGCTCGCCTTTGTTTTCTTTAGCGTTACATAGCTGTCCTTAAGTTATTCCTCGTCTAACAGACTTGCAAGTGATGTAAATCTGTAGCTCGGTTTATCTTTCGATACCTTGCTTATTTGCAATAAGGAAACGTAAACGAATCTTGAATTCAAGCACGGTTCTGTGAGGGTGGCATATTAATTGATATGACATACATATATTTAGACACGTAAGCGGACACAGACTATGATGGAGTTTAAGTTAGTAAATATAGCTCCCTACTCGACAAAACACTATTACATAGCAAATTGTTTTGTAATTGAATAATTTGTTGATTCTTAACAAATTAATTTATTGGAATCGTTAATTTTTCTTTTTAAAAAAGGAAGAAAACTTTAATTTCCAAACTAAGAAAATGGCTTCCCATATAATTTTTTTGTTCATTTTAGAAATACCACTTCTTCTATCGATAAAGATAATAGGAATTTCTTTTATATTGCCCTTATTTTTCCAAACCTTATAATTCATTTCAATTTGGAATCCATAGCCATTAGATGTAATTGAATTGAGGTCAATTTTTCTAAGAGAATCAGCACGGAAGCATTTATATCCGCCAGTAGCATCTTTGATAGGCATTCCAGTAATAATCCTAGTGTAAATATTAGCACCATAACTTAAAATTAAGCGGCGAAGAGGCCAATTTACAACATTGACACCGGAAATATAGCGTGAACCAATCACTAAATCAAATTCTTTAATTTGCTCAATGAAATTTGGCAGTTCTTCTGGGTCATGAGAAAAATCGGCATCCATTTCTAAAATAGCTTCATAATTTCTATCAAGAGAAAACCTGAAACCATCGCAATATGCGGTTCCCAGTCCCATTTTCCCCGGTCTTTTAAGCAGAAAAATCCTGTTATCGTTTGCCATCATTTTCTCTACTGTCTGAGCAGTACCATCTGGTGAATTATCATCAACAACCAGAACGTGTATTTCTGGCATAACATCGTGAATTTTATTGATAATGCGTTCTATATTATCAATTTCATTATAAGTCGGAATAATAACAATAGATTTCATTTATGTTTGTCCGTGTCCTTTTATTACTAAAAATACTGTTCTAAATATAATTTCTAAATCAAGTTTTAAAGAAAAATTTTCGATATAATAAAAATCATCTTTCAGTCTGTTTTCAATTTCTTCTTGTGTTTCTTCATAAACGCTATAACGAACCTGATTCCAACCGGTTAATCCTGGACTTGCTTTCAATCTTCGTCTATAAAATGAGACCAATTTACTGTATTTTTCAACAAATATTGGCCTTTCTGGGCGGGGTCCAACTAAACTCATTTCACCAATTAAAATATTATAAAATTGAGGGACTTCGTCCAAATGTGATTTCCTTAAAAATTTACCAAAAGCAGTTACACGGGAATCACCTACTGTTGCCCATTGAGGTCCGTCTTTTTCTGCGTTTTCTATCATAGAACGATATTTATAAAGAGTAAATATTTTACCGTTTTTACCTACTCTTTCTTGCTTGTATAGCATTGGCCCTTTTGAATCTAACTTCACAATAATTCCAATCAATAGCCAAATTGGTAATCCAAGCACTAATACAATTATGCTGAAAATAATATCAATAAATCTTTTACAAAACTTCTGCCACGGTGCAATTAGCTGTGGTGATATTTCGATTAAAGGTATTCCATATAGTGCTAAAGTTTTAACCTGGCCGGTAAATATGTCATAAATATCTGGAATAATTTTTACAGTAACTCCTTTTGTGTCGCACATCGTAACTATATACATAAGGAGCTTCTGGGCAGTTTTTTCCGCAGAAATTAAAACTTCTTCCGGCTTTAAATTATCTATAATTTTTTCTAAGTTATCAATACTACCTTTTGTTAGTTCAGATAATGGATTATTTTCTATTACATTGTTTTCTAAAAATATAACACCAATTGTTTTATAACCCCAGGATTTTGATTTTAATATTCTGTTATGTAAATCAATAACTTTATTATATGAACCAATAATAATAGCCGGAACTGACACAATTCCTTTAATTCGCAATTTAATCTGAATACGTCTCGCAAAAAATCTACCAGTGCAAACTGATAAACTTAATACAACAAAGAATATTAAAAAAAGTAATCTCGGAGATTTGCTACTATCTAAAAAAACAAAAAAGAAAATGATTAATGTGCCAATAACAGAAGTTTTTAATATTGTGAATATTTCATCGAACGGAGAGCGTATATACCAATTTTTATATAATCCAGTGAGCCAAAATAATATAATCCAATAAATTAACAATGCGATTAATGGTGCTACAAATTCAAAAAAACCATATTGAATTGTTGTTTCAAACCATCCCGATTCAAATCTAATGAAGAATTGGATAAAATAACTTATTGAAATAGATATAATATCAGCAATAAGTTGAATAATTGATGATGAATAATTAGATTTTATTATATTACTTTTCATAACTTCTCAATCAATTAGATTGAGTCAATCTTTCAATAATTATTTTAATTTTAATATTTTTAAAATTCAATATAAACGTTCAAAACAAATTTAATTGTTTAAATTTTAAAATAAATAATTTACTAAATTAATAATTTAGAAGAAATCTTGCTATTATTATTTGAATTATTGCATAAAAAAATCCGATGCTCAAAAACGAGCATCGGATTTTTAATTTAATTAAAGCTAAGCTTATTTATTTATCATCATAATCGTAGATGCGGTTTGAGTGCCAGAACGCAATACTACATTATAAGCGCCACTAATTAAATTGCTAGCATCGAAGCTAACTGAATAAGTGCCTGCATTATAGAAGCCGTTTGCTAATCTTGCAATTTCTTCACCTCTAATATTATAAATAATAATTTCAGCATTGTCATCATTTACTAACGAGAATTCAAATTTGGTTAAACTACTAACCGGATTTGGAATATTAATAATTGACATACTAATTGCTGCTTCGTTTTGAGCTGTTGCTTTTGCTAAATAAATAGCATTTGAATTATAGTATAAAACATCTTGTTCTAAACTGTTTGTAATTTCTTGAATATTTAACAATGAAATTTCATTTAAAGTATTAGAATTTGGATTGTAAAGTTTTACACTTAATAATTCATTATCTTTTGCTCCGTCTGTATTTGCAGTAATGTCATTATCGCCCCAAATTGTTACAGCAGCTACACCGTCATTAACAGCACCAGAGCCGATAAGTTCATTATTAGCATTATAAACGCCTACTTCATTTCCATTGCTAACGTTAATAGAAAGCAATAAAGTAGCATTATTTCCAGTATTATTAACTTGAGGAATAAGGTGCTTTGCTAATGGAGTAATATCATCACCTGCAATTGCCTTACGGGCATCATTTGCAGGATAAGTCAATAAAGCTGCCTGGTTTAAATAGAAGTAATAACCTTGTCCAGGAAGCATATTACCAAGAGTATTAATACCATAAATTGGGCTATAAATACCGCCTGCATTATTTTTAACTAAAACAAGACTTGAATTTATAGAAGCAAGAGCGCTTAATGGTGACATCGGATTATCACGATAGTATGCAGGTAAATTCCAACCATTGTTTAATGGAATAGGTGTACTTTCGGGAACGATTTTATCACCGCTAATTGTTAATACTGCATTTTCGAACATATTAACTAAATAACCGGATTCACTGTCCCAATTTCCAATTGTATTAACATTGAAAAGTGGTATATACATATCACCGGCAGAATTCTTCATTATGTTCAAATAGCTTACGATATCATTAAATAATGTCTCTACACTTGGGTATGTTGGAACTATATAGCTTGATATCATATTCCAGCCAGCATTTAAGGTCATTTCCTGATTTTCAGTTAAAGTGGTTGAAAGTGATGCAAGCATTGTGAAACCACTAACTTCGTAAGCTTCAGGACCGAATACATTAGTTGCATAAGCTGGATATTCCTGAAGTGCAATACCATCCCATACGCGATATGTATAAGGTTCGCCTAAAGCAAAACCATCTTTAATTGTTGTTTCAGTATCATCGCCATAAACAGTAATACTTACACCATCTGGGCTCCAGAAAATATAACCAGCGCACCACCACTCGCCAGGTGTTATTTCGTAGAATAAGCCAATGGCATCTTCTTCTGTCATTGCACGGTCACCAATCATTGGATTAATTGTTGAAGGTACCATTATTGTTGCAAAGTTGTCTGTTTCATAAAATAGCCAATTCTCTGGCAGAACAATTTCTTCTGCAGTTGTAAATGACCATATTGTTGACCAATTGCTATGATTTGGGTCATCATTCAAAGCTTTTACTCGCCACCAATATTGTGTTAGATATTCTAAATCATAAGTTACATTATAAGATAAAGAAGTAGAATTATCATCAACAACTATATTAGTGAAGTTTGAATTTGCTGATACCTGAATTTGATATTCGTCAGCATCAACAACAGCTTCCCAAGATAATTGTGGATTAACGCTAACATCAATAGAACCGTTTTCTGGGTTAACTAAAACTGGTGGTTCAAGTAATGTACCAGTATTTGGAGTAAATACAAATTTTCTTCCTGGTAAATTCACAAATAAATCTGGTAGAATATTATTATTTGGCTCAATTGAAGAGATACCAGCAGGGAAAGTAGGTGTAACACTGATGAAATCCATAACTCCACCATATAAACCATTCATACCAATACCTGCGCCCCAGTATGTACCTGGAAATTCTTCCATTGGTCCATAATTAAATGTAATAATATTTGTAGTTTCATAAAATCTAAGTTGGAAATTAATATTACCTGCACTTTGACCACTTGCAGTAACATTTTTGTATTGAATTGCATAAGCTCTGTATGGTGCATCACCTTCAACTTTAACTGTAATGTTACTATTTGATGGCATTAAAGCGAAGTCTTCCCAGAATGGAGAAATAAATCCGGGATATTCGGGGAATGAAAGTCCGCTATCCCAAATATTTTGGGTTGTTGTCCCAAGAGCAATCCAACCATTAGTACTAATAGTTAGGTCGTTAAATTCACTACCAGCATAGTAAAATGTAAATGGTAAGCTAAAGTTGGCAAGTTGGTCATCGTTAGTTATGTTTGTAGGTGTTCCATCTGAAAATTCAGCGTATTCTTCTTCTTCTTCAAAGAAAGAATATGTGTAAATATTTACCATTGTGCCAGTAGTAAATTGCCATATTGTTGACCAGGCGCCAATATTTTCGTCTCTGTAACCTCTGACTCTCCAGTAATAAGTAGAATTATTTTCGAGCATATTTCCAAAATCTAACTGGTAGCTTAAACCATCAATTTCTGACTGACTAAATACAATATCATTGAAGCTATTATCAGTAGCTACTTCTAACTCATAATAAAAAGCTCCCATACCTTGTTCCCATACGAATTCAGTCATACAATTAACTGAAACGCTATATTCTTCCGGAGAAATTTTCTCTACTTGAGGTATAGGACCATCAGTTATGAAAGTCCAAGAACGAGACCAGAAGCTTGTTGCTTCTTCATTTGCAGCATTTACTCTCCAGTAAAATAAAGTCGATTCGGATAAAACCTGAGCCGGCTGTATTTGGTATTCTGTGTCTGCAATATCATTAATCTCAAGAACAAGCTCAGTAAAAGTTTGATTTGTTGCAATTTGGAAAGAGTAACTTACTGCTTCTTCAGAAGGTTCCCAATCTAATAATGGAGTAGTGCTAACACCTAATAAACCATTTTCTGGTGATACAAGTTCTGGAGCTCTAAGGCCGGACATATCAAAAACAAATTGAATATTTGCTCTGTTCATTTTACCTCCGCCCCAGCCAATGTTTTCTTCGATAGTGCAATAGTCTGTTTCTGGTCCACTCGGTTCGTAAACACTTCTTTGCTGGCATCTTGCAACTGGGGTAGTTGTCCAGTATTGTTGCGGATTGGCATTACCAATTCTTTCCCAATGGCTGAAACAGGTTTCAACCAGAATACTTGATTCACCGTCCCAGTAGAATGGCTCGAGACAATTGTGCATATTCCAACCAAGAGCCGCTGTAAAGGCAGTTTCTGGGTCCCAAACAGTTGTCCAGTCTTCATAAGTCCAACTATTTGTTAGCTGAGTCCATGTTGTAAGTTTCATTCTAATGGAATATTCACCCGGATTGAGTGGGCCCACGCCACCAGTTAAAGCAGCAACATTCCAGCCGAAATCTGTGATATATGTATTTGGAATAGCACCAGCAGCAAGTAGTTCCGCTGCAGTATATAGGAAATATAATCTTGCATGGTTATACCAGTTACTGTATGGAGATGGTGATACGTAATTATAATAATCTGTATCATAATTAGTTCCAGTTCCAATAACAATTGAATTTTCTGATGTTGTAAATGACCAGGGAGCTGACCATTCACTTATATCAGTTGGATTTGTCATTTGAACTCTCCAGAAGTATAATCCACCTAATTCAAGTCCTTGAGTAATATAAAAATTATCTTCTAAGCCGGTTACGTCATTAACTATATTTTCAAAATCTTCGTCTTCGGCAACTTGAACATTATAGCCAGTTGCGGCATAATGTGCTTCCCATGTAAGATTTGTATTTGTGAATAAGCCGGTTGAAGCATCTTCCGGACTCACTAAAACAGGTAATGGCAAAGGACCTTGAGTAATAAATCTGAATGGACGTGACCAGTTACTTGATAGTTCTTCTCCAAAAGCTTGAACCCTCCAAAAATATATTGCAAGTTCTGCTAAACTATTTTCTTCTGAAAGTTGAAGCTCTGTTTCGCTTAATTCATTAGCTTCATAAACAATATTACTAAAATACCTATCGGTAGCAATTTGAAGAGAATAAGAAGTTGCATTTATAGATTCATTCCAATCGAACAATGGAGTAACTGGAACGCTGAATTGATTGTTTGCAGGAGCAACTAATTCTGGAGAAAGAACTACTTCGTCAACAAATATGAATTTTATATTTGCCCTGTTCATTTTAGGACCGCCCCAACCAATATTATTTTCAATAGTACAATAATACAATTCAGGGCCATTATTTTCATAGACACTTCTTTGCTGGCATCTTGCAACTGGAGTAGTTGTCCAATACTGTTGCGGATTAGCATTACCAATTCTTTCGTAGTGGCTGAAGCAGGTTTCAACGAGAATGCTTGATGTACCATCCCAATAGAATGGGTCAAAGCATTGATGCATATTCCAGCCAAGAGCGGCGGTAAATGCTTCTTGTTCTGGTTCCCAAACAGTTGACCAATCTTCATAATCCCAAGTGCCGTTAAGCTGGGTCCATGTAGTAAGTTTCATTCTTATTGAAAATTCGCCGGGATTTAATGGACCAACTCCACCTTGCATCATTGCAATATTCCAACCAAAATCACTAATATAAGTGTTTGGAAGTGCACCGCCAGCCAGTAATTCTTCAGCAGTGTATAAGAAATATAATCGGGCATGACTATACCAATTGCTGTATGGACTTGGGGATACATAATTATAATAATCTGTGTCATAATCAGTTCCAATACCAACAATTACTATCATTCCGGTAGTGAATGTCCATGGCAGGCACCATTCACTTTCACTTCCATCGTTAAACTGTTGAACTCTCCAATAGTATTGGGTGCTCATTGCAAGCCCTTCTGTTATATATGAAGTTTCGGTTAAACCGGGAACATCCATTACTATATCTTCAAAAGCTTCGTCAAGAGCTACCTGAAGATTGTAACCTGTTGCAGCATAATGCTCTTCCCAAGTTAATAATGTAGATGGAGCAAGGTCAGTTGTTCCACTTTCAGGACTAACAAGGACTGGTGGTGGCAATTCACCTTCAGTAGTAAATTTCCAGCGCATTGACCAGGAGCTTGTTTCAGTTCCATCTGTTGCATTTGCTTTCCAGTAATATATTGTTAATGGTAACAATGTTACTTCATCTGGAACCTGATACTGGCTTTCAGGAAGGTCTGTTTCATTAATAACAATATCTGTGAAAGCTCTGTCGGTTGCAACTATAATGCCATAAGAAACAGCACCATCTACGTCTGAAAAGTCAAATAAAGCGGCAAGAGGAACATTAAATGATTCATTTAATGGTGATAAATTCTCTGGTGCAGGGAATCCACTAACTTCAAGATTGAACATCATATTTGGTCTGTTCATTGATAAAGTAACACCAGGAGGAGAAGTACAGACGGTTGCAGCATCATTTCTGCCATATCTCACTGAATTGTAGGTCGTTGTTGTGTAATATGTACTTTGATTTGAAGTATAAGATCCATTATTGAAGCATATATCAACAATAATGTTAGATACTCCATCCCAAAGATATGGATTAGTAAACTCGTGGGTATTCCATCCAAGAGTATTCACATAAGACGCACTTATATAAACAGATTCAAACTCATCAGCATCCCAGGTATTGTTTAATTCGGTTGCTGTTGTTTGTTTCAGTTTAATTTCAAAGTTAGTTAAAGCGGCAGTTGAGTTTAAAGTGGCTACGTTGAATGCAAGAGAAGTAAGAGTGCCTGGCGCTCCTCCTGCCTGATATATTTCATCAGCCAAAACTAATATTTGGTGCTTTGCACCCCAATACCAATTTCCATAAGGTGCAGGATATTCAGTATTCGAATTTGTCGAAGTACCTTCTCCGATTATTACTTCTAGCGATGCTTGTGCATTAATTATTAGTGGCATCAATAGAAATAATGCAATTAATAAAAGATTGTTTTTTTGTTGTTTCATTAGAAACTCCTTTAAGATTGTGGATAAATATACATACTATTATTAAAAAACATTTACTAAAATTTAATGAAAAATAATACACCTTTTCATTCTATAAATTATAAAATTTATTTTATTTTTACAAATAAAAAAATAAAAATATTAGTATCATAGCTGATATTTTTCATTTATTATTCATTTTACTTTAATATATTTTTTTATCAAATTTATATTATTCGTTAGCACTAATATTACTAACTCACATTACGCAATTCTTTTATAAGATTTAAACAAGTTAATTTGATGCACTATTTTCTTTTTAACACAAGTACCATTCACCTCTTGAGAGTAATTGCACGGAGATAAGAAATTAATTATTATGGATAATTGCTTAAATTCCAAGTAGTCGTCATTAATTGTAATATAATAATAAAAATTTAAAGAATTAAAGTGTTAAAAGTTCTTATTATTAAAGTTATTATAGTTTATATTTAAGATTTTATAAGTAAAATAAATATTTGTGTATGTAAAAATTTTGAATTATTCGTTATCTGCGTGCCATTACTCTTGAGAAAGGAATGCGTAAGGTTAATTACTAATTTACTTTAATTATTTCCTCATAAATTCTTGTCATTAAAAATCCTCCCGATAAAGCAAATGTTTTATTTAAAAGGATATGACATCATCAAATGTGTCAATATGACGGCTGTCAGAATCCATTTTATTATTGTTTAGTCGCTAATTGTTATTAGCTATTTCGCTGAAGCATTTGGGCTTGCCCAAATGTTTCGTGAGCAAGCTCACTTGCTTTCTCAAGAAGACTCTGGCATTCGCAAGAATGACAAGTATTAGTGATGTTATTTCCATTTAAATAAAAGATCTTCCTTTATTGTGGGGTTTACCAATGACATCTTTGCTTGTCGGTCATTCTGAAGCGCAGTGAAGAATCCAGAGAATTTTGAATTAAAGTTTTTCTGGATTCTTCGCTGCGCTCAGAATGACACATTTAGTGATGTCATATCCTTTTATATAAAACATTTGCTTTATAAGGGGGTTTAGAATAACATATTTGTCCAGTCATACGAACAACAAGTTGTTCATATGACTTTTTCATTTCACTTCCGCACGAGTTTCTCGGAGCTTTGCGAAAGTTAAAATCAGAAGTCATACTTCTTCGAGATGTAGGAAATCTTTATTCTACTAAAATTTATTCATTTTTAAAGAAATATTTTTTGAAAATGCGATAAAAATTGCTATATTTAAAAATGTATTTTTAAATTTTTAATAATTAATAATTAAATATTCATTTTTTTTTAATATTTTATTCTTTCTCGAAGTAAAAACCGAAATAAAACAAATGAAAAATAATTTACACTAATAATTTAAATAATGAATTATATAACTCCAATAGAATTAGCATTATACGAGAAGGTTGAACCACCACGTTTGGAACGTTCCAATTTCTTTTATTCTTTCTCACTTCTCCCAAAAGAGCAGCGCTATGCAATAAACTCCCTGTATTCTTTTTGCAGTTATATTGATGATATTGTTGATAGCTATCCGAATAACGACCAAAAAATATTAAAGCATAAGCATCAGCGATTGGATTTATGGGTAAAAGTCATTGAAAAGCTATATCAAGGCAATGAAAACAGCAAACTAATTGCTCCGCTTCAGTATCTCGTCCATAGATTTGCAATTCCCAAGCAATATTTCCTTACTTTAATAGACGGTTGCAGACGCGACCTAATACAGAAAAGATACAATACTTTTGAAGAGTTGAAAGACTATTGCTATAGCGTTGCAAGTATTGTCGGATTAATTACTATCGAAATTTTTGGTCATAAATACGAAGAAACAAAGAACTACGCTATTAATCTCGGATATGCTTTGCAATTAACAAACATAATGAGAGATGTAAAATTCGATAAAGACAGAGGTTACATTTACCTTCCTTTAGAAGATTTAGACAGATTTGGATATTCAGAAAAAGATTTATATAACGAAAAATACAATCAGAACTTTTACGAAATGATGTGTTTCGAGGCAGACCGAACAAGAGAATACTACCACAAAGCGCGACAACTGCTTAGGCCAGACGAAAGAGCGACCTGCTTTACTGCAGAAGTTATGGATTCTATATACTACCGTCTCCTTGAAAAAATCGAACTCAAAGAATTTAACGTATTCGAGAAAAAAATTCGAGTTGCTGCAATGCATAAACTCATTATTACGATAAAACAATGGATTTCTATTAAAATGTTTGTTAATCGCCTGAAAAAGAATAAGTGATGGCAACTTTTTTAAGCGTTTTTAAGAAAGATATTCGGAGCGAAATCCGGACAAGATATTCCATTTCTGCAATTCTGTTATTCATACTTACCTCCTGCTCAATTATTGGCTTTGGCATTGCCGGCTCTAGATTAGATTCAAATATCTCTTCTGCACTCCTTTGGGTAATAATGTTTTTTACAAGTATGATTGGGCTTTCGAAAAGCTTCGTTACTGAAGAAGAAAGAGGCACTTTTATGCTTTTAAAACTCTATTCAAGTTCCTCGGCTGTGTATTTTGGAAAACTACTTTTTAATATTGTACTGTGTGTGATTATTAATTTTTTTGCATCAATACTTTTTTTATTTTTAATTAATCAAAATGAAATCCAATCACTTTCAATATTTTGGCTGTCGGTAATTCTTGGAAGCGTTGCTATTGGTTCAGCTTCAACAATAATTTCAGCAATTATTTCAAAAGCAAATGTAAAAAACGCTATTTTCCCTGTGCTTTCATTCCCGATAATGCTGCCAATAATTATTACCGGTCTTGATGCAACGCGTCTTTCTTATTCAATCAATGAAATATCTGAAGCAATTTCGTTATTTGTTCAAATACTATTATTCACTATTGCAATTATATCTATATCGTATGTTTTGTTTTGCTTTGTATGGAATGATTGAGATAATAAGTGTTTTATTTACTTCGCCAAATTACTTAGGAAAAAATATAAATATAAATAAAACTGTCGTTCAGATTCAGATGAATCTTTATATTTATGTATCATTTATATTTAAATCCTTCTCAAATAATTGGGCATTACTATAGACAAAATTGAAAAAAATGAATATTTACGAAAGGTTTGTAGAACTGAAGTTTTAACAGAGAAAAATTCATTTGGGGATAATTCGATTTTTACGTTTTTTTCTACCATAATTCAATCTCTTGCAAGATATATAAGAAGCAGTAAGATTTTTGGTTTAAATTCATTTTAAATTGCATTTATTAAAGAACTCAATTATTCCCAAAAAATATTTCAATTAAATTTGCTTTTGAAATTGAATTTTTTTGTAATTTTACTTTTTTAATAATACATTTTCGGAGATGAAATGGCAAAAAGCTTAAATCGAGCCACCATATTAGGTAACTTAGGGCAAGACCCGGAAGTAAGAACTACCCCTCAAGGCAACACTGTTTGTAATTTAAGTGTTGCTACTTCAGAATCTTACAAAGACAAAAGCGACCAGTGGGCAGAAGTAACAGATTGGCATAGAATTGTTCTTTGGGACCGTCTGGCTGATGTTGCTTCACAGTATTTAAAAAAAGGAAGCAAAGTTTATATTGAAGGAAAAATTCGTACCCGTTCATGGGACGATAAAGATGGTGTAAAACGTTATACTACTGAAATAATTGGAACCAATTTATTGTTATTAGACTCAAAACCAAGTGATGAAAGTGGTTCTTCTTCAAATTATTCCAGTTATAAAAAATCATATAACAGCCACGAAGACACTGCTTTTAATCCAAAAGATTTTGAAAGCTCTGAAAACGACATTCCAGAAAGCGACGAGGTGCCATTTTAAAAATGATGAAAGTATTAGTTACAGGAGCAACAGGTTTTATAGGTAGTCATCTTGCTGATTTACTTAACGAAAAAGGGTATTCAGTAAGATGCACTATTAGAAAAACCAGCAATTTGCAATGGCTCAAAGGGAAACCTTATGAGCTAATTGAAGCATCTCTTTCAGACAAAGCATCACTTGCCAAAGCAGTTGAAGGGGTCAATTATATCTATCACGTCGCCGGGCTTGTCGCAGCACGCAGTTACGATGAGTTCTTAAAAGCAAACCGAGACGGCACAGTTAATTTATTAGAAGCAGCAAAAGAGTATGCACCAAATTTAAAGCGTTTTCTTTACGTTAGTAGCCAAACCGCTGCCGGACCTTCTGTTTCTCTTGAAAAACCAGTTACCGAAGCAGACGAATGTAAGCCCCTTACTAAATATGGCAGAAGTAAAAAAGCCGCTGAAGAAGCAGTGTGGCAATATAAAGATATTTTACCGATTACTATTGTCCGTCCACCTGCAGTTTATGGTCCCCGCGATGCAGAAATACTAAAAATATTTCAAACAGTGAAAAGTGGTTTAGGAACAATGGTTGGCGTATTAAAACCCAAGTATTTAAGTTTGATTCATTCAAGCGATTTAGTGCTTGGATTCGTCCAAGCTGCAGAATCGGAAAAAGCAATTGGAAATACTTATTTCATTGCATCTGAAGAGTTTTATACCTGGGACAGATTAATTCCGCTGATTGGTCAGTCAGTAGGTCGCAAACATATTTTAAAATTGAAATTACCTCATTTCCTTGTTCTTGGCGTTGCCGGTATATCCGGACTTCTGGGAAAACTTTCGAGCAAACCGCCCGTTTTTAATTATGAAAAAGGTATTGATTTTATTCAAAACTACTGGACTTGTTCAATCGAAAAAGCAAAACAAGATTTTGGATACAAACAGCAAATTCCAATAGACAAAGGTTTGTTTGAAACTGCAAAGTGGTATAAAGAAAATAAATGGCTTTAAAATGCATTTTAAATACAAAATATTTGCATGGATTCTTTCTGTTGTTTTAATAGTACTTACTGTTCTTTTCTTTTTATTTAGAATTGCTTTTCTGTCTCATCCTGAAAGTAAAATTTCGATTGAAACTGATTTTATCAAAAATGACGTTTCAGTTTATAAAAATCAGTATTCCATTCCACATATTATAAGTAAAAATGAATCTGATGCTTACTTTATGCTCGGTTTTATGCACGCTCAAGACCGCTTATGGCAAATGGAAACGCTCCGCCGAAAAGCAAATGGAACTCTTGCCGAGATTCTCGGAATAGAATATGTTGAACTCGACATTTTTAACAGGTTAATAGGTTTTAACAGAATAAGCAAGCAAATTTATAGCAGCTTAGAAGAGCAATCAAAAAATATTTTAGAATACTACACTAATGGAATAAATTTTTTTATTGAAGAAAACAAAAAACGCTTACCTTTCGAATTTAACGCTTTGGATTTTAAACCAAATAAGTGGATTCCACAGGACTGCATTGCTATTTTCCGCTTATTTGCTTTTGAGGAAAGTTCTTCATTTTGGAATGACTTGGCAATGAGCGAAATCGCTGAAACAATTGGTGTTGAAAAAGCAAAGCAATTACTTCCATATTACAATTTAACCGCACCATTTATTTTCGATGAGCAAAGCATCGTTTATCAAAGTGTTAGAAGCGATAATACTCAAAAAAAAGATTCTATAAATATTCCGATAAATAAAACAGCTTCTAATTCTTTATTTTTTAAAGAAGGATTTCAAGAATTTTCTCAAGTTAATAAAATATTTCAGAACATTAAGGAAAAGTACTTTCCTACAAATTCAATTATTGGAAGCAATAGTTGGTCAGTTAAAAATAAACAAAGCAATTGCGCAATTTTAGTAAGCGATTTGCATCTTCCATTATCACTTCCACCCCGCCTTTATCAAATTCATATTACGAGCAATGAATTTAACGTTGTTGGTTTCTCTCTGCCCGGCACACCAATCATTTTAAATGGCAGAAATGATTTTGTTTCCTGGGGTATAGCAAATGCAATGTTTGATGATATTGATTTTTATATCGAAAAAGTAGATTCGGCAAATTCTGATTATTATTATAATTCAAAAAATAAAAAGATAAAATTTAAATTCATTCCAGACACATTAAAAATTAAAGACCAAGTTGATTCCGTATTTTACATTAGGTTAGCAGAGCGTTCGGCGGTAATTTCAGATTTACAAAATTTAAACGATATAAATGTAAATTGTCCAAAGTTAAAGCAAACTGTCGCAAGTAAATACACTATTACATTTAACTGGACTGGTCAATATAAATCAGATGAATTTCTGGCAAATAATAAAATACTTAAATCAAGGAGCTGGTATCAAATAAAAGCTGGTTTGGAAAGTTGGGCTGTTCCTGCAACTAATTTTGTTTTTGCAGATAAAAAGGGAAATATCGGTGATATTCCAGCCGGACTTTTGCCAAACAGAGAAACTAATTGTGTTCCTTGGAAGATTAATCCCGGCTGGCAGGAATTTTACAACTGGCAAAAGCCATTAAAAATCCAGAACATTTTAACGATACTCAATCCTAAAAAGAATTTTATAATAGCAGCTAATAATCCAATTTCACGTAAATATACTCAATTTATTTCGAATTACTTTGACATACCATCGCGTGCTATTCGTGGCGATTCCCTTCTTTCAAGATATGAGAATTATACTGTAAGCGATGCTCATAATATGCTTCACGATAGCTATTCTCCTTATAGTAAACAAATTTTAAATTATTCTATTCCATCAATTCATAAGTATAGTTCTAATTTTAATTCATTAGAAAAAAATTCATTAATCTACCTGAAATACTGGGATAATATTCTATCTCCAAACCAAATTCCACCAACTATATATACAGTTTTTTTAGAAAAATTAATTTTCAACACATTTTCTGATGAACTTTGCAATTCCTTTAATGCTTTTATTAACACATCTAATTTGCACTATTCTAAGATTTTAGAAATTTTAGAACAGGATAATTCAGATTGGTTCGATAATAAAATTACTGATAAAATTGAATTGAAAGAGCAAACAATCATTAAAAGTTATAAAGAAGCTATTGAACAATTAAAATTGAATTTTTCAGAAAAGTTCGATGATTGGAAATTCAATAAATTAAATAGTTTAAAATTAAAACATATTTTTAGTCAAATGGGATTTTATAAATATGTTGTTGAGTCTCCGATTTTGGATTTCAGTGGAGATTTCTCAACAATCAACTATTTCAAAATCAAAAATCAGTTTGATGCAATTGGAAGTGCCGGTAGGATGATTTGCTCAATGAATGAAAATAAAGTGTATTTAAGTTTGCCCGGTGGAGTTTCAGGACAACCACTAAGCGGAAATTATACAGACCAGTTGCAGCTTTGGATAAGCGGAGGTTTCATCGAAATTCCCTTTTCAAAAGAACCTACTGAAGATTATACTCTTTTTATTAAAGCAACGCCTGAAAGGAAAAACTAATTTATATTAATAAAATTAAAGATGTCCTACATCTCGAAGATGTAGGACATCTGCCTAATATTCTTTCTTAAAGTACCTTAACTTTGCGAAAGTAACAATATCCTAATAACCAGAAACCAAAAACCATTAACAAGGAGAAACTATGAAAAAATTAATAATCCTCTTTTTATTCATTTCAAATATTTTGTATTCTGAAAATTGCGGCTGGGAATGGAATAATCCGCTTCCACAAGGGAATATGTTGACTTATGTGAAATTTGCTAGCAAAGAAGTTATTTATATTTTTGGTTCAAACGCTACAATTATCAAATCCACTGACAGCGGCGTAAGCTGGAAATTAATTGATGCCGGAGTTTTTGAATATTCAAATTCATATATTATTGACGAAAACAATTTATTGCTTAAATTAGAAAGCAATAACAATAGGTTTTTAAAAACAAGTAATGGAGGTGAAACCTGGTCTGAATATATTATTAATGTTGAGATGCAAGGCATAGGTTCTTTCCAATTTTTTAATTCAAACGAGATAATTTATTATTCAGATACTTTAATTCAAAAAACTACTGATGGAGGAAATATATGGGAAAATATAGCAGTTCCAATTAAACCTTTTAAAGATGTTTCCTCCATTGATTTAAATACTTATTTCATTTCGGATAATAAACAATTATATAAAACAACTGACAGCGGAATAAATTGGACTGCAAATGATTTACCTGATTCCTCTTTTTATTCAATAATTTACTTTATTAATCAAAATAATGGGTTTGTTTGTTCTTTTCCTAATTTATTTTATAGAACAACGGATGCAGGTGAAACCTGGAAAAAAATTAATCTTAATTTAAACACTCCAATTTTTTATATGAAATTCTTTGATGAAAACACTGGTTATATTTTTGGTATGGGCTTTTTATATAAAACAACCGATGGTGGCGATAATTGGGAAAAGCAGTTTAGTGGTAGTTCTTTTGATGGAGACATAATTTCTGTTGATATTTATGAAGATGGATTCTTAATTGGTGTTGGTGGTTTTGGGAATATAAAAAGGACAACTGACTTTGGTTTTACTTGGGAAAATGCAAAAAAAGGTACTAATAATCATATTCACGATATTACTTTTACAGATAAAAATACCGGCTATGCTATCGGGCAATATGGAGCAATACTAAAAACTACAAATGCCGGTAAAAATTGGGAAGACAAAAGCTATTCAGATAAAGAAATAATTTTTTCAAAAATTAAATTTTTTAGTAAAGATACAGCAATTATTGCAAGTGCTGATGGAAAATTCTATAAAACTACTAATGCAGGTGAATCTTGGAATAAAACTGGTGAAATATATGATATATCTTTAAAAGACATTTCTTTTATAAATGAACAAATTGGTTGGGCTTGCTATTGGGGTTCAACAAAAGAATATTATGTTTCAAAAACAACTGAAGGAGGTTCATACTGGCAGACGCAAAAATTTCTCAAAGATACAATAATCGAAGATATTCAATTTTTAGATGAAAACACTGGATTTGCTGTTGGAAGAAAAGGCGTTTTCTGGACAATTACAAATAGCGGTGAGGACTGGCAAACGATTCAATTAGATACAAATATATCATTGAATTGTATGTATTTCATTGACGTAAATACTGGCTGGATTGCTGGCAACAAAATTCTAAAAACTACTGATGGCGGAAATACCTGGAATTTGCAACTAGATTCTTTAAATATTTATTTTAATAGCATTCAGTTCGTTAATTCTAATATTGGTTGGGCAGTTTCTTCAAAAGGTCATATTTATAAAACGATTGACGGCGGTGCTAACTGGGAATTCGAAGCAAAACTGACAGATAATTGGATTTATAAAATTTTATTTTTAGATGAAAAAAATGGCTGGATAGTAGGTAACTACGGCACAATTCTCAAATACTCCTGCACCGAAACCGATGTCGAAGAACCTCTTCCAATTTCAGAAAACAACGATTTCCAAATCTTCCCAAACCCCGCAACAAACCAAATTTCTTTATCTATTCCAGAAAAACAAAATATTAACTCAATATCAATTTTCAACTCTCTCGGTATGGAAGTAAAGCGAATCGAACAAACTGATATAATTGGAAACAGCAAAATAACAATTTCAACAATGGATTTACCAGTTGGATTGTATCATTGCTCTTTTGTAAATCAAAATGGAAGAGTAACGAAGAGCTTTGTGGTGGTAAGGTGATACTTTTCTCTACTTCCCAAGTTGAACTTGGGAAGGAGGTTTTCAAATTAAAGCCATACGAGAACAAAGATGTCCTACTTCTTCGAGAAGTAGGACATCTACTTTCTTACAAACTCTTTCCCGAGTTGCACTTGGGAAGAAAAAACATCGTAGATGTGTTATCTTAATAGCAAAGCAAAAACAAAGAACGAATGAACTCCGTAGGAGTGGTATCATCTCTACGAGATTTTTTCCGGGTGTGCGTTCATATGTCTATTACGATATCGCAACTACGTTGCTATTTTTTTCAGTCATACTATCAACGGAGTTGATGGTATGACTCTGGAAAAACTCTTTTAATAAGCTAATAAGGTTACTTCAGTTGGGGTGTCAATTTTCTACTAAGGTTTATTATTGAAATAAGGTTTTATTCTTTTCTAAAAATAGTTCTTTCGAAAGAAGAAACCTTATTTTTTTTAATAACCTTAGTAGAAAATAAACATTCAAGAATAATTAACCTTATTAGCTTATTTCTTTTCTTCAGTAATATATACAGTTTGTTACTTGTTTGACAGCAAAAAAAATTAAAATGTTTTTTTTTCTTGCATATTTCATTTTTTTTTTTTTTATATTGCAATTTTTGAAAAAATTAAGAAAAAAATAAAAAAAAAATAAAAAAAAAGGACTAATATTTTTAATATAGAAAAAAAATCCCCCGCCTTTTGGAACTTGACACTTTAAAAAGCAGAGGCAAATTAATAAATTAATTTATATACAAATTTATGGAGAAATGATTTATGAAAAAAGCATTAAATTTACTCAAATTGTTAGATTGTAATTACTAAATTTTACTAAAACAAAGCTATTATGAAAAAATTAATTTTACTTTTTCTGGTAATACTTTCAAGCGAGCTTTTCCCCCAAACATGGGATTTTCTATATAAAGAGGATTTCCTTATTTATAACGAAACCTTTGAAAGTTATGGGAAAATGAATTGCAGACAAATGATTTTAAAAGGTGATTCTACAATTGTTTTTAGGATACAATCTGATACTTTACTGATGATTTATAATCATAATCAAAAGAAATGGTATTATAAAACAAAAAGAGCATTATTAACAAATAACTCTATTAAAGATACCATTTACAAACAGCTTAAAGATTCAACTTTGTATAATTTTACAATTGATTCAGAAGAAAATATTTGGCTTAATTTTAGAAATAATATTTTAAGAATCACACCTGATACAATTTTCAATTTTACTCAAATTTATGATAAATTCTTAGATAAGTATTATAATATAAACTATTATTATGAGAACGGTTATAATATTAAAAGTAACAGTATTGGAGATATTTATGTATTGAAAAATTATTATGTTCAAGAATCCGATTCTATTTACTATGCTTTATGTAAGTACACAAATAACCGCTTTGAATCTGTGATTATTAGACCAATTGATTTCTTTTATATTGATAGATTAAACAGGTTATGGTGCTGTTATAATGATTCTATCTTTATTTATGAAAATGAAGTATTAATCAAACAATTTTCAACTAACGAATTTCCGGAAGGGTACGGAGAATTAAGAGAAGTTGTTTTTGATTCAAAAAATACGATGTATGCACTAAACCAAAATTCAATTTTATTAGTGTATGATGGCGTAACTTTCAAAACAGAAAAATATATGTATGATATAGAAAGATACGCCGGTACACACGAAGATTTGAGTTCTTGCTGGCTTTGTGTTGATAGTTCTGATAATATTTGGTTAATCGGCGGAAAAACATGTAATTTATATAAATTGGATTCTTCTGGCAGTTGGTCTGTAATTAGTGTTCCAAAATTTTCTACTGCTGCTGACGAATGGTGTTATAAATATAAAATTGAATGTACTCAAAATAAGAAAATTTGGATAACAGCTCAGCATTTTAATCGTTACTTTTTGTTTTATAACTATGGCTTTTATATCTTTAATTCAGATACAACTACATCAGTTGTAGAAAAAGGAGATTCCAAATTATTATATCTGCCAGACGTGTGGATTAGGAATCTTTACCAAAATCCTTCAAATCAGATTGTTACAGTTGATTTCTTTCTAGAACGAAAAGTAAGTAATGAATGTAAAATCAGTTTGTATAACACACTGGGAATGAAAGTTAAAGATGTAACTGAAAATATAGAATACGATAGTTACAATATGAAAGCAACAATCACATTTTCAGTAACTGATTTGCCAGCTGGAGCTTATATAGTTGTTATCAGTGCAGGTAACAGCAATATGACTCGTTTGATGCTAATTAATTGTTAATTGTTAATTATTAATTATTTATTATTAATTGTTAATGGGGATTAGGGGCTGGGGACTGGAGACTGGAGACTGGGAATTAGGAAATGGTATTCGGTTGTCGCTAGGGCAGATATGTTCTTTAATTCCCCTCTTGAGAGGGGCAGGGGTGTGTTCTTGTTATAATTCGTTATTCGTCAATCGTCATTTGTTTTTTTTTCTACTAATGACCAATGACTAATAACCCAATAACCTAATAACCCATAAACCATAAACCATAAACCAATAACCTAATAACCCAATAACCCAATAACTTAATAACCCAATAACCATAAACCAAAAACCATAAACCATAAACCAAAAGGTAACTCTATGAAAAAATTAATCCTTTTCTTTTTATTAATTTCAAATCTTTTATATTCTGAAGATTGCGGCTGGGAATGGCAAAGTCCACTTCCACAAGGCAATTTTTTAACAAGTGTTAGTTATGCAACCAAAGACATTGCTTATACTTGTGGCGATAATGGAACGGTTCTTAAAACAACAGATGGCGGTGAAAATTGGATACTTCTCAAAACTGGTGTTTATTTTGATTTAAGCCATATATTAGCAATAAACAGCAAAATATGCTTAGCTGTTGGTGCCGATAGCACTATTGTTAAAACCACAGATGGTGGATTAAGTTGGCAGAGTGTTAGCAGTGGTCTTGATACATCGCTAAATAAAATATTCTTTATTAATTCTAATACTGGCTGGATTACAAGTTGCAAAGGTGATATAATTAAAACAACTGATGCTGGCAGCAGCTGGTTTCTTCAAAATTCAAATATTTCAAAAGAATTAAATAATCTTTATTTTCTTAATGAAAATATTGGCTGGGCTGTTAGTTATGAAGGAACTTTAATAAAAACAACAGACGGTGGTGAAAACTGGATAAAACAAGACAGCATAACAAATAAAAATTTACATTCAGTATTTTTTTATAATGAAAATATTGGCTGGCTCGGAGGAGACAGATGCTTTATGTTAAAAACAACCGATGGTGGTGAAAGTTGGTTCGTGCAAACGACTATAGATAATTTTAATTATTTAAAATATATTAAATTCTTTGATGAAAATACCGGCTGGGCTGTTGGCGGAGTAATTTTAAAGACAACCGATGGTGGCAAAGAATGGCTTGAACAAACAAGTGGAATGTCTTTTTTTTGGGGAGCTTATGGTTGTGATATGTATGATATTAATAACGGAATAGTTGTAGGTTCTTCTGGCGATATTAGAAAAACTACAAATGGTGGATTTAGTTGGGTATTAAAAACAAAAAAGGATGTATATGAAAATTCTGGAGTTAGGTTTATAAATGAGAACATTGGCTGGGTTTGTGGGCAGTATGGAAAATTTCTAAAAACGTCTGATGGTGGCAAGAATTGGCTTGAACAGGATTTCGGTATAGAAACCTCTTATGGTGTGTATTTTGTTGACTCATTAATAGGATATATTGGAACATCAGCTGGAAAAGTCTTTAAAACAACAAATGGTGGTGATGATTGGTTAGATACAGAAACTCATTTATCTCCAATTTATTCAATTTATTTTATTAATGATTCAACAGGTTTTGTTTCGTCAAATAATAATATTTATAAAACAACAAACAGCGGTGAAAATTGGTCATATAAAATTTATATTGCTGCAAATGATTTTAATTATTTCAGTTTTGTAAATGATAGCGTTGGTTTCGCTCGGGTCGGAATAGATACATTGCTTAAAACAACTGATTTCGGTGAAAATTGGAATATTATACATTTAGGAGAAAGTAATACTTATTCTGATATGTGTTTTATTGATGAATATACCGGCTGGACTTGTGGCTATGATGGGAATATTTACAAAACTACTGATGGTGGAGGTAATTGGTTTGTTCAATATAGTAATCCTGAACAAATGTTAATTAGTATTCATTTTTCAGATTTAAACAATGGTTGGGTTGTAATAGGTAATATTAGTAATTCATTATTGCATACAACTGATGGTGGAGGAAACTGGATTGAAGAAAACAGATTGTTCGTAGGAATGGCTACAGATGTGTTTTTTATAAATGAACATACTGGCTGGCTTGTTGGTTCTACAGTACTCGACAATATTGGAATAATTCTCAAATACTCCTGCACCGAAACCGATGTAGAAGAACCTCTCCCAATTTCAGAAAACAACGTTTTCCAAATCTTTCCCAACCCCGCAACAAACCAAATCACTCTTTCTATTCCAGAAGAACAAAATATAAACTCAATCTCAATTATCAACTCACTTGGAATGGAAATTAAACGAATTGAACAAACTGAAATACTTGGACAGAATAAAATTACTATTTCAATAGAAAATTTGCCAGTTGGTTTATATCATTGCTCTTTTGTAAATCATACTGGAAGAGTAACGAAGAGTTTTGTGGTGATAAGATAGATAAATATTAACTGTAGGAAACAGGCATGCCTGTTTCCTACAAATTCTCAGAACGTTCAAAAAGTTATACTATCATTGGGAAATGATAGCATAACTTCCTTCTTACCTCAAAATGACATTTTCAAACATTCCCTTTTAAAAAATTTCCTTAATTGCTTATTTTTTAGTAAATTTCTTTTTTATGTAAATCGTCTTTTATATTTAATTTTAAAATAATAGAAGATTATGAAGAAAATACTCATATTTAATTGCAATCCAAATAAAGAGAGTTTTTCAAGTGAGTTGGCAAAAAAGTATTTTGATGGAGCGGTTTCCTCTGGAGCAGATTGCAAACTAATCAATTTGATAGATTTAGAATTTTCACTAAATTTGAAATATGGATATTCAAAACGAATGGATTTTGAAGAGGATTTGGCATCGGTGCAAAAAGAAATATTAGATGCCGAGCATTTGGTCTTTGTTTATCCGAATTGGTGGGGGACTTTTCCAGCACTGTTAAAAGGATTTATTGACCGCGTGCTTCTTCCCGGTTTTGCTTTTAAATACAGGGAAAACTCATTGCTTTGGGATAAACTTCTAATTGGGCGAACTGCCAGATTGATTATCACAATGGACACTCCAAAATGGTATTACTATCTGGTTTTCAAGGCACCGGGCGTAAATGCTATAAAAAAAGGAGTTCTGCAATTTTGCGGAATCAATCCCGTTAAAACTACTTTATTCGGTCCAGTTAAAACCTCTACAATAGAGAAAAGGAAGAATTGGCTCAATAATGTTTTTGAATTAGGGAAAAAAATGAAATAAAATTATGAATAAAAACATTGAAATTATAGAATATAAACCAGAGCATAAAAAACTCTGGGAAGAATTTATTGATAACTCTAATAATGGAACTATTTTTCATTATCAAAAATTTTTAGATTATCACACGCCGGGTAAATTTGATTTTACGCATTATTTGTTTTTGAAAAATGATAAGTTAGTTGCCCTGCTTCCGGGTGGACTAAATCAGAAAAATGAATACTGGTCTCCAGTAGGAGCGAGCTATGGTTCGATTGTAACCAAAGATATTCATTTTGAATTGGCTTTGGAAATTGTTGATACCTTCATTGATTTTTGCAAGGAAAAGAAAATTAATGATGCGTATTTAATTCCAGCACCACTCATTTACAATATAAATTATTCTCAGCATCTTGAATACGCAATGCTTTACAGGAAATGCGATTTTGAATTGCACTATATTTCGCATTCGATTGATTTGAAGCATAAAAAGGATTTTTTAAAATACTTCGATAAAACTTCAAGGAAAGAAATTCATAAAATCTTTAGAGAGAATAAATTATCAATTTGTGAAAGTGATGACTTTGAGAGTTTTAATCAGATTTTGCTCAATAATAAGGCAAGACATAACGTAAAGCCGACACATTCTTTAGAAGATATGGTTCGCTTAAAAGAACTATTTCCAAAAGAAATTAAGTTGAATCTTGTTTATTATGAAGATAAACCTATAGCTGGTTCTCTGCTTTTTGTTTGCAATAAAAAAGTTGTTATTTGCTTTTATAATATGCTTCTTTATGAATATCAGCATTTGAAACCAATATATTTGATAATGTATGAAACTGTTCGTTGGGCAGTGGAAAATGGCTTTGAATGGGTGGATATTGGAGTTTCACAGGATACATCGGCAGAAGACCCGATGACTCCTTCAATTAACTTAATCAATTTTAAAGAGCGTTTCGATTCACGTGGCATTTTGCGTAGTACTTTTCACTTTGATTTTAATAAATAATGAAAAAAATTGAGCATACTTTTGATGTTTGTTTTGTTGCTTTTAGTGAAATCAACACTGATGCGCGGCTTTTGAATATTGCCCGAACCTGCTCTCAACACAACTTTAAAGTTGGCATAATTGCTATTGGTGAAGCTTCAGACATTCCTCGTTTTGCTGAAGAGAATATAATTTTTTTCCCGGTAAAAAAATCTTATATGAAAAGGGCTTGGCTGCGCTGGCTAAGTTTTAATTATTATGCAAAAAAATTTCTTAAAACCTGTTCCTGCAAAGTGGTTTTTGCCTCTGATTTTTATTCTCTTTATTTTGGGCGCAAACTGAAAAAGAAGTATAATTCAAAGTTGATATACGATTCAAGAGAAATATATTCTGCATTAGGTCCCCTTTTCGAAAGTCCTTTAAAGCAAAGAATTTTAATAAATTTAGAACGTAAATGGTTAAATGATGTAAATCAAATCGTGGTTTCTGCGCCCAAAGATGCTGATTATATCAGAGATTTTTATAAATTGAATCATGATTTTGAAGTAATCATGAATTTACCACCCTTCAGGGAAAAAGTAAATTCAAATTTAATAAGAGCAAAATATCACATACCACAGAATAAGAACATTTTAATTTATCAAGGAATGCTATTGCCCGGCAGAGGGCTTATTCCTTTGATTAGCTCTTTACCTTTTCTTCCGGATTCATACTTTTATATTTTTGGAGATGGTCCATTAAAATCACAATTAACCGAGCTTGCTAAATCTTTAAATATAGAAAACAGAGTGATTTTTGCGGGCATTAAAAATTATGATGAATTGCATAACTGGACTTGCTCGGCGGACATTGGAATATGCTTTATTGAGCCGATTTCTGTTTCTTATCAATATGCCTTGCCTAATAAACTATTTGAATACTGTATGGCTGGTATTCCAACTCTTGCATCAAATCTTTTTGCTATTAAAGAAATTATAGATAATAACCCAATAGGGAAAGCAATTCCTTTTGATTCAAGCCCGAGAGAAATTGCTATTGCTATTCAGGAAATTTTTTCCAATATTGATTACTACAAAGAACAAGCAGGAATTGCTGCCCCTAAGTATTGCTTTGAAAGTCAAAGCAGCGCAATTTTATCCCTTTTAAAATAATTTTATGTATTTACTCATTCTCCTGAATCAGCTTATTGCTTCTCTTACTCATATTATTGCAAAAGATATAACAAGTTATACAGAACCAGCATTAGTACTTTTATTTCGGGCATTAGTTGCTTCATCTTGTTTCGGTATATATTTACTTTTCTTCCGAAAAAATAAAGTTCCTTTTAAAAAAAAAGATATACCAATCCTGCTAATACTTTCAGCAATCAATATTCCTATTAACCAGTTTTTATTTGTTGAATCAGTAAAGCTTACAAGTGCGCCCAATGTATCGCTTGCCTATTCTTTATCGCCAGTCTTTGTTTTTATACTTTCTTCATCAATACTGAAAGAAATGCCAACAGCAAAAAAGTTGCTGGGAATTTTAATTGCTGTTACCGGAACTATTGTTGTAATTTCACAAAATGGAATTGATTTTGATTCAAAAGGTTTTTTGGGTGATATTTTAGCATTGATTGCAAGTGTTTCCTGGGCTTTTTATCTTTTATTAGGGAAGAATTTTACAATGAAATATGGTGCAATTTATTCTACTTCCCTTGTTATGATTATAGGAACATTTATATTTATACCATTGTTTTTTATAACTGGCAATAGATTTGTTGTTCCAAATCTCACTTTTATAGATTGGTCGAAAATCTTTTATTTAGGAATTGTAACATCAGTAATCAATTATGTCGTTAATTATTATGTTTTAAAAAGAATGGAAGCGACTAAACTTTCAATATTTACAAATCTTCAGCCAGTTTTGACAACTGTTTTAGCAATACTGCTTTTGAACTATAGCTTAAGCCCGGAATTTATTATTGGAAGTATTGGAATAATAGGTGGCGTTTATTTAACACAAAGAGGTTAGAGAAGATTTTATATTTAGATTCTTACAGAATAAAAAGAAAAAAAACAAATTATTGGCAATAATCCTTTTTTATTGCCAATAATTTGTATATATTTATTCTTTATTTACCTCTTGTCTGGGAAAGGAGGTGTGCTTTTTGGAACTTTCAATTTCTTATCGGTTCTCATTTCGTTAAGAATTTCTTCGATTGCCTTGTTTAATTGCTGGTCATTACCGATATATTCCTGATAAACGTCATTTTCAATTTCAATATCCGGTTCCTGCCCAACACCTTCAAGAATCCAGGTGCCGTCTGCTCCGAAGTTGGCAAATTCGGGTTTATAAAGATAGCCACCATCAAGGAAAGGATTTGAGCCGCGAATACCAATTACGCCACCCCAGCTTCTCTTGCCAATCAATTTACCTATACCGAGCTTTTTAAACTGGAATGGGAACAAATCGCCATCAGATGCTGAAAGTTCGTTGATTAAGCAAACAATAGGACCAGTGATTACAGCGTCTGGATTTGTATAGACATACTCCTGATTTCTTGCACCTTTAGCAACAACAAGCTCGCGGCGCAGGCGTTCTATAATCATTGGAGATACGTTTCCACCACCGTTATATCTGTCATCAACAATCAATGCTTCTTTTCTTGCCTGTGGGTAAAAATATTTTGCAAATTCGATTAAACCGTTATCAACTCCCATATCAGGTATATGAATATAGCCGACTTTTCCGCCAGTCTTTTCTTCAACGTATCTGCGGTTATTCTCTACCCAGTTATAATAAATCAGTTTATTTTCATTCTTTATCGTTTTGACTGTATATTCTTTAGCATCTTTTTCTGAAGGACTGCTACTAATTTTTAAAGAAACATACTGATTTGCCTTGTTTGTCAAAAGTTTAAACGGATTGTTTTCAGCGCTTAAATTCTGTCCGTCAATTGCAATAAGATAATCACCTTCACTAACGTTAATACCGGGCTCAGTTAAAGGAGAGCGTGTAGCTTCTTCCCAGTTTCTGCCTTCGTAAATCTTGGTAATTTTATAAAATCCGCTTTTCTTGTCCAATTCAAAAGTAGCACCGAGCAAACCTATAGGCACTTTATCGACTTCAGGAACCTCGCCACCACCAACGTAAGCATGACCAATATTTAACTCTGAAACCATTTCGCTTAAAATGTATGTTAAATCGCTTCTATGAACGACATAAGGCACAAGCTGCACATATTTATCATACATTCCTTTCCAATCAACTTTGTGCATATCTGGGTCATAGAAGAAATCTCTCATCTGTCGCCAGCTTTCGTCGTAAATTTGCTTCCATTCTGCTTTGCGGTCGAGTTCAACGTCCATCGTTGACAAATCTAATTTGCCCTTGTCTGCTTTAACTTTATCACCTAAATCAGTAATGAAATAATCTTTTCCGCTTCTGAAAAGAATTTTCTTGCCGTCTGCTGAAATTTCGATGCCGGTTATATCGCCTACTTCGTTTTCCTTTTTGCTGCTAAAATCGAAGGAGCAAAATGTGGGCTTCTGTCCGTCAACATTACGGACGTAATAGATTTTAGGACTTTTTGTTGTTGTTAAATTCCAATAATTTCCGGCTTTAACTGGTAATTCAAAAATTCTGCTAACAATATTTTTAAAATCAATGCTGATGTCAGTTGTTTTTGCTTTATCATCTTTGGGCTTATCGCTCTTGGATTTTTCTTTAGCTGCTTCGTCATCGGTTTTGGCAGCGGTTTCATCGCTTTCAAAGGCAAATGGGGACTGCACTGTGTCCTGGAGTGTGATTCCATAGATTTTGAACATATTATTGAATGAGAAATTCCATTCTATTGTGTTGATTGTTGGATTAAATGTTCGGTTTGAAACGAAAAATAAATATATTCCACAATCAGAAAAACGTGGATTTACGCTTGTGAAGTAATCGTCAGTTACCTGCTCAATTTTCTTGCTGTCAAGCGAATAAATGAAAATTGCGCTGTTACCGTTTAACAAACCATCAGAGTAGGCGACCCATTTGCTATCGGGCGACCAGGAATAGTCGCGTATTTCCCATGCTTTCGATTTTACAATTTCGGTAGTTTTCTTTGAATCGACATCAACGTAGTAAAGCGACATAGTTTTGTCTGAGCAAAGGATTTTTTTGCTGTCTGGCGACCAAAGAATTTCCCATTTATAGTTTTTGCTGTTTTTTGTAAGCTGGGTCAAATCGCTTCCGTCTGGTTTAACGAGCCAGATTTCGTCTTCGCCGGATTTATCGGAAACGAAAGCAATCCATTTACCATCGGGCGACCAGGTGGCATTTCTATCGTGGGCGCCGGGTGTTTTTGTTAAATTTCTTATATTGCCTTTTTCTGCGGGAACTGTGAATACATCACCTCTTGCTGAAAACACTGCTCTTTTTGCATCAGGGGCGATGTTATATGAAGCAATATTATCTTTTACATTCAAAAAGGATTCTCTTACTAATTGAAAATCTTCTGCTACTTCGATGTTTACCTTTTCATATTTTTCGGTTGCCAAGTCCATTACGTAGATATTTCCGCCGTTTTCAAATGTAATGAAATCGCCACCGAGTGAGGGAAACTTCACATCGTAATAATCGAATGTTGTTACTTTTTTGCTTTGTTTGGTCTTTGTATCGTAAACAAAAATATTAATGGTTTTGTCAATATCGGAGCAGTAATAGATTTTATCCTTGTGCCACATTGGAATAAAGTTTTGCGCTGGATTATCAGTTATTTTTTCATTTTTCTTTGAATTTATATCAAAAATATAGATGTCTTCTGCCTGACCGCCACGGTATCTTTTCCAGGGACGATATTCACGGAAAATGCGGTTGTAAGCAATTTTCGTTTCATCTTGAGAAAGAGATGCAAAACCGGATTGAATGAAAGGAAATGTTTCCGGCAAGCCGCCATCAATTGAAACAAAGTATAATTGACCGCGCCAGGGGTTCCAAGCTTGCTGACGGGAACGGTATAATATTTTTTTGCCATCTTTTGTCCATTGCATAATTGCTTTGTCGGGTCCCATTCTTTCAGGTAAACCGGGCATATCCATACTGTAAGTCAAACGTTTGGGAACTCCGCCGGTGCTAGGTATAGTATATATTTCACGATTGCCATCATATTCTCCTGAAAAAGCAATCAATTTCCCGTCTGGAGAAAAGCGTGGAAAGATTTCAATTCCTTCAGAAGTTGTAATTCTTCTGGCTAAGCCACCGCTTTTTTCAACAGTGTAAATATCTCCGCCATAGCTAAAAGTAATCAAATTGCCAGATATGTGCGGATAACGCAATAAGCGTGTTTCTTTTGCATCAAGATTTTGCAAAATAAAACAGAACAGTAGTAATGATATTATAAAATATTTTTTCATCAACTAATCCTTTTAAAAAACAAATATTTAATTATTTTCATTTATTTCATATATTTTATAAAATATATAATTTTAATTTGACGAATTAAATAAAAGATTGTTTCATAAATAAATTCAGAACTCCTGCCACCATAACGAAAATAAAGGAGTTAGGAGATTTGCCTTGTAAAGAATAATATCGCAACTTATAGCAAAAAATATGTCGTTCTGAATCCCCTGATAAAGCAAATGCTTCATTTAAATGGAGATGACATCAATAAATGTGTCATTCTGACAGATGTCAGAATCCATCTTAAAAATTGTTTTTTTAGGTCATTAGTTATTCGTCATTAGTATTTTTACTAACAACTAATGACCAATGACTAA
>CAZCHH010000019.1:0-53591 GCA_964498585.1 uncultured Hyphomicrobiales bacterium
TGGGCTACAAGAACAACTTTGCTCTCCTTTGTTCCATTAACGAACAGGAATCGTTCTTTGCCTTTTTCATTATGTTCTCTGAAAATAGCATTTGGAATTGTTTTAAACTTGTCAAAAATTGGTTTTGAAGTCCAAATTGGATATTCTAAAAAGTGCTTTAATACTTCAATATCTTGATTCTTCATAGTGTTTCTCCTTGATTTGGGTTGGGTGTGAATTTTTTTGCTTCGGTTTTAAATAAGCGGGGATTTCAGTGCTAACTTCAAAAGAAGAAAAAGCACTGAAATCCATTTTGTAGTTAGATTGTGTTTTAATTCATTACTTTAGTTTTAAAACCTTCTTCATTTGTCTTCATTTTATTTTTAAAATCATTAAAATCACTAGCCAACTGTGGAATAGCCAAACCAATTTTTTTAAGTTCTCCATTAGTTCCTATGATTTTATATTCATTGCATATATATTCGTTTTTATTTGTTGGATACAATAAATATCCTTTTTCAGATTTCAAACGATACATATAAGTAATAGTCTTATAGTAAATACTCGTTGTTCTTTCTGAATTTTCGGAATATGAAGTTGGCTTTTCATTTTCATCTCCAAGTGGAATATATTTTGCATCACAAACTTTTTCAACTGGCAGAGTTCTACTACTAATAAAATCAGGAAAAATAGCTTGAAAACTCTGATTGTCTGAGTTTTCAAAAAGGAAAAATCCATTTTTTCTTGTTTTATTTTCAGGATGAATAAAACTATCTTTTAAAATAGTATTTAAATATTCCTCCCAAAGCCAAGCACCATCGAATAATAATCCATATATTTTATCTTTTTCTAGGCCGTAAGTTAGTTTGTCTCGTCTTAATATTTGTAAACAAATTTTTTGCAAGAAACTGTATTCTGTAAAATAGGGATGTGAAAACGGTTTTAAATTTGTAAAAACGATTTTTTGACGTGATTTAAGGTTGTATGTCTTTTGTGTTGCAAAAATAAACTGACTAACAATATCGCGGATTTCACTATCATTCGTTAAAATACCACTACCGAATGGATGCATTTTAATATATTCAATGGTATGCCTGATGAGTTGAGTTAAATTATTATTATAGCTATGTTCTCGCGTATTATATGCAATATTTCCAATAAAGGGAATATTTTCCTTAATGTGCCTTTTTACATCTATTGCACCTTTTACGTTTGCATCATTATATTCTTCTTTCCGATATGTTTTATATAAGCCCTGCGAAAACGCTTTTTTTAGAAATATCGGAAAAAGATATAGTAAAAAATCCCAAATATTTTCTTTGTCTGGAGTTTGGTCAAAATCCAAAAGATTTATTGAAAAAACCTTTTGCAACATATAATGCAAAAAATAATCATTTTTATCATCTTTTGCAAAACGTGAAGTAATTGTAAGTTGAGTGGAATTACGCCCAACAAAGCCCATTAAATTATATGTTGTGATGTTTTCCTCGTCTAAAGAAAAAATATGCGGCTTTTCAATATCGTCATGATACTGACCTGGTGATTGAGGAAATATTAGTAAATTAGGATTCTTTTCTAATAAATATTTAAGAGACTTATTGGCAATTTCAGATAAATCACTAATTGTATCTTTCTCAATTTCTTTTAATATCTCTCCGCAATTATTATCACTAATTCTTATATGCATCTTTTAAGCCTTCTAATATAACTTCTGTATCTCGCAATCCACGTAAATACTCTTTCAAAAGTGGCTCTAAACGAAGTTCCCAAATATTATCATAATCTTGACTTGGCTCTCCTTTTGAATCAAGGAAATAAGCACCTCCAATATGATATGAAGCATTTAAACCTGCGAATTCTTTATCAGAAATTTTCTTATTTAATCGCTCCATTCTATTTATTGTTTCTTCTGATAAATTCATATTTATTGCACTTTCCTTTGCTGTGATTTCTTTCCATGTAAAACGTCTTCTAATAGCAAAATCGAAACTTTCTACGCTGCGGTCAATATCGTTCATTGTTCCAATGATATAGACATTTTCTGGCACATAGAAAACTTCATTTTCATCATCGTGCATATTTGAATACTGTGTTTTAACAGCTCCTTTTTTTCCTCTATAACTTGGGTCAATAGAGAAAAATAATTCTCCAAATATTTTTGATATTTCACCTCTATTTATTTCATCAATAACAAAAACAAAATTGGCATCTTTATTTTCTTTTTCTGCTTTCATTGCTTTTAGGCAAAACTCTTTAAATATACCGTTTTTCAGTTCAAAGCCGATATTGCCATTTGCATCTGGTTTAGTTGGTCTCAAACCTTCTACAAAGTCGGTATAGTCATAAGATGGGTGAAATTGAACAAACGCATATTGCCCGCTTTTTTCAAGTTCTTCATCTTTTTCAACACCAATCATTTGTTTTGCAATTTGTTTTGCTAAAAAGGTTTTGCCTGTTCCGGGGGCACCTGTTAATACTATATTCTTAGCTCCTTTAAGAAGTGTTATATAAGGTTGGTTCTTTTCCATTTCTTTGTATTCGATTATTAGTGAATTAAATTTATCAAAAAAAGATTTTAAATTATCATTTGGTTCTTGTTTATCAAATAGCCCTAAGTCATTAATACTAAGAGTTAAGACATCTATTGAATTGTTAGGTGGATATGTATTTGTTGCTAATTTTAGATTAATTATTTTATCATTTTCCCACTCAGCAACAACATTTATTGGAATATCTTGCCAATTAAGAAAATTGCCTTTATCTTTAAATGGTAACCTTGAACCAGAATTAATATTTATGCAAATAATGCCATTTTGATAACCTTCCCATTCTTTTACTTGATTCTGAATACTATGGCTTAAATGACCTTTTCCAGTTTTTTTTAAATTCTTTATTGGTTTAATATACTCATTATATCTTTCATTCTCTTTGTTTTCTGTTACACAGAATTCAAGATGAGCTACGAAATATTCCAGAAGGTGCTTAAATTTTTCATATTCGTTCATTTTTTTTCTCCATATTATCCTTTCAAAAATTTTAATCAAAATACTTTTTTTTATTAAAACGAAATCAAATCCCCCACTCCAAAACCACCCTTATTCAAAGCTTTTACTCATACTATTCTTCTATTTAGTATAATCTTCAAATAAAGCAATTTTGTGAAGTTCGGAGTTTTCACTTCTGCCTACGAATTCTCAACAGAAGCAGTTATATAAAATTGATTTTTCTTTCTTGATTACATAATCAACTAAATCAAACAAATCAGGCATAAACTGAATTTGGATTTTCTGGCATAATAGAAATGCGATATCCATAATCCATAAGAATATCCGTTTCTAATTCAGCAGAATATTCCATCATTTGTATTTCTTTGTCCTCATCCATATCAGCAATGACGTTAATCCATATATGCTCAGGGTCATCTGGAGATACTTCTAAATCCTTATAAACGATTTCAGGATATTTCCCTTTGACTTGGTGAAATAAATCATCAATAAGTTGTTTTTGTTTATAATTAATTCTCATATAATCACCTTTAAAATTACATCAATAAAATTCTTTGATTTTTCAATTTGTTCTTTTGAAATTTTTTTGGATACCCCATTTTTGTAGTCAGCAATATTTCTAACGTTTTGCAAATCACTTAAATATCTTTTGAATTCAGCAGGAATTATTTTCCTCTTATTTATAAACATATCATTAAATAATGATTGCACACTTCTATGGTCAATATTTGGTTTTATGCTTTTTGCATATAATGCTGCAATTGCTAAATGAAATGCTGCATAATAAGCACGGTTTGCAGAAGCATTGTATTTACCATTTTCAAAAAGTAATTCTGCTGCTTCCAGATTCTCAATAGCTCTGTTTTTAAAAGATTCTTTCATTTGTAGATTTGATTTTTTTTAAATTATGTATTTTATTTCACTATATTTAAATAGCTTTTCCTTTCAAATCTTTTGTTTTTCAATGTTTCAAATTAATTATTTTTTTATTGCAAAGCAAATTTATTTTTTGAACTATGATTTTCTTAACTCATCAGATGACTTCCCAGTCATCTGATGAGTGTGCTTTCAGACAGAAGTAAGTCCACGCTTACTTATTTATTTCCATTTTTTATTATATAGTTCTGCAAAATCGCCTTTATTTAAATGAAAGAAGTGAATTTCAGACAGAAACCCATTCCCTTGCTTTTCAAAGAGTTCTATTTGCTTTGTGTAATTCATTGCGTTTGGAATAAGCCCAATCGTTTTATAGTTGTTCATTTTACACAAATCAATTATCTCTTCCGTATCATAAGTTTTGTAGCTTGGACCAGGAATACAGTAAAACCAAGCGTATAATTCGTATCTTTTATACTTAACAGGAAAAACGTTGCGATGAAATTTTTCAATCATTCTTTTTTGAAATTCAGAATCAAACCTCAAAAAGATTGCATCTAATTCATTTGCCGCACTCCAAATACTATTATGCTCAACATAAACAGAAAGGGCAGCCGAAGGAACTTTATGCTTGCGTTTAAACTTCCTTTTCAGTTCTGTAATTGTGGCACTGCTTCCCAAATAGGAAAAGATTTGCGGCTGAATATAATCTTCGGAATCGGGGCTTATTTCATTTTTCTCCTTAAAAGGTAAATCAAGAAAATGATGCCTTAAATGGTGGTATTCTCTTCCAGAATAATACTCCTTGCACCCAATATGCAAAAGTTTAGGTGCGAATAAAGGAAAACAATATCCAAGGAAAAAATCTGAATTTATTGGATATTCGCCACCTCCCTCCGCAAGACCTTCGTTTAAGCAAACAAAACAATGAATTTTAATATCCAATGCTTTAAAAAGATTTACTGCTTCAATACATTCGAGATTTAGACAAAAGATTTTTTTACCATCGTAAGTGCTTTGCCGAAAACTTTTATCCACAAGAAAAACATTTGCGTAATTTAACTTTTTGTATTCAGGATTTACATTAGTTCCAGACGCAAAATAAACAAGGTTTTTGCCCTTTTTCAAAAGTGGCTTTAACCAGTTAATTAAAAATCTTTGCATTTTTTCACCTGTATTTTTTAGAAAATTATTTAGAAAATGAACGTTCAAGGAAATGCCCAAATCCTTTAGGATTGTGAACTTAATAAAGTCATACTATCATTGGGAAATGATAGCATGACAAGAGATAGATGTCATGCTATCAACTTGCTGCTCGTATGACTGGAAGATGTTTTCAAATCCGTTGGGATTGTGAACTTAATAGCAAAATTATTGAACTATGATTTTTGTGATTTATATGATGAAGAAAGAAAATCATCTCTTAATCAGAAAAATCAAATAAATCATAGTTCAGACAATTTTCGTAACTACATTGCTTTATCTTAGATGTCCAACATTTGGGAAAGAGTTGGACATCTTTACTATTTACAAACATAACGCAACTACGTTGCTTTTTTTTCTTAGATGCAACACTTGGGAAAGAGTTGGACATCTTTACTATTTACAAACATAACGCAACTACGTTGCTTTCTTCTTTAATGTCCGACACTTTCTTAAGTGTCGGACATTTGAAGACAAAAATATTTTCAGTTATACGAACAGCTTGCAGAAGGTATGACTGCAAACTTTAGTGTTAGCAATAATTTTTCTTATCCCAATATCTTATCTATTTCTGAACAACAATACGAAAGCCGATTAATCCGTTTCGTGTATTGGGTCTGCTGCAGTAGCGATACGCTGAACGGCAATCAGGTGTTTCATCTTGCCAGGAGCCGCCACGCAAAACACGTCTATTAGCATCATCTGCTCTCTTGGTGTCTTGGCTACTCTTTTGAACTAATCTGTATGGAGCATACCAATCTTCACACCATTCCCTGACATTGCCGCTCATATCGTAAAGTCCTAATTCATTCGGTTTCAATTTTTTTACTGGTTGCAACCTATCGCAATTTTCTTCATACCAGGCAACTTCTTCAATATTATTTGAACCGCTGTAAATATAACCCTTGCTTTTATTGCCACCTTTCGCAGCATATTCCCACTCCTCTTCAGTAGGTAACCTGTAACGTTTTCCTGTCAGTTCATTTATTGTCTTTATAAATTCCATACAATCGAACCAATTTACATCGGTAACAGGTAAATCACTCCCTGTTTCTTCAGATGAAGGATTATTTCCCATTACTGCTTCCCATAATTCCTGCGTTACTGCACTTGCCTGCATATAAAATGAATCAACTGTTACTACGTGCTGAGTTTCATCATCATAGCGTTCTTCTTCTGTTTCAGGGCTTCCCATAAAAAAAGTGCCGCCTTCTACAAATACAAAATCATTCAAGAGTTTTTCGATTTTTTCTTGATTAGGGACGAAATTCTGCTGCAACTCTTCTTCCAATGTTTTTTTAATTTTAATCATTTTATCTCCGTTATAAAATTATTTTAATATGGCACATAATATTCAATAAGTTTAACATCTACATCTGAAATGCTGCCGTGATGCTGATAAATATAGCGTGTGATACCTATATCCGGTGTAAATTCAATAATTTCGTGTTCTGGATTTGACCTATACATTAAGGTAAATTGCTTTCTTTTAACATCGGCTTCAACCCCCTCAATATCTTCACAAAAAACATCTTTTTCTTCTGTTACAAACCAGCAATAAGAAGAATCTGGTCGGGTTAATTGCACATCTTCGCCATAGTTTTTTCCTTTCCAAAGTGGTAAATCAAGGAATAAATTTGATACTTTAACTAAATCAATCAAATTGTCATCTTCATCAATAAGCCGCTTCCACTTATTTAAATTGGCATAATAATATTTTGAGCCAACTTTAATTATCACATAAAAAATACGTTCTCTCCCTTTGTCATACCAGTTCAAATCATCTGGATGCCCTTTCATAAGAGCACCCGTAACATTTCCACGATTGACTACCTCCATAACCTCCATTTTCCATGTTAGAGTATCTTTATTAACTATACCTGAAGTATCGCCGAGTTTCATCCAAAGCACCTGCCCTTTGTATATCCAGTAAGCGCCCTCCACTAAAGGAAAAGCATTAATATTTATTTCTGCGTTTGTGGTTTCAGATTGCTCCGTTTTTGGCATAAGCAGAATCAAAATAATAATAGCAGCAATGACAAAAAGTGAGATGAAGATTAATTTTTTGCTTTTCATAAAAATTCCTTAAATATTGATAAATTATGTTTATTTGACATTTCGAATTCCAATAAAAATTTAAAAAGTTAAACCGATGCGCTATTTTTTAATGATTCAAGTATAATTTTCCTCTTGAGCTATTCATTATACAAATCGTTAAAACGTGCTACTATTCTACTTATCCCGTAGGGATAAAATATTTGTAACAATTTTTTTTAGTTCCTTTTTTATTCCGTAGGAATTAAATATATAAGTGTTTTTAATATATAATCCCTACGGGATAAGCACAGTCAAGGGTTATTGATGTTACAAATATATAATTCCTACGGAATAAATTTCAAAGGCACATAATTCAGAACTCTTGATGCCTCGTAGTTTGTTATTTCGCAGTCTTGTCATTTCGAAACGAAGTGAGAAATCTCACAAGTCATTGCTACCACGTAACTTGATATTCCTCACTTCGTTGCCAATGACATCTTTTCGTTTGTCGGTCTTTCTGAACGAAGTGAAGAATCCAGAGGTTAGTGGTTTAAAGAATTTATTCTGGATTCTTCGCTGCGCTTCAGAATGACTGTGTTAATTTATGTCATCTCCATTTAAATAAAGTATTTGCTTTATTGGGTGGTTCAGAATGACAATCCAAGATGGATTCTGACATCCGTCAGAATGACAGCTTTCTTTTTAACTTTACTAAAGTTTGAAGCACGTTTTTCATTATCAAGTTGAACTTGGGAATGAAAATCCACATTATTTTTATTTATTTTGATTTTTTTCAAATATTTTATCAAAATAAACACTACTATAATATAATGTTCAAAAAGTGAGTTTGGAAATCATTTTGAAAATTTTTGAAAATATTTTTTATTTTTTTTTGCTTTTTTTAAATAAGAATGCTTGCTGAATAAGTGCAGTCAAGAGTTTTTACTAATAAAAATATTTTTTGAAAAAGTGAAAAAATTTTGAATAAAATTGAATTTTTTTGCCAGTAACGGAAAAAAGATATGATTTAGTAAGATAATTTCAATAAAAAATTGAATTTTTGGGAGGGATAATTTTTTTCTCTCTTTCCCAAGTTCAACTTGGGAATAAACTTTCCTTCCAAAATACAATTTTGGAAGGAGAGAAAAGTTTATGTGCTAATAACGACTTGTGAGATTCCTCACTTCGTATCAGAATGACAGGGAATCTGTCATGCGAACAACTTGTTGCTCATAAGACTTAAAAAAGTAAGAAAGAATGTATGTTAAATCATTCCGAATTTTTTCCTTAAGAACCACTCCATTGCAAAAAGCACTATGACGGCTGCCAGTATGTATGGAAGATTCCAAAGTGCAGATTCATACTTGTCGGTAAAAGAAACAGGTTTGAAATTGGAATTTTTCTTTAAATCATCTAAAAATGTTTGAACATTATCTGGAGTGTAGAATTTTCCTCCGGTTCTGCTTGCAAGGTTTCTTAGTAACGGAGCGTTCATTTGCAGGTTCATATACTCAAGAGCAATATCGCCAATGCTAAATCTTCCTGAAGCTGAGCCAAGTCGGGCTTGATTTACTTCCACATTTCCCTGATAAAAATAATCGCCTTCAGCAAGACCTTCAATTTTAGCAGTGTAGCGTCCATTGCCTAAACTATTTAAAGTAACATCACGGCTCGTCTGCCCACTTGATATTTTTATATTAACATTGGCATTATCAATTGGAGTAAAGGCAGCATCATAGACCTGTGCAATAAATTCAACAGGTTCATTCTTTACATATTGCTGCTTTGAAGTTCTAATGCGTATATTCTTTTCGTTTTGGTCAACAGAAAGCCATTTAATAGCATTATTTATGAAAATTGAGTAAACATCGACAGCTTCGGGATTATTCTTTGAAACATCAGCAGCGTAGCCGAGCAGTTTCCAGCGATAAAGTCCGTAGCCCATTATGGCAATTGATTTCTTATTTTGAAAGGAACGCGAAAGTATTAGTGGTTCCTGCATTGGAACGTTATTTACCTTAAAAGTAGAAATCACTTCACTTTCCGGTTTGGGCTTAACGAAAGTTTCAGTGCGGAAAATAGGAGGGAGGTTGTTCCAAATTTGCAAATCTTTTTCTGTTCCGTGAATTCTAATTAAAGGATTGGCAAGAGCTTCACGCTTTAAATCTGCAAGCACACTGAATTCGTTTGCTCTGGTGCTAAGCAAAGTAAAGGGTAAAAATTCCTGAAATTGGTTTAGCTTTGAATAATCGGTTTGCTGGGAAGCAATGAAAAGAAGTGGTTTTTCTTTTTGAAGAGCTTCTTTTATCATTTCAATTACGTTTGCAGGAGTGGAACTTATTGGAAATCCAACAAGCACTATCATTTCAGATTCAAGCACTTCCTGCTTAGTTGGCTGAGGATTGTAAAACTCTGCACCTTTTTTTTGTATAAAAGTGCGGATTTCAAGTCCTTTTTCATTGGAAAATGTACTAAGTAAAAAGGATAAATCTGGATTAGGACTACCAGAGAAAATACTTATACGTCTTTTATTTTTCAATACTTTTATAAATTCGGATTTAATATTGTTTTTATCTGTGATTTCACCTTCAAGGGAAGAAATCTTAGCAGTGATTTTTGAAATTCCTTCTTTCTTTGGAGTGAAATTAAACATTGCTGTCAAATTAGACGTCTGGGGAGTTATTTGTAAATCCTTTTTTTCAATAACGAAATTATTTTCCATTAAAGTGCAGGTAATATTCCCGGAACTATAGCCGCTGGTTTTTATTTGCACATTTACCGGCACTGGATTATCTACGTAAGCAATTTCATTTGTAATAATAGAAGAAATTGAAATGTCTTGTGATTCGCTTGAATCACCAATACCGATTGCATAGTAATTTCTGGCAGATTTTTCTGCAAAATAAATTGGATTTGTTCCTTCGTTAAATTCTCCATCAGTGATGATAAGAACAGAGCGGATATTATCTTCATTTAATTTATTTCCAATAAAACTGACTGAATTGGAAATATTTGTGGTTTGTCCTTTAAAGTTTAAGGAATCGAAATTGAATACCTCCATAGGTTTAACGCCTGAATCGAAAGAATAGTAAAGGATTTCATCATCGCTTAAAGATTGGATATTAGAATTTTCTATTGCTTTGCGAACTGCTTGCTGTCTGTCTCCAAGAGCATCACGAAAACCATTTGAAAGAGAATTATCAATTAAAACAGCGAGTTTCGGTTTTTGCTCACCAGATTGAATTACTGAAAGAATCGGTTCAAAAAGCACCAGAACGAGTAAAACTATTGCAAGCCCTCTGATTCCACCTAAAAGCACTTTTATGCCAGCTGGAACGGGCGGTATTGTCCGAAGATAGTATATGACAACAAATATTACAGCAATAACCAGAAGAAATGAGATAAACCAAGCTGAGCCACTAAATCCCAATGAAAATGTATCCATTATTTACAATCCAAATATTCATATTAAAAATAATAAAACGAATAAAGCGTAAATTTGTTTGAAAAGTGTAAAAATCTTCGTAATTTTGTAAAAATCGGAGTGTAGCTCAGCCAGGCAAGAGCACTGCGTTCGGGACGCAGGGGGCGGAGGTTCAAATCCTCTCACTCCGACATAGTATTATCAATTTTAAATATAAAATAGAAATATTTACCAAATTAGCTTATTTTTTTATATTTTAGTAAGATTTTTTAATTAATTAGAATTAATCAATGGAAAATTTTATTTTAATTTGAAAACTATGAAAATAAACCAACAAGCTAATATTGTATTTATGGGAAGTTCAGAATTTGGTCTACCAATTCTTGATGCTTTGAATAATGAATTTGGAATAAAATGCGTTGTAACTCTGCCAGACAAGCCACAGGGACGTGGTCTTAAACTCATACCTACCCCAATAAAAAAACGTGCATTAGAACTGAATTTACCAGTTCTTCAGCCGGAAAAAATGAAAGATGAAGAGTTTATAGCTCAATTAAAAAGCTATGAACCGGATATAATCTGCGTTATAGCTTTTCGTATTTTGCCTAAAATAGTTTATGAGATTCCGCAGATTGGAACATTTAATATCCATCCGAGTTTGCTTCCGAAATATCGTGGTGCCGCACCACTTAATTGGACAATACTTAATGGAGATACCGAAACTGCAATTACTTCTTTTTTATTGCAAGATAAGTTAGATGCTGGCGATATAATTTTGCAAAAGAAATATAAGATTCAAGATGGTTGGACTGCCGGCGATTTTTACGATTTTATGAGCAAAGAATCCGTTGCTTTTGGTCTAGAAACCTGCAAAAAACTACTTGCTGGCGATTTTGTTCCTTTGAAGCAAGATGATACTCAAGCAACTCCGGCACCAAAGCTTTTTGCAGAAAACAGCGAAATCAACTGGAAGCAAGATTCAAGGACTATTCGCAATTTCATTCACGGTCATTCACCAAATCCCGGTGCATGGACTTTATTCCAAGGAAAGCGTCTCAAAATTTATAGAGCAGAATACAGTGAAACAGGCAAAGGTGAAGCTGGTACATACATTATTGATAAAAACAAATTCCTTGTTCACTGCGGAACCGGAACTATATCAATATTAGAATTTCAGTTACCCGACAAAAAAGCCGTTTCGTTCAAGCAATTTATAAATGGCTACAGAGCAGAAAAAGAAGGGAAGATGGGATTATAATAAATAAACTTAAGGAAAAAATGGAAAGCAAAATCATTGACTGCTGATGAGGCAATAAAAGAGTTGAATTCTTATATCAAATGAAAATATTTTTGAATTGTATATATTAAATATTAAATAGTTTTAAAAATAAGCAAATGATTAGTTTAAACACGAAAGCATAAATAGAATGATTAATAGTGAATTTAAAACAGTCAAAGAATTAATATATTTATCTTATTCAAATCTAGCAATGGCTCATAGTGCAGTTGCAAAAAATCAGCAAAAATATGGTATAATAAATTTTAAAATACGAGCAAAACTATTTAAAGGATTGAAAGAAGGGACGATGAATATTAGAACATTCTTTGATGACGAGAAAGTAAAAATGCAAACCGGTTTGATTTGCAACTATTGTGGAGCAACAGAAAATCTATCATTAGACCATATTTTTCCAAGAAAATTTGGAGGTGAAGATAATACTGAAAATCTTTTATATGTTTGTAAATCCTGTAATAGTTCAAAAGGAAAAAAAGATTTAATGGAGTGGATGAGTAAAAATGAAAAATTTCTTCCGTTAATGGTTATTAGAAGATATTTGAAATTAACATATAACTATTGTAGCGACAATTTTTTACTTGACAAAAATATTGAAGAATTAGAATATTTAAATTTACCATTTAACATTAAATATATACCAACTAAATTCCCAAAACCGAGTGAATTAATTTTAAGCTATTAAAAAAGAAAGGAAATAAAATGGCAACTGGTAGAACAATAAGTGCGAGTTTTTTAACTGATTTTGATAAACAAGTTATCGAACTTTGCAGTATAATTTCTGATACTATTTACAATTCAATAAAAGATAGCGAATTACAGAAACTATATAAAAAAGAGTATGGAAAAATTTCTTTAACACGAGATGGTGGTTTAGGACTTGGAGGAGGTAAACTTCAACGTGATTGCATCTGTACAAGAGGAAGACAAGGAAAAGCCCCTTATTCAAACAGAAATTTAAGATGGCATCCATTAATTGTAGGAGCTAATCCTGTTAGTTTTGCAAAAGAAATAGAACGTATCGAAATTGAAGGAGATGATGAAAGACAAATATTAAATTTCGTTATATCAAATGCAAAAGGACAAGAAGAAATATATCCATCTGATAAAGTTCACGAGCTACCTGAACGCTATATTGCTTTACCAAAGCATTGGTTCCCTCACATTAATGTATTAAAATCTTGGTCAGATACTCAATGGACTCAAAATTCTTGCGTTATACCAGCTTATGAATGTTGCGATTGGTATAATTCTGTTGAATCTTATGCTGTTTTAGGTATTGCAGTAGCTGTAGATTATTATGGTATAGATTTCAATTTATTATTTAAAGAAATTAAATTCATTCTGGAAAATCAAAACATTGATAAAAATATAAAACTTCCAACATATCAATTTCCTAAAGAAAAATCAGAAATTATTTCCTGCCCAGTATGTAAATTGAGCATTTCTTCAGACTTAAATCAATTTAGAACAGAAGAAAGACCTATTTCCTGGCAGCCAGCTTGGCGAAGTTCAAAGAAAGACGAAGGTGAAGATGCAAGCAATCAAATAATGCATGTTAATCCATTAATTGAAACAGAAATTCGTCATAATGCAAAAAATGTAAGGTATGGACATCGCTGGTGTAATGTTGCTATGACTGACCACTCGCTCGACGAAACACTTGATTTTATGGAATATGTTGTTCAAACTCATAATCGTTGTAAATAATGAAACATCAAGATATAGATTTATTCTCAGAAATGGAATTAAATCGACCTAAGCAGTTGATTTATAAAAAAGATTTAATTCCAATTAATAATTTAAAAACTGTATTTAGAGAAATACGTGATTATTTCGCTGGAAATGTTACTGGTATAACAAGAGATGAGAAAATTGCTCAGAATATAATGCGTTTACTATTTTGTAAAATTTATGATGAAAAACTCACTCAAGATATTGATTTAGTTGAATTTGGAAATAGACCTAATGAAAGTATAAATGAATTTTTTAAACGTATCAATCAACTTTTTGAAAGAGTTAAACAAAAATATTCAGATATATTTGAAAATGACGAAATGCTTGAAATTCCAGGAAAGGAACTGTCATACATAGTTTCAAAAATGGAAAATTATTCATTATTAAATGCAGACAGGGATATAATAGCAGATGCTTTTGAAGAACTAATAGGTACTGGATTTCGTGGAGGTGAAGGACAATTTTTTACTCCAAGAAATATCGTTCAAATGATGATAGATATTCTTCAACCTTTACCTTCAGAAAAGATATTAGACCCAGCTTGTGGAAGTGGTGGTTTTTTAGCACATATTCTTAAGCATTTCCTTAAAAATAACGGAAGAGAACACTTTATTTATGGTATTGACAAAGATTTATTTCTTTCTCGTTTAGCTAAGATTTATTTAACTTTATTAGGTGAAAGCGAGTATCATATTTTTTGTGAAAATAGCTTGGAAGAACCAAATCTTTGGAAACCGGAGTCACAAGAACATATTAAGCAAAATAGTTTTGATGTTATCTTGACAAATCCCCCTTTCGGAGCAAAAATTCCTGTAGTTGGAAATAGCTTGCTTCGGCAATATGAATTAGGTTTCTACTGGACAAATTTTGAAAATAAATGGTACTTAACTGAAAATATAAGAGACAAGCAACCTCCACAAATATTGTTTATTGAAAGAATTATTCAATTATTAAAAAATGGAGGAAGAGCTGGTGTTGTTTTACCAGATGGAATTTTCGGAAACCCTTCAGACCGCTATATTTGGGAGTATATAAAAAAATATGCTTCAATTATTGGAATTATTTCTCTTTCACAAGAAACATTTCAACCAAGCACTCATACAAAGACAAGCATAGTTTTTTTTGAAAAAAATAAAAATAACAGAAAAAAGATTTTTATGGCTATTGCCGATTCTATCGGTCATAATAAAAATGGTAAAGAAGTGTATAAAATTTCTAAAGATGGTACTTTTATTTTAGATAGGGATGGAAATAAAATTCTTGATGACGATACGACAGAAATCGCAATAAATTTTAAAAAGTTTCTTAATAATGAAGATTTTACTCAAAGTCATCTTGGCTTTACTGTTTTAACAAACGATATAAAAGATAATATTTTTATACCAGAGAATTATGACCCTGAATTGAAATTAAAATTAATTAATCTTGAAAAAAGTGGTAAATATAAATTAGTTACTATTGGAGAGTTGGTAAAAAAAGGGATTTTACAAATCAAACGTGGAAATGAAATCGGTTCTCAATACTACGGAACAGGAGATATTCCATTTATTAGAACAACAGACATTGTGAATTGGGAAATAAAGATAGATCCGGTGAAATCAGTTGCAAATGAGATTTATGAAAAGTATAAGGTTGTGCAAGATGTACAGGAAAATGATATTTTGTTTGTTAGTGATGGAACTTTTCTAATTGGTAGGTCGGCAATGATTTCAAAATTAGACGTGAAATGTATTATACAAAGTCACTTGCGGAAATTTCGTTTATTACAAAACGGTGAATTAACAGCATTTTATCTTTTTTATTTGCTAAATACAAAAGTAGTTCAAAAACAAATAGAAAAGCATACTTTTGTACAGGCAACTTTATCAACTTTAGGAAATAGAATATTAGAGTTAGTCTTACCTATTTCAACTGATAATACAGAAATTGTGAGAATATCTAATGAAGTTAAAGAGATAATTGAAACTAAATGTAGCATAAGAGAAAAATCCTTAAATTTAATAGAAAATAGTATTTAGTAATCACATTTCATTTTGATAAAATAAAATTTTTTATAACTTCTTTTTCTATATATGGTCATTGATTAAAAATTATAAAATGGAATTTTCCCCTGATGAGCATACTGTAAAAATCTGTTTGCAAGTACTAAAAGCAGCTATTTATCAAGTAATTAATAGTAATTTAATAAGTATAAAAAATTAAGTTAACAAGATGTACACTAACGAATTTATCAATGAGTTATTAACTTGTGAAAAGCAAATAATTGAACCGCCTTCAAAGGACTTCAAAGAAGAAAGAGGGCATTTAAAAAAAACATTTACTCTTAAATCAATTGATGGTAAATTTCAATTTAACGCGTTTATAAGATACAATTCAAAATTCAAAGAGAATTTTTCTTTGTAATTTGTGTGTAATGAAATTTTTTAATTAAGCAAAAAAGCCGATAAAATAATGTTTATCGGCTTTTCTTTTGCTCCTGAGCACAGACTTGAACTGTGGACCCCCTGATTAACAGTCAGGTGCTCTAACCAGCTGAGCTACTCAGGAATGATTAGAATACAAAATTAAGGAATTTTTCTATAATTTGCAAGAAAAATTTCATATATTTTCAATTTTATTATTGCTCTTCATATTGAAATCTGTGAAAACATCTTGTTTTATCAAGTTTTAAATAATTTCTTGAAATAAATGTTAAAAATTCTTCAAATTGTTTTTTGTTAGAGTTAAGCCAGGATTTGAATTCATCTTTGAAAACGGATTGAAAAAGCCAGTAGTTATAGCTTTCAAAATGATTATTGTCTATTAAATTTTTATGGAAATCAATAAGAACATTTTGAAAGACAGTATCTAATCCATTTTCATGCCAATTAAGAACGAAATCTTTTCTAATATTATATAAGTCCTTAATAGAAAATAAATTTTGAGTTGAATCAATATTTTTTAAAAATGCTTTTTGATATACTTTTTGAAATGCAATTTGAAAAGGAAGAAATTCGTAATCAATTTCACCTTCGGTAATTAATTTTATGCTTGTAAATTCAATTTCTCCATAAGATAAATTCTCCTGTAATAAAGCACCAATATAAGTTTCATAAAGATTTTCAGAAATTTCAATATTTTTCTTTATATCAGAAGATAAATTTAAAAAGATTTCAGCATAATGAATTGACCAAACTCTTTCAGTAGTTCTCGCATAATAAAGAGCTAAACCATAATAATTATTATGATATGCAGGGTCGTTTTTTACTCCTTTTTCCCAATAGCTAATAGCTAAACGATTATTGTCTCTGTCGCTTTCAGTTAAACCTCTTTCAAAATACAGACGCCCAGCTTCAGGGAATTTTTCCAATCCAAGTTCGTATATCCTTACAGCATCATCTTTGTTTTCTAAAAAATCATAACTATTTCCGAGCAACTGGTAAATTAGTTCATTTGATTCTTTTCGTTGTATTAGTGGCTCTAAAATTTCAATAGCACTTTGGTAATCTTCACGTTTATAATATGCAAGAGCTCTTTCGTAAGGATAAGCAATGTTATCAGGGTCAAGTTTCTCAGCTTCTAAAAATTTTTTTATAGCTTCTACGTATTCACCATTATCAGTTAGCTTAATTCCTTCTAAAGCTAACCTATGTGCCTTTTCTTTTGGAGATGCAGCTTCAACGTCAATGTTTAGCAGAAAAAGTGCAAGAAAAATAATTATTATTGAAGTTTTAGTTAGTTTCATATTGAATTTTTCTATAATTTAACGTATTATTTTTTACAAATTTAATGAAAAAAATGAATAGAAGAAATCTTTTAAAATTTACTGCAACATCGGTGCTTTTATCTGGTTTAGCACATAATATTAGTTTCAGTATGAATAATGACAAGATTAAAGCAAAAAAATTAGAAAAAGGAAATAAAGTTGGTTTGATTTGCCCTGCAACTGCGGTTAGCGACCCGAATGATTTAGACAGAGCATTAGAAATTATAAATTATTATGAATTAGAAGCAGTTATAGGCAACTCAGTAAAAACTGGCACTGGTTATAAATCGAGAACTATTAATGAAAGAGTCGATGATTTGCATAAGATGTTTTCTGACAAAAGTATTAAAGCTGTCTTTTGCCTAAGGGGAGGATATGGCTCTGCCCAACTTCTTGATTCTATTGATTATGATTTAATTAAAAAAAATCCTAAAATTTTCTGTGGATATAGCGATATTACTGCATTGCTAATAGCAATTCAAAAATTTACCGGACTTGTTACTTTCCATGGACCTATGCTTCTTTCTGCTTTTACTCCTTTCACTGCAAAATATTTTGAAGCAATTATTTTTAATAATCAAGCTCCGATTGAAATGACAAATCCAGTTCAATCATCAGGAATACGAAATCCTTATCCAACCCGTACTATTGTTAAGGGTAAAGCAAGCAGTGAATTAGTCGGTGGTAATCTTACAACTATTTCCACTACTCTCGGCACTCCTTATGAAATTGAAACTAAAGGAAAAATTTTGTTTTTAGAAGATGTTGGCGAAGAACCATATCGTATTGATAGGATGCTAACTCAACTTCGTCTTGCTGGCAAATTTAAAGATGTCAAAGGAATTGTTTTTGGAGATTGTGTTGATTGTGGCTTTAGGCAATTTGAATCATCAAGGTCCTGGGATTTTACTCTTGGTGAAATTCTCAATAATTTCTTTGCTAATATGAAAATACCAGTCTTTTCAGGTTTGCTTATAGGACATAGTTCTGACCAAATCACTTTGCCTTTAGGAGCTGAAATAGAACTTGATGCAACAAATTGTAAACTCACTTTATTAGAAAATGCATTAATTTAAAAATTATACATTAAAAGTTTACTAATCGTCATTTCTTTTTTTAAAAAGTTTTTTAATAAACTATATTGCTTTTATAATTAGCAATTATAAATATCATTCCGAAGCCACTGATTAAGCAAACCATTTATTTAAATGGAGATGACATAATTTTACACTGTCATTCTGGCGTATGCCAGAATCCATCTTGAATTTCTCTTTTAAAAGATGACAAAGAACTGTGTTAGTCATTAGTAAAAATACAAATGACGAATAACTTATTAAAATTACAAATCACTCCACGGGTTAACTCGTGGGTTGATTATTAAGATGGTTTCTGAAATGAGTCTGGAGTATTTTGTTATTCATAGATAAAGCACTTGCTTTATCAGGGGATAAGAAATGACATTAAAATCAGAATAATAATAAATATGTTACTTCACTAATTCATTTCCTACTGAAAATGCCTTTGCAAGTTTATTGCCAACTGCAAAATAAGAAGAGCTACCGAAAGAACCATACAAAATTGGGCGAACCTTTTCTATGTCCGGAAATTGCTTTGAACCTAAAACATCGCTATCAGCAACAATTCCCATAATTTCTCCAATAAACATAGTATGCAATCCAAGATTGATTGTTTGAATTAGCTTACATTCAAGAGCATAAGGAAATTCTTTTACATAAGGAGCATTTACTCTATTGCTTTTTTCCGGAGTAAGACCTGTTTCCTTGAATTTATCATATTCTTTACCTGATACTATGCCGACATAATCAGCTTCTTTGAAGTATTTTTCTAATGGGATATTCACAGTATATGCCTGGCTATGAATAATATTGTGATAGCTTAACGTTGCTTCACGAAGTGAAACGCTAAAGCAGGGTGGCACGCTGCAAGCAATACCACCCCAAGCAGCATTCATTATATTTGGCTTTCCATCTTTCCCATACGTTCCAATAATTAATACTGGCGATGGCTGTAAAATCGTCTGTGGCGGAAGTTCTATTTTCATAAATTTATTTGTTTAGTTTTAAAATTTAGATACACGAATTATCTTTAATTTTATTTTGTTTCAGTCATACGAACAACAAGTTGTTCGTATGAATTTACATTATATATCAAAACACCATTTCTTTATCCAGATAGGGATTGAATATTTGTAACATTCAAAACACTTTACTTTATTTATCCCGTTAGGGATTAAATAGCAATATTATATATATAATCCCTATCGGGATAAGAACAGGAGTGGCTTTCTCTTGTTACAAATATATAATCCCTATCGGGATATTTAACTTTACTTTTTTCAGTCATTCTGAACGTAGTGAAGAATCCAGAGAAAATTGGTTTTATTAATGACTTTCTGGATTCTTCGTAACGCTTGAAAATGACAAGACAAAGATGGATTCTGCAATGCGTCAGAATGTTTATTTTTACAGATGTCCTACATCTCCGAGATGTTGGACATCTTTCTTTATTGCTCTATAAACTCTTTCAAAACTGAATTACGTTTTTCATCGCGAAGCATTTTTTCAATATATTTGCCAATTATGTCAAATTCAAGATTTACTTTGCTTCCAGTTTGCAGATTAGACAAATTTGTTTCGTTCCAGGTGTGAGGAATTATGGAAACAGTAAAATTACTTTCCTCGTCCTTTGCAACGGTTAAGCTAACTCCGTCAATGCAAATAGAACCAGTAGGAGCAATGTATTTTTTAAATTCTGAAGGATATGACATGGAAATTAAAATGCCAAGGGTTTCCTGCCTGATTTTAGTAATAGTGCCGAAGCAGTCAATATGCCCCTGGACGAGATGTCCGCCTAATCTGTCTTGCAGTCGGATAGCTCTTTCCAAATTCACCTTTTGTCCGGGGAAAAAACTACCGAGTGTTGTTTTTCTTAAAGTTTCTTCAACAGCTTCAACTTCAAATATGTCATTTTGTATATTCACAACAGTTTGGCAGCAACCGTTAATAGCGACGGAATCGTCAATTTTCAAATCGCTGAAAATTGCGTTTGCCTGAATAAAAAATCTGCGTGCATTTCCTTTTTGCAAAACAGATTTTACAGTGCCGATTTCTTCTATAAGTCCAGTAAACATTACCAGGAATCAGGATTTTTAACAAATTCGTCAATTGCTTTTGCAGCAGTGCGTCCGGCACCCATAGCAAGAATAACAGTAGCACCACCGGTAACGATGTCGCCGCCAGCAAAGACGCCTTTTTTATTTGTTTTCATTGTATTATTATCAACCAGAATATTTCCCCATTTGTTTACATTCAAATCCGGAGTTGTTTGATTGATAATTGGATTTGAGCCGTTACCAATAGCAACGACAGCGGTTTCTATTGATATTTCTTCAACTGCACCTTCAATTGGAACGGGGCGTCTGCGTCCGGAAGCATCGGGTTCTCCAAGTTCCATTTTTTGTAACTTCATTGCACGCAACCAACCTTGCTCATCACCAAGAAATTCAAGCGGAGCAGCAAGCAGGTAAAATTCAACACCTTCTTCTTTAGCATGCTTAATTTCTTCAATTCTTGCTGGCATTTCTGCTTCTGTTCTGCGATAGACAATCATTGCACGTTTTGCTCCAAGACGAAGAGAAGTACGAACTGCATCCATTGCAGTATTTCCACCACCAAACACAGCAACTACCTTGTTTTTCACATCGAACATCGGAGTGTCGGTTTCAGGAAATTTATATGCTTTCATTAAATTTACTCGTGTAAGAAATTCGTTAGAAGAATAAACGCCGTTCAAATGTTCGCCGGGTATATTCATAAAATAGGGGAGACCTGCACCAACACCGATGAAAATCGCATCGAAGCGCTCAAGAAGTTCGTCTATTGTTTCGATTAAACCAACTACGTAGTTGGTAACAAATTTAACACCCATTTTTGCAAGTCCTTCAATTTCAATATGGACGATTTCTTTAGGCAGACGGAATTCCGGAATACCATAAATAAGCACACCACCAATGCTATGAAGTGCTTCAAATATAGTTACTTCGTGCCCCATTTGGATTAAATCGCCAGCACAACTAAGTCCAGCCGGACCGCCACCAACAATAGCGATTTTTTTACCTGTTTTTGGTTTTAATTCAGGGATTTGTATCCCAATATTTTTTCTTTCCCAGTCGGCTGCCCAACGTTCCAGATTGCCAATAGCAACTGGGTCGCCTTTTTTTGCAAGAATGCAAACTTTTTCGCATTGCTCTTCCTGTGGGCAGACTCTACCGCAAACTGCTGGAAGGGCATTGTCGATTTTCAACACTGCAGCTGCTTCTTTGTGGTTTCCTTCAGAAATTAGCTTTATAAATTTTGGTATATTGATTGAAACCGGGCAGCCAGCAATACAAAGTGGATTTTTACACTGGATACAGCGGTTTGCCTCTTCTATTGCCATTTCTTCAGTGTAGCCGAGATTTACTTCCTCGAAATTTTTGTTTCTAACGTTTGGGTCCTGTTCGAGCATGTGATGTCTTTTTATGCTCATTCTTTCTTTGTTGGTCATTTCAGCCATTTGCCTTCTCCTTTTCGTACATTTTATCCAAATTACATTTATGGCTTTCTAATGAAGTTTTCTCCTGAGTTAAATACATTTTATTCCTATTCGTTAAAACCTTGAAATCAACTTCGTGAGCATCAAATTCCGGACCGTCAACGCAGACAAATTTCGTTTTTCCACCTACAACAGCGCGGCATCCACCGCACATTCCAGTGCCATCGACCATAATTGGATTTAAACTTACAACTGTTTTTATATTATATGGTTTTGTAACTTTAGCAACAGCTTCCATCATCGGAATTGGACCAATTGCAAGAACAAAATCAATTTTTTTCCCTTCATCAATTAGCTGCTGGAGTTTTTGGGTAACAAAGCCGTGAAAGCCGTAAGAACCATCGTCAGTTGTTGGGTAACATTCATCGCTTGTAGCTCTCATTTCGTCTTCAAGAATAACAAATTCTTTACTTCTTCCACCAATGATGCTAATGACGTAATTTCCTGCTTCTTTAAGTGCCTTAGCAGTTGGGTATGCAATTGCAGTTCCAACTCCACCGCCGATGCTAACAGCGCATCCAAAGTTTTCGATATGAGAAGGTTTTCCGAGAGGACCTACTAAATCAAGTATAAAATCGCCTGCTTCTAATGTGTTGAGATGTTTGGTGGTGTTGCCGATACCTTGAACGATAATAGTAATTGTTCCTTCTTGTGTATTTGAGTCGGCAATAGTAAGTGGAATTCGTTCGCCATCTTGATGGACACGCAATATGATAAATTGTCCGGGTTTACGTTTAGCAGCGATTTTGGGTGCTTCTATCCTAAACAATTTGATGTCAGGAGCTAAGATTTTTGCCTCAAGGATTTTGTTCATAGATTTTTCATATTTTTTGTATAAAATTCACTTTGTAAATCTTGTAAAATTATCATTTTTTATTAAATTATCAAAGTTATTTTTTTGTCAAAAGAAGGAACATTAAAAGGTTGATAGAATTAAATAATATAAAATAAATCATTTAACATAATCGTTTATTTTCATTATATTGTCAAACTGGAGTAAAAAATGAAGCATCTAAAAATAGCATCAATTATAGTTGCAATATGTATTTTCTTTTCTTCAAACTTGCTTTTATCACAAGACACAACAAAAACAGAAGAGAGAAGTTTTTACACTAGCAATGTATTTGCCGGCTATGTATTTGAAGAGGATTCCAGTTCAAAACTAATTGAACTTGGTATGGGAATGAGATACCCAATTAACGATTTTTTCTTTATTGGACTTGAGCCGACATTTTGTTTTGCTATAGAAAGTAATTATATGAATTATTCTGTTTCATTACCTGCAGTAGTCGGCATTTCCTTAGTTAAAAGCTGTAAATTTTCAATGGATTTATTAGTAGGCACAGGACCTATAGCTACAAAATTTGAAGATAATGACGATTTACAAAATGGAATTTTAACTAAAACATTAATTGGCTTTGGCTATGACAGATATTTCATTTATGTAAGTGGAAATTTTTCATTATTTAAAAATAATATTTTTTTCGACAGTAGGGCTTGGTTTCAAATATAAACTTTAGAAAAAATGATAATAAAAAAAAGTTTTAAAATTAATGCTGCTGATGGGAACCATATCAGCAACGATTTTTTTTATAAGGAATTCAATAAAAAAAAACCGCTGGTAATCATTTCTCATGGATTCAAAGCTAATAAAGATTGGGGCTTTTTCCCTTATTCTGCAAGAAAAATTTGTGAAGCTGGTTTTCTTGTTATTACTTTTAATTTTTCAATGAATGGATTTGATGAATCTTCAAATTCTTTGATTTTTGTTGAAAAATTTGCACATAATACTGTAAGTCAGGAAATTTTAGATTTAGAAAATATAATTAAATTTTTAAATCGAAAAAGTGAATTAAGTTTACTTTTAGATAAATATTGGAATAAAGAACTGCTTCTGCTCGGGCATTCAAGAGGTGCTGCAATTTCCTTGTTGGTTGCTAAAAGGAATTTGAATATAACAAAATTAGCTTTATGGAATCCAATTGCTACTTTTGACAGGTGGACTAAAAGACAAAAGGAATTTTGGTTTAAAAAAGGTTATTTAGAATTCAAAGATAATTCACTAAATTTGAATTTGAAAATTGATAAAATTTATTTAGAGGATATTCAAAATCCTGAATATAATTTAATAAATTCGATTAATTCAGTAAAAATGCCAGTATTTCTTCTTCGTTGTAAGCAAGATATGACGGTAAAAAAAGAAGAGTTTGAGCTATTAAAAAATAATATACTTTCTGATTATTCTGAAATAGTATATATTCCTAATACTGGACATACTTTCGGTATTAGTGAAAAAATGCAAAATTCTACTCCTTATTTAGATTTTGCATTAATAACAACGATTAATTTTTTCAAAAGAAATGAATAACTCTATAAATTATATAGATAAAAATAAATTAGACTTTCAAAAAATAAATACTGAATGTATTTTGAAATCTAAAATTATATATGAGATGAATGCTATTTCAAAATGGCAATTGCTCATATTTATATGCTTCCTTTGTAGCAGCTGTGAGCTGATTGTTATTGGAGAAAAGCAAAGATATGAGCCGGTATTCGATTATAATAAAAACACTCCATTTGGTATTGTTATGCGTTTCAAGATGCAATTAGACAGCAATAACGAAAAATATGCAAGTTTATTACTTGCTTCTCCTTACGGAAAAAAATATAATGCTTATGAAAGATACGAATTGCAAAGCGAAATAGCTCGTTTCAAAAGACAAATTATTAATAAAAATATTACTAATTATCAAACAGATACTCTTTCAGATAGCAGATTAAATGTAAAATTGGAATTAGATTATATTCACAATGTTTTTTTTTCAACTCAGAAAATAAATGAAAACTGGTATATAATAGATTTCCAATGCCAGTAAACTACTAAAAAAATTATACTTTCCGAAAGTAATTTAACTTCCGGAAAGTTTTTTTTAAAATTTAATATTTTACTGAACAGCCATAAGGAACTGAAGTTTTTTCATTAATTTCTTTTCCTTTTAAAAGAGAATTAAATGTTTCTTTCACATAGTTTTTTGCTTTTTCAATATCTGCAATGTCTGTTGATTTAATATCATCAATAGCACCAGCATAGACCAATACTCCTTCTTTATCAATAATAAACATTTGGGGAGTGGTTTTTGCAGAATATAAACGCCCTACTTCACCTTTTTCATCAATTAAATATGCAGTAGGAGCTGCTTTATGTTCCTTAATTCGTCTATTAATTTCAGCATTATCAAAATGCCCCTGCTTTCCCGGAGCAGAAGAACAGATTGAAAGCCAAACAATATCCTTTTTAGTATATTCTTTTTGTAATTTTTGCATATTTCCGCTGTCGTAATGCTTTTTAACGAAAGGACAATCGAAGTTAATCCATTCCAATACGATATATTTTCCTGCAAAATCAGACAGCTTATGCGTTTTTCCATAGCTGTCGGTTAATATAAAATTTGGAGCTGCTTCACCAATTTTTGCTTTTTCTTCAGAAATAGCATTGCTGGAAAATTGAATAAATAGCAGAGCTGCAAGTATTATGATTGATTTATACATAAAATTCCCTTTATTTTTGAATAATTATTGATTTTTCTATTGAATTTAAAATATTTTCTTTATCTATAAAATTTGAAAATTTAAAAACTGCTTTTACTTCGTTTGGGTCTTTTTCGCGAAAGGTATCTAACGGTATTTCTAACAGTGCTTCGTTTTCATTAATTATTTCAAATTTATGCCCTTTGTTTTCAAAAAATCCGGGTTCAGTTGGAAAAAATTCGACTTCTGGGATATGATAATTATACCAATCGGGTTTTATTATTTCAATATAAAGAATTTCATTTTTAAATCTGGCAGAAAACTGCCAGTCGATTTCTTCGGTTGGAAAGAACTTTAAATAATCATTAAGATTTTCTTTAGCTCCATTAAGAGATAGTTCAATTTTTTGTTTACCCGGAATACATTTTTCCTTACACTCAAGCCAAGCCACATCAAAATTCAATTTATAATCTTTTATATATTTTTTAGCTTTTAGTGGCTTAATAGTAACGAGCAAAAAGGCAGAATCTGAATAGCCATAACTGATTAAATTCTCATCTTCAAAATAGATAGGTGTTTGATAATAAATATCCACAATTTTGAAGAAACTGGTATCAGTTAAAATGATTTTTGTTTCAAGACCAGAATCACCCGGATTTTTCCAGTAAATATGCCAATGCTCATTTATATTGAATTTGAAAATGACCGAAATTGTTTCATTCTCTTGAGCTTCGATTGTTCCAAGTATTGCAAATACTTTAACATTTTCACTGCTTTTCAAAGAAAATGAAAAACTTAAAAGCAATAATATTACAATATATATATTTTTATATTCCATAAACAAAAGACGACTAAAATTATCGTATATTGTTTATTGATTTTTTCTTAATTCACCGCTGCTCTAATAATGACAAAATTAAATTATGTCATCTCCATTTAAATAAAGCACTTGCTTTATCGCTGGGTTACCAATGACACAGAAAAATTAACAATTATCAATTGTCAATTATCAATTAATTTCAGCTTCTTCCAAACCGTCTGTCGAGTTCAATTAATGGAAATTCAATTATAATCGGTCTGCCGTGGGGACAGGAATTAGGATTTTCACACTTATTTAAATCTTCAAGCAGGTTTTTCATTTCTTCTTGCGAAAGCTGCTGCCCTGTTTTTATTGCAGCTTTGCAGGCAAAAGAAGCAGCGACTAAGTCCTGTTTGTCGGTCTTAAGCACCTTTTCGTATTCTTCATATTGCTGCAATATTTCTTTAATTGAAATTTCCTCTTTACCCGGTTTTATGTCAATCGGAACGGAAATCAATTCAACAGTTGATTCATCAAAAAATTTAAAACCAAATCCGATTAAAGCAAGTTCTTCTTCAATCAGTTTAAAAATAGTTCGTTCTGCTGGGCTTAATTTGATTTGGACTGGGAAAAGAAGTTGCTGGGAATTATTAATTATTTTTTTGATTGTGTTTAAAGCACGCTCATATAAAATACGCTCGTGGGCGGCGTGCTGGTCAATAATAATAAAACCGTTAAACGTTTGGGAAATTATATATTTATAATGAATTTGAAAAAGCATTGATTTCGGAAATGCTTCTTTTTCAATCAATTCATTTTCAGTGTTTGGATTATTGCTGAAAAGGGCAGAATAAGCAGAGGTAGAAAACTGCTCCTTATTCCTATAATCAAAATTATCATATCGTTTGGGAAAATCGAACTGCCTTTGATTGCTTACAATTTCACCAGTTAATCTGTTAACAAATGTGGGTGTCGATTGATTTTGCGAATTAATAGCAATAAAAGGAGAACTTGCTTCGTTGCTCATAACATCAATAGTGCGAAGCAGATTATTTTCCTGTAATACTTTGGCAACAGCATTTTGCAACAGATTAAAAACTATCCGTTCATCTTCAAATTTTACTTCGTGCTTTTGTGGATGAACATTTACATCAACAAATTTCGGGTCAATATCAATGTTGATTAAGTAAAAAGGAAAATTATTTTTTTCCAAAATATGCTCATAACCAGAAAAAACAGCGTAGTTCAGCGACTTGCTTTTTATATTTCTACCATTTAGAAAGAAATACTGATTGGCAGTTGTTCTTTTGACGTTAGCAGGATTTCCAATAAAACCAGATAGTTTAATCAAATCATTTTCAGCTTGAATATAAAACATATTGTCAGCAACATCGCGACCAAGTATTGCAGCTATACGTTCTTTTAGTGTAGAAGGTTTTACATCGAAAATAAGAGTATCTTCGTCATAAAAAGTGAAGCGAATATCTGGTTTTGAAAGTGCAAGGCGAATCATAGTATCGGAAATATAGCGAAATTCTGTAAGATTGGATTTTAAGAATTTACGCCTTGCCGGAACGTTGAAAAAGAGGTTTCGAACAAAAATTTGAGTCCCAAAATCAGAATTAAATGGCTCAATAACTTCTTCTTTCATCGGCTCTGAAATTAGTCGGTAACCCTGAAATTCTTCTTCATTGCTGCGGCGCTTGGTCCGTATCTCAACATTAGCAATAGAGCAAATAGAAGCAAGTGCTTCACCGCGAAAGCCAAATGTGAGTATTTCTTCTAAATCCTCACTTGTGAAAATCTTGCTTGTTGTGTGGCGTTTACAGCTAAGTTCCAAATCCGGTCGAGCCATTCCGCAGCCATTATCAACAATGTGGATTAGCTGTTTGCCTGCATCTCGAACTACAACTATAATAGAATCAGCACCTGCATCAAGTGAATTTTCAACAAGTTCTTTTATTACCGATTCAGGACGTTGAATAACCTCGCCAGCAGCAATTTGGTTGGCAATGTAATCGGGAAGAATATTTATTTTTCTATATGAATGAGTATTTTGCATTTATTCTTTCAAAGCACCAGCAGTTAAACCATTTATTACTTGACGTTGAAAGAGCAAAAATATTAGAATAATTGGCACAGCTGAAATTCCAGCGCCTGCCATAAGATGCCCCCAGTCAATAGATTGCTTTCCAAGATAAAACGTTAGCCCAACCGGGAGTGTCCTGTATGCTTCATCATTTGCAAAAAGGTAGGGGAGAAGGAATGAATTCCAATTACTTAAAAAAACGTAAATTGCAACTACGGTTAAAATCGGTTTGCAAAGCGGCATTACGATTTTGAACATAAGATACCACTCGCTTGCACCATCTATCCTTGCAGCGTCTTCAAGTTCAGTTGGAAGTGCAATAATATATTGCCTAACAAGAAAAACAGCAAAAGGAGTAATGAGCCAGGGAACAATCAAACTGTAATACGAATTTAACCAGTCGAAACTTACCATCAGACGATAAAGCGGAATCATTATAACGTGTGGCGGTATAATTAGCACTGCAAGGATTGACCCAAATACTATTCCTTTTCCGGGAAAACTTCGTCTCGCAAGTGCATAGCCAACGAGGAAACTGAAAAGGATATTTCCAGCGGTAACTGTTGCTGCAACTACTATTGAATTAAAAAAGTAAGTGCCGAATGCGTCTGTTTCAAATGCTTCTATGAAATTTTGTAAAGTATAAGAAGAAAAGAGTAGTTCAAAGAAATTTGCATCGGAAGATGGAACTGTTTTTAATGAAATAAGCAGCATCCAAATCATTGGGAAAACCATTCCTAATGCAATTGCAATGAGTACTGAATATAGAAGAATTTTTTTAAATTTGAGCATCTTGCGTTTTGAACTTTTTTTATTCTAAATTACTCTTCTTTGCAAAATTAAAAAGAAAAAACATAAATAAACATTGTTTTTATGAAATTTAAATTTTTTCTTTAGAAATTATGCCTAACCGACAACAAGTATTGCAAAATAAAACGGGTCATTTCGATACGAAGTGAGAAATCTCACGTCATTGCTACCACAGCGTTTGAGATTCTTCACAAAGCTTTCAATGACAATTTTTTGAGCTTTTCATTAATAAATTATTTTGTTGTTCTAATTATTAGAATAATCCAAAATTTATTTGTGAGCTATAGATTAAAAATTCTATATTTAGAAATTTCTTAACTATATTTATTTCTAAAAGAATTCTTACAATCTGGAGTTCTTAAATTACCAACCAGAAACAACTGCTAACATAATATCTTCTGAAATTTGCAGTAAAATATCTGTAATTGCTTGCTCTCTGTTAATCTGGGCATTTTCTATATTATAAATGCTATAATTGGAAAAACTTTTTTTCCAAAGAGATATTCTTTTAATATTATCAATATATTCAGCTTCGCAAACAACTGTCATCTTTCTTTCTTTTTCCAGTTCACCGGCTTTAACTGTTGATGTTTCATCACTAATATTAGTAATAACGATGTTTAAGCGAGAATCTGAAACTCCCTCAACAAGCTCTAAAGAATTATCACGTCTGAAATTATCAATAATATTCTTAGTAAGCATTTCACGATAATTTGGGTTTCCATAGCCGCTATTATCCCGAATGGAACTTATATATATAGTTTTAATATGCTCTGGGATTGAGCTTCCGGTAAAAGAATAGCATCCTGTTAAAAATAATGCTAAAATGATAATAAAAAATGCAAATACAGGAAAATGTTTAGTTATTAAAACTTTATGTCTAAAAGTTTTATTCATTATTTTAGCTTTCATATTTATTCTTTTCATAGAAATGGATTATACATTTTTTCTGCTCCAATAGTAGTTCTCATACCATGACCGGGATAGATAACGAAGTCATCAGGAAAAGTAAATAACTTGTTTTTTATTGAATTCATTAAATCGTCATAGTTGCTTCCGGGAAAATCATATCTTCCGATACTGTTTTTGAAGAGAGTATCGCCGGTAAAAATTACTTTTTCTGACCTTTCGACCAAGCTAATCCCACCTTCAGTATGTCCGGGAGTGCATATAACTTCAAGGCAGTTCGATTCCCCAAGCTGAATTTTCATACCCTCTTCCAAATATAAATCCGGCTTAAACGGAGTTAATTCAAAATATAAAGGAACTATTGAATGTTTCATTGGCTCAAGCACCCTGTATTCATCTAACTTATGCAATGCAACAGAAGCATCTGTTTTCTCTTTTAATTTGATAGCATCTGCGGTATGGTCCCAATGAGAATGTGTTAATATAATTAAACTTACATCTAAAGCATTCTTTTCAATATGATACATAAAATTTTCGGTGCTATCCAAAGGAGTATCAATAATTATTGCCTTGTTGTTTTCTTCAGTATAAATCAGATAGCATCTTGTAGCTATAGGCCCTGCTTCTAAAGTGATTATATTCATTGTATTTTTGTTTCTAATTTTTCAAAATTAAACAATAATTAAATAAAAAACTTTTCAAAAATACAAAATTTTTTTCTAATTAGATTTTCTATAACCCACGAAACATTTATCCTTTCTCTTTTTGGCAAAGATTTTGCTAATGTATTCATTGATATTTGCTATTTGAACGAAGAGTAAATAAGTGTAAGAAATTTATAACTTAATTATTTATATTTCAATTAAATATGAGATTTCTCTTAACTTATATCTGATATTACAATATGAAGTAATGAATCTCATACACTCTGTTAACAATGACTTGTGAGATTCCTAGTTACGCTCTGAATAACATTCTAATAATGTTATCTAAAATTATATAAACACTTGAATTATATGAGATTGATAATCACATTTTCACATTTATATGTTATTCCTATAAGAAGTGAGAAATCTCAAACACCGTGTTAACAATGACTTAAGAGATTACTCATTTACATATATTATAGTTAAATAGAATTTATAAATAAAATTTAAATTAATTATGAATAATTTTGAGCTGTTTAATCGACAAAAAATTCGAAAAAAATTGAAAAATATATCTAATATAAGTGCACTAAATATATTAATATTAGATAAAAATAATCAGCTTTTACTTAATATTGGCTGTATTAAAAACCTTATTAATTACTTAAAAATAATAAACATAAAATCTAAAAAAGATGGTATTGAATTCTTTGAATATAATAACGAAGGGATTGCATTTTTTCCAATATATTTCGAGAAAACAAAGAAATTAAATTGCTTTATTACTAATTTCCCAGAATATTCAACTCTAACTCCAGAGGAAAAAAATCAAATAAACTGCTTTATAGGTTTTATTAAAGAAACAATTGTTAATTATTTATATAAAATTGAATTTATAGACAAAAAAAGAATAGAAAGAAGTTTCAAATATTTATTGCATTTATCTCAAAATGCTTTACTCGTTTTATCAGAGGATAAGATAATTGAACTGAATGAAAAAGCAGAAATATTATTAGGTTATAAAAGAAATCAACTTATACACAAAAGTTTTGTTTCTTTATTCCCAAAAACTCAAAAGGATGGAGTGGATTCAGAAGAAAAAATTCAAAAATTCATAAAAAAAACGCAAAAAGACGATTTTCAGTTCTTAGAAATTGAAATTAGCAGAAATAACGGAACTACATTTTTAAGTGAAATAAGTATTTATTTATTTAAAGAAAAAAATAAAAATATTTTTGGAGTTTCAATTAATGAAAAATCACAACAACAGTTATTAAAAGACAAGTTAAAATCAGAAGAAGAATTATTTAAATTGCTTTTTGAACAATCCGATGATGCCCATCTGTTGATAAAAGATTACAAATTTATTGATTGCAACAATGCTGCAATCAAAATGATTAAAGCAAAGAGCAAAGAAGACATTATTGGTAAGCATCCAGCGGATTTGTCGCCTGAGTACCAGCCAGATGGTAAAAATTCTAAAATCAAATCTGAAGAATTAATTAATTCTTTATTTGAAAATACAGCTGAACGGTTTGTTTGGATTCATAATAAGTTTGATGGAACTGTGTTTCCTGTTGAAGTACTTTTAACATACATAAATTATAATAATGAAACAATTTATCATACCACCTGGCGCGATATTTCATTTAGAAAACCAATCGAAATGGAATTGAGCAATCAAAAAGAATTCCTTAGAAATGTAATAGATTCATTACCTAATTTTATTTTTGTTAAAGACTATAATGGGATATATATTTTAGCAAATAAAACTCTTGCTGACCACTACGGAACAACAACAACTGACATAATTGGAAAAACTGACTGGGATTTCAATCCAAATACAGAAGAAATAAAACAATTTCTAAAGGCAGACCAGGATGCAATTAAATCAGGATTAACGAAGATAATTTATGAAGAATCAGTAACTTCTTCAAATGGAGAAATTCGCTGGTACAAAACAATAAAAATACCTTTAAAAAATGATAAAGGAATTTTTGATAGAGTTCTTGGACTTTCCATTGATATTACAAATATAAAAATTGCAATGGAAGCAATCCGTGAATCTCAGGAAAGATTTAAAACTTTAGCAAATAAAGCTCCTGTTTCTATTATATACTTCGATAATAATGGCATAATTCAGTTTGTTAATGATTATCACTTCAAGAAAATTGTTAAAAATAGAGTTGATAAAGAATATTATATTGGAAGAAAGATAAATAGTATTGCTTTTTATAAATCTTCAGATATGAATATTGATTTTGAAACCGTTCTAAAAGGAGCATTTATTGAACTTAAAGAAGTAAAGATACCGAATAATTTTGATGGGAAAGATTTTTATCTTAATATAAAAGCAGCTCCAATAAACAAGAATGGAAATATTACCGGTGGTATAATAATTAATGAAATTGTAACTGATGAAGTTAATTATAAAAAACAACTGATTATTGGTGAAAATCGCTATAAAGCTATAACAGATGTTGTAACTGATGTGATTATTTCATTTAAAGTTAACAAAGATTTAACTGCTATTCCAGAATGGATTACCAAAGGAATAGAAAAAATTACCGGTTATCACGATTATGACACTATCCTGAATGAAAATTGGATACGAATCATTCATCCAGACGATATTAAAATTATCAAGGATTTAATTCAGACATCATTTAATAATGAAATGAGTTCTAAAATCTTTAGAGTAATAACAAGGAATAATAATGTTAGATGGCTTCAGATATATACCAATCCATTTTTTTCTAAAGAAGAAAACAGAGTTACTTACGTTTATGTTGCTTTAAAAGATATTACTGATAAGAAAAACACAGAAGAAGCGTACCTCGAAACACAAAGGACATTACTGACTTTAATGAGTAATCTGCCCGGTATGGTTTACAGATGTCTATTTGACTATAAATGGACAATGAAATTTGTTAGTGATGGTTGCTATAAACTTACTGGTTATTATGCTGATGATTTATTAGAAAACAAATCTATTGCATACTTAGATTTAGTATATTATGACGATAGGAACTTTGTTCATCATTCAATAAGGTCTTCGGTAGAAAAAGCTTCTTCTTGGGAAATTGTTTATAGAATTGTTAATAAGAATAATGAATTAAAATGGGTTTGGGAACAAGGACAAGCAATTTATGATTTAAAAACTAAAAATGTATTAACACTTGAAGGATTTATTTTAGACATAACTAACACAAAGCAGGCCGAAGATGCTTTAAAAGAGAGTGAAGAAAGATATCGCATGATATTTATGAATTCTCCTTTCGGAATAATTCAATATGACCGTGAACTTAAGTTAATTGATTTTAATGACAGATTTTGTGAAATCCTTTATACAAGCAGAAAAAACATTTTACTTTATGAGTTGGAGCAATTAAAAAATGAAAAAATTATTGATTCCTTGCGTATTGTTTTATCCGGTCATAATGGTTTTTACGAAGGTTTATATAAAACAGTTACAAGCAAAATAGAAGTTCATATTTCAATCAGAAGTTTTCCATTTTACAATGACAAAAATGAAATTATTGGCGGAACTGCTATAATAGAAGATATTTCAAAGCAAATTTGGGCTAAACAAGTTCAGGATGTAACTTATCAAATCACTTTAGCTGCTAACAGCAGTAAAAATTTAGTGAATTTTGCACGTAATATTCAAATTATTCTTGGGAAAATGATAGATACTACTAATTTCTTTATTGCTTTTTATAATAAAGAAAAAGACATAATCACTTTGCCATATTTTGCTGATGAAGAAGATTCTTTCCAGGAATTCCCTGCTGGCAAAACGATGACTTCTTATGTTATAAAAAATAATAAACCTCTTTTAGCTAATACAGAGAAAGTTGAAGAACTTAAAAAACAAGGTCTTATTGAAGACTTTGGAACATCATCAAAAATATGGCTTGGAGTCCCATTAGTTAGAAACAATGAAGTGATTGGAGCAGTTGTCATCCAACATTATTCTGATGAAAATGCTTATGGTGAGGATGATTTGAAATTACTTATATTTATTTCTGAACAAATTGCTCAACTTTTAGTTCGCTTGCAAATGGAAGAGCAAATTAAAAAGCTTAATGCCGAATTGGAAGTAAAAGTACTTGAACGCACAATTCTTTTAGAAAATGCACTGGATAAGCTTCGTTTTGAAAATGATGAACGCAAAAAGACTGAACAAAAACTTTATATTGCTAAAGAAGAGATTTCTGCTGCTCTCGAAAAAGAAAAAGAGCTTGGTGAAATGAAAACCCGGTTTATTTCTATGATATCTCATGAATATAGGACACCACTAACTGTTATTTCTTCTTCTACTTATATTTTAGAAAAACTTTATCAAGGTAGTTATTATAAAGAATTCATTAGTTACTTAAACAAAATTCGTGCTGCCGTCAAACACATGACCAAACTACTCGAAGAGGTTCTTGTGATTGGTAAAAGTGAAGCAGGTAAATTGATGTTTAATCCTACTACTCTTGATTTAATTAAACTATCTAAAGATATATACAATGATTTCGTTAATATTGATGAAGAAAAACATTATTTTGAATTCTATACTAATGTTTCGAAATGTATTGTTGAAAATGATGAAATGATTATCAGACAAATTTTGAGTAATCTGCTGTCTAATTCTGTAAAATATTCTCCAGACAATACCACGGTTAAATTGGAATTGATTGATAAAGGAACTAAGATTTCTTTCAAAGTAAGTGATTCCGGATTTGGTATTTCAGAGCTTGATAAAGAGCATATTTTTGATGCATTCCATAGAGGTCAAAATATAGGGAATATAGCTGGAACTGGTTTAGGATTGTCTATCGTTAAGCGATGTGTTGACTTAATCAAAGGAAATATTGAATTAATTAGTGAAATTAATGCTGGCTCTACTTTTACTGTAACTTTTCAAAAACACATTTAAGTAGCTATGAGAAAAAAATTGTTTGTACAAAAAAAATTTTCAAATATAAATTTTAATATTTCTCCAATAATTAAAGGGGAATATGAAAGTTGTGTTTTTGTTAATTGTAATTTTCAAAATGCTGATTTTAATGAATTTGAATTTGTCGATTGTGATTTTGTAGCTTGTAACCTTACAATGATAAATTTATCAGATACAGCTTTTAGAAATACCAGTTTTAAAGATTGCAAAATGATTGGATTAAGATTTGATTTATGTAATAAATTCGGGCTTTTATTGTCATTCGAAAGTTGCATTTTAAATCTTTCTTCCTTTTACAAACTAAAGTTAAAAAATACTAGTTTCATTAATTCTAAACTTAATGAAGTAGATTTTTCGTATTGCGATTTAAATTCTTCTATATTCACTAATTGCGATTTAACCCGTGCAGCTTTTGATAATACAAATTTAGAAAAAGCAGATTTATCTACATCTTTTAATTATTCAATTAATCCAGAAGCTAATAGAATAAATAAAGCAAAATTTTCTTTTCCCGGAATAGTTGGACTTTTAGATAAATATGACATCGAAATTTGTTAAAATTAATATTTTTTATAAATTCACATTTCTTTTTCTATCATAAAAAAGTGGGGGATGGGTCAGGGCTGATTCGTTCTTTTATTTTTTTCCTCAAGTCCAACTCCCCTCTCAAGATGGGAATGAGAAAGGTGAGTAATTAAGCAAGTACAAATCTCATTCTTATTAAGCACTATTTATTTCTTGTTTATCTAATAAATAATTCATATTTTTGGATATAAAGAATATTATATAAGGAAACTTATGTCATTAACACAAAGATTAGCTGATTTTTTCAAGAGAAAAAAAACGGTTTCAGAAGGCGGAGGCGAACAAGCAATCAAGAAACAAGTAGCATCTGGCAAACTGACAGCACGTCAAAGAATAGAAGCATTGCTTGACCCCGGAACTTTTCACGAATATGATATGTTTGTTGAGCATAGAGCCGAAGATTTTGGTATGGACAAAAAGCATTTGCCTGGCGATGGAGTGATTACCGGTACTGGCGACATTCTTGGTCATCCCGTATGTATTTATGCTCAGGACTTCACAGTTGCTGGTGGCTCTCTCGGGATAGCTCATGCAAGAAAAATTACAAAGATAATGGACCATTCGATGAAACTTGGACTTCCTCTAATTGGAATTAATGACTCTGGTGGAGCGAGGATTCAAGAAGGAGTGAACTCGCTTGCCGGCTATGGAGAAATATTCCTGAGAAATTCACAAGCATCTGGAGTAATTCCTCAGATTTCTGTTATTTTAGGACCTTGCGCCGGAGGAGCAGTTTATTCCCCGGCACTTACTGATTTTGTTTTCGTTGTTGATAAAATTTCGAAAATGTTTATTACTGGTCCTGAAGTAATAAAAACAGTATTAGGCGAGGAAATAAGTATGGAAGAGCTTGGCGGGGCTAAAGTCCAAGCTGAAATTTCAGGTAACGCTCATTTTTACTCTTTAAGCGAGTTGGAGTGTTTTGAACAAATCAAAAAGTTAGTTACTTTTATTCCTTGGAATAATACAAAAAAAGCTGATAAATTTCCAGTAAAACAACCGCGGATACAAATTTCTATTGATGATATAATACCTAAAGAACCGACTCAACCTTACGATTGTCGTGATGTTATCAAATCTATTTGCGATGATTCAGAGTTTTTGGAAGTTCAGGAGCATTGGGCAAAAAATATAGTAATTGGCTTTATCCGAATGAATGGCGATACTGTTGGAGTAGTTGCAAATCAGCCAATGTATCTTGCAGGGGTGCTTGATGTTGACGCATCAGACAAAGCAGCACGTTTCATTAGGTTCTGTGATGCTTTTAATGTTCCACTTCTTACTTTAGAAGACATTCCGGGCTATTTACCAGGTGTTGACCAGGAGCATTCAGGAGTTATTCGTCATGGCGCAAAAATTCTTTATTCTTATAGTGAGGCAACAGTTCCAAAAATAACAGTAATCATAAGGAAAGCTTACGGCGGAGGATATATTGCAATGTGCTCCCGTCATCTCGGTGCCGATTTCGTTTTTGCTTGGCCTACTGCTGAAATAGCAGTTATGGGGCCCGAAGGAGCTGCAAATATTATATTCCGTAATGAAATTGCTAATGCACCCAATCCTGAAGAGATGCGAAAACAAAAAGTAGCCGAATATACAGAAAAATTTGCTAATCCTTATCTCGCTGCTGCTAATGGTTATATTGATGCTGTTATTACACCTCAAGAAACACGTGATTTCATTATCCATTGTTTGAAGATTTCTACAAGTAAAACCATAAGACCTATTAAAAAGAAACACGGTATTCCTCCATTTTAAAGAAATTTTATGAATCAAGATAATCCAATAAATACGCTAAGCATTGATGATACTCCTTATGAAACTCTTTTAACAAAGAAGTTCATAAATAGAAAATCATATACTCCTAATAATCCAAATGAAGTATTTGCTTTTATTCCGGGAATAATAAGAGAAATTTTTGTAAAAAAGGGACAAGAGGTGAAAAAAGGTGATAATTTACTTATTCTTGAAGCAATGAAAATGAAAAATTTAATTAGAGCACCTTTTGATGCTAAAATCAAGTCCGTTAATGTTGAAATTGGAAAAATGGTTACTAAAAATCAGCTGCTTATCGAATTAGAATAAGTTTTCTAATTATTATATAAGAAATGAAGTGCCATATAAATATTTTATGGCACTTCTTTTCGGTAATCATTACTTTAAATCAAACATCTTTGCATTTGCTTCAAATATTTTTTGGACATTAAAGTAAAATGCTTTTATATCAGTATCATTTTGCTTCAAACTAATTACATCATAATATGGTGGAACTAATGCTTGGCTTGCTGCTTCAAATTCTAAACTTTTAATAATTTCATATTCATGACCGGTGGTAATTACATGCCAAGCTTCATTTTCATTTAAACCAGAGCCAGTGTAGAGAATTGTGTGAATTATACTCTGAGTTTTCATTGCCCAAATATACGAATTTTTTTCGTCTCCTTTTAAATAGTATATATAGCTTATCATATTCATTTGCCTTATGTCGAAAGGAAAATCTTCAATACATTCCATAGCTAATTTTATTATTTCATCTTTGTCTGCCTCTGTTAAATCTTCTTTTTTATAATAGTTTACCAATTCTTCAATATTATCGCAATGCCAGTATGGGCGGTATTTAGTTTGGTAAACATATCCATAATATAAATACTTATAGTCTTCCATTGTTAGTGTAGTATCATTTTTCATATATCTTTCCATTAGAACTGGATAATAGAAATTTGATTTTTCGTTTTTAATTTCTTTTTCTATTAAATCATAGTTCGGTGGGTCTGGCTGAAACTTAGGACTTTGCGAATAAGCAATAGCAGTAGATAAGAAAGCAAGAATAAACAGTAATTTTTTCATAATTTTTCCTTCGTTTTTTCAGTACTTTTATTTAATAAAACACAAAATAAGAAAAATTTTTTGAATTAAAAATATTTTTATATATCCTTTATTATTCATAAATAAAAAATAAATTCTTTATTACTCCTTCTCGAGTTACCAATGACATCTTTTCATTTGCCTGTCATTTCCATTTTAATAAAGGTCTTCCTTTATCGTGGGGTTCGGAACTACTTACTCCTCGTAGTTTGTTATTTCTCAGTCTTGTCATTCTTCGTTACGCTTGCCAATTACATCTTTTTTGCGATAAATTGCGAAATGATTCTTAACGAAGCAAATCTCATAACTCCTTTATTTTTATTATTAGGTCAGGAGTTCTGTAATTATAAATACAGCTTATCAGAATTTTCTTTAAAAAAAATTTGGATTATTCACCAATGTTCATTATATTTGTAGTAAAAGAAAGGGATAAAATGGCAAGACCGGAAAAAGAAAGAACAGTATATAATCCGCCACTATTTACAGAGTTTAAACCGTTGGGAGCTGCTGCACGTTTCCTTGGTGAAATACAAATGTCATTAGACGAATACGAAGCATTCCGATTAACAGACTACGAGGGACTTTTACACGAAGAAGCAGCCAATGAAATGGGTATTTCCCGCTCTACTTTTACTCGATTAATTGAAAAATCAAGAAAAAAAATTGCAGAATTAATCATTAATGGCAAACTGCTTTCCATTGATGGCGGTAACATTCATTTTAGAAAAAATATCATTCGTTGTAATGATTGTGGTTATATGTTCAAAATTAATTTTCAAACAACATTCGATAAATGCCCGGAGTGCGATTCTTCCAATTTAATCAATTTAGCTGGTGGTTTCGGACATGGGAAATGTTGTGCTAATTTTAATATGAAAGGAGGCAACAATGCCCGGAGGAGATAGAACTGGACCAAGAGGATTAGGTCCTATGACAGGAAGAGGTTTAGGCGATTGCTCTAACACTTCTAATACGGGGAACACTTTCTTTGGAGGTGGCTTTGGCAGAGGTATGGGCTTCGGTAGAGGAAGAGGTTTTGGTTTTAGAAATATTTTTAATGCAAATAGAAACACAGACCTTGAAAACGAAGTTCAATCCTTAAAAGACAAAATTTCTTCATTAGAACAAGAGCTGAAGAATAGATAATGGGGAAATACTTGCAGAAGCTGACTTCTTTTTGTTGTCAGCTTCTGCTTAAATTTATATCAGTCTTTAAATTAAGAAATTAGCAAAAATTGCTGATAATAATTAAAAAAGGTAAAACAATGTTTAATTTAAAATTTGGAAGTGGAGACAACAATATGCAGAGTGGACGAGGTGGAAAAGGCCGTAATAAAGGCGGTGCTTTTGGACCCGGAGGTTATTGCGTTTGCTCAAAATGTGGCGAAAAAATACCTCACCAGCAAGGTGTCAAATGCACTACTATAAAGTGCCCCAAATGCGGGCAGCCAATGGTAAGAGAAGAATTACTCAATAAATAGTCATTTTAATTAAAATAAAGCAAGTACTTTATTTAAATGAATATGGTATTTATTTTGTCTTTCTGAATCCCAAAATATAGTAAGAACTTTATTTAAATGGAGAAAACATAATTTTATGCTGCTATTTTGACAGATGTCAGAATCCATCTTATATTAGTTCTTATTGGTTGTTGGTTATTAGTCATTAATTCTTTTTACTAATTACTAAAAAGCAATATGGATTCTTGCTTATACCAGAATGCCTATTCAAGATGTCATTGGTAACGGAGTGAAGAATCCAGGGAATAGTGGTTTAAACGAAATTTTTCTGGATTTCTTACTTCGTTTCAGAATGAAAGTGAAAAATATTCTCATCAAAATTTATATACAGTAGCTTCTTCATTCTGTTTTTTAGTATGAAAAGTACTTTAAGTAAAATATTAAATAAATCATAATAAAGAGAATTGAAAAATAAAATATAATAGACAGAATAAACAAAAAAGGAAAAATGTATGAAAAAAAATTTTGCAGTCCCAACAATTAATGGGCAGTTGTGTCCGCATTTCGGAAGGTGTGAAAGTTTCGTAATTGTAGAAACAGAAGATAATAAGATATTAGGTGAAAAAATATTAACTCCTCCCATACACGAGCCGGGCTCTTTCCCAAGATTTCTAGCTTCCCATGGAGTAAATACTATTATTGCTGGTGGTATGGGAGTGAATGCTCAGCAACTTTTTGCTCAAAACAATATAGAAGTATGTATGGGTGTTGAAGCTGATAGCCCAAAACAAATTGTAGAATTTTATTTGAATAACAAATTAGCAACCGGACAAAATCAATGTGATGGTGGTCATCACGGACATAATGACGGCTGCCATAATAATTAAATTATGAAAATAACTATTGCAAGTGGAAAAGGTGGAACAGGAAAGACCACAGTTGCAACTAATCTTTGTTCTTTTTTATCGCTTGAATCAAAAGTAGTACTAATTGATTTAGATGTTGAAGAGCCAAATTCCGGACTGTTCTTCAAAGGTGAATTATATCATCAAGAGGAAAAATTTAAATTTATTCCAGAGTGGAAAAAAAATGATTGCAGGATTTGCGATATATGCCAAAATTCTTGTAATTATCATGCAATCGTAAGAATTAGTGATGAAATTTTAGTTTTTCCTCAGTTGTGTCATAGCTGTTTTGCTTGCTCTGAACTTTGTCCAAGCGAAGCACTGCCAATGGTTCCTAAACGAATTGGAATACTAACGCATTATAAATTAGCTAATCTTGATTACATTGGAAGTCGCCTTTATATTGGTGAAGAACAAGCTGTTCCGCTGATTTCTCAAACAAAAAAGTATGTGGAACAACATTTTAAAGGAAGTATCCTAAAAATTTTTGATTCTCCACCCGGCACATCATGCCCGGTTATAGAAGCTACGAAAGATGCTGATTTAGTTATTTTAGTAACTGAGCCAACTCCTTTCGGGCTGAGCGATTTAAAGTTAGCTGTTGAAACTACAAGAGAATTAGAAAAGCAGTTCGTTGTTATAATTAATCGCTATGGTATTGGAAATGACGATGTTTTGAACTATTGTGCAAATGAAGATATACAAATAATAGCAAAGATTCCCCATATCCGTGAAGCAGCAGTCTCTTATTCAAAAGGAGAACTTCTATACTTAAGTTTTCCTGAAATAAAAGCAGAAATAGAGCAAATACACAATTACATACGGAATTATAGAGCAGGAGAGATGTTATGAAAGAAATAGTAATCATTTCGGGAAAAGGTGGAACAGGCAAAACTTCTATTACTGCTTCTTATGCATTTTTAGAAAAAGAAAACGCCGTAGTTGCTGATTGCGATGTTGATGCAGCCAATATGTATCTTTTACTCAAACCAGAAACAATTGAATCGAATGATTTTTTTAGTGGAGTAAAAGCATTTATTCATCAGAAAAATTGCATAAAATGCAGAATATGTGAAAATGTGTGTCGTTTCGGTGCTATTATTTACAGAAATTCCAATTTTTACATTAATAAATTAAATTGCGAGGGCTGTGGATATTGTAGCAAAGTTTGTCCAACTCAGGTAATTGAAATGATTGAACAAAATGTAGGAAAGCAATTTATTTCCAAAACACGGTTCAATAATATTTTAGTTCATGCCCGGCTCGGTATTGGTGCTGAAAACTCTGGAAAATTAGTTGCCAAAGTGAAGCAGGAAGCAAAGAGAATTGCGGAAAATAAAAATGTAGAATATATTCTGGTAGATGGGGCGCCCGGAATTGGATGTCCGGTATTATCTTCACTAACAGGTGCCGATTTTGTTGTTTTAGTTACAGAAGCAACAATATCCGGCTTTCACGATTTAAAAAGAGTAATAGAATTAATAAAAAATTTTAATTTGAAAGCTGCTTGCATTATTAATAAATACGATTTAAATATTAATAAAACTAATGAAATAATTGAGTATTTAAAAAGTGTTGATATTGAAATATTAACAAAAATCCCTTATAATATTGCATTTACCGATGCATTAATACAAGGAAAAACAATCACTGAATTTGATAATAACCAGATTTCTGAATTAATTAAAGATAGTTGGGAAAAAATTAAAAGAAATCTTAAATAAAGGGAAAAAATATGAGAATTGCATTTACAGCAAAAGGAACAAGCTGGGATTCACCGATTGACCCACGCTTTGGTAGAACAGAATATCTTGTGATGTTTGATGAAGAAAAAAATGAATTATCTAATTTTGATAATAGAGCTATTGCAAATGAGCAGCACGGCGCCGGACCTTATACTGCACAAAAACTCTTTGAACTTAATCCAGATATTCTTATAACTGGAAATACTCCCGGCGGAAATGCTTTAACTGTTTTAACAAAAGCTAATATTAAAATATATACTGGTGCTGGCGAGATGACAGTTAAAGATGCTTATAATTCATATAAAAATGATGCTTTAGCAAAGATTTAGCTGCTATTTTTTTTAAGAAAAATAGTATTTACTATGTCTGAACTAATGCTTTTACAATGAAAATAAAAGAGTTAGAAGATTTTATTCATAAAGAATGATTTCAAACTAAATTACTAAAAAAATTATTGTATTAATCTAATTATTAGAATAACTCCCAAATAAATTTGGGAGTTATACATTATCTTTATATTAAAATTATATTTTTTAAATATTAGTACTATATTAATTGCGAATTAAAAAACTTCGAGGTGTAAGGAGTTCTGAATTTACAAAACCTCCTTCCCAGTTTAGGCGTGGGAAGGAGAAAAAGAAAAATTTATTAAAGTCATCCTATAAACAAGTTTATAGGATGACTTTTTTCAAGTTATGTCATTTCTATTTAAAAAAACTCTTATATTTTTTGGTTAAGAACAATAATTTTAAGAACTTTCAATTAAAATTTAATACGCTAATTTAACTTCTTTTACTTCAGGAAGTTTCAATTTTAAAATTCTTTCTACTCCGCCTTTAAGTGTCATAGCTGCTCCAGGGCAGCCAGCACAGGCGCCTGCAAGCTGAACAAATACAGTACCTTCTTCAACGTTATGTAAACTGATACGTCCACCATCAGCTTCGATATATGGTTTTATATCTCTGTCTATAATTGTTTGCACTTGGCTAAATAATGCTTCATCTTTTTCAGTCATTTGAGTTCCTTGTTAAATTATAAATATTATTATTAACGAAATAATATTATTATTATTGAATAATTATTGTTGAATTAAACTTTTTAATCTGCCAATTGAACTTATTAATTCCTGTTCGTTCCAAAAAGCAGAAGGCCTAATGTTAAGTGTTCTTATTCTGTTTTTCAAACGAATTTTTATAATTTTTAATTTATTGGGAAAACGATTATATCTTTCTTTAACTATTGTAATTTTATCTATGTCATTTATCAAATATTTCTTTTCAGCGAAACGACTTTTAAAAATTAGATAATCTCTTCCAATAATTATAGTCAGATTTTTATAAAAATCAAAAACAACAGTAACGAAAGAAATGATAATAAATGCTGCAAGAAGAATTACGACTGGAGAGTTAAGCACAAGAGAATATTTCCCTTCAGTAAAACTGCCGCCAAGAATTGCAATTATAATTAAAGCAACTGCATAAATAGCAATGAATTTCCAATAGTGGTCGAGCCGCTTTTTAAATTGCTTTTCTTTATCTTTGTTTTCTGAAATCGTTTTCATATTTTTACCTCACATTTAAAACGATATAATTGTAAATTCTTCCATCATAGAATTTGTTATTTCAGCAGGTTGGCTATTAAAATTAGGATAATCACCAACTTTAGTGTATTTTTTTAAAACAAAAGGCAATCCATTAGTCTCAAAGAAATGTGGAGAATCACATATTTGAAAGTGTAAGTGAGGACAATCAGAATTGCCGGAATTGCCTAATAAAGCAATAGGAGTGCCTTCAGTGATTACATCACCGGGTTTGACCATAAATGAGCCGGGCACACAATGAGCATAGAAAGCATAGTGGTTGTTTCCAATATCAAGAATTAAATAGTTACCACCTAATTCATCTACATCTGAAAAAGTAATATTTTTTGAGTTTCCAGCATTTTCAGGGCGGCCATCTTTAATTGATATAACAGTTCCGTTTGCAACTGCAAAAAGAGTATCTTTATAATTATAATATGATTCATTTACAGTAGGGTCGCCACTAAAATACTCACCCTGTTCATCTATTTGAATATTATCAAAAGCATAGCGTGCGCCTGTTCCTATCCTTCCATTAACAAAGAATAATGTATAAAAGTGATATCCTAAAGTAGATTGGTTAATAAAAAGCCAGTTATCGCCTTTTACAGGGGAGCTAATGCTTATGGGCGTTTCGTTTTTGCGAGGTGAAAATGTTCCCCCTTCAAAAGATATATCTTTATTATTAATAGTATCTCTAAAATAAATTATGTGAGATACTTTTGCGGGAAGGGCTTGGTTTAATGGAATTTTTAGCTGTATTGAAGTATAATAGGAAGATATGCTATCTAATTGAAAATAAGGATTAGTTGACAATGGATTTTTATAAATCATCACGATTTCAGAGCTATCAATACTCATCAATTCAACTTTGGTTTCTGCATCAATTATTTTAATTTTTTGCAATATTAAACCTTGCTTTTCATATTCCCACATTTTTAGAGTGTATCCAATTCGGACGTATTTTTCTGTTTTAAACGGAATATCGTTAATTATTACTGATATTGAATGGGAATCCTTAGGATTATTGTTGGTTATATCGTCCTGGCAAGATACTGCCAGTAAACTTGAGATTAAAAGTATATATAAAATGCTTTTCAATTTAACACTCCTATGATATATATTTACAAAGCTATTAATTTTCTTGGTTATTTCAAAAATTTATTTCAAATAAGTAGGTTAATATTTGATTTAGTAACTCACCTTACGCATTCCCCTCTTGAGAGGGGATTAAAGGGGTGTGTTCTTTTTTACATATTAAAAAAGTTCTTTCTGATTAAAGAGAAAAAATATGCTTATAAAAGTATATCTCATTGATATTGCTTCAGATCTAAAAAGTAAGAAAGAACACACCCCTGCCCCTCTCAAGAGGGGAATAAGAAAAGTGGATTAAAAAATGTATCACCACTATACTTTTTCATTTCTCAAAAGAGAAATTGCGTAAGGTGAGTTAGTAAGAGCAGAGAAGAATTTTACTTTTTTTAACTTTACAATAGTTTATTAGCCAGATATCCTACATCTTCAAGATGTAAGACATCTTAATTTTAAGTGTTAGCAATGACTTGTGATATTCTAAGCTACGCTTACCAATAACATCTTTGTCCTAAAACCAATTAAACATAGAACAGCACTAAGAAATCCCCCCTACCCCCCTTTTTCAAAGGGGGGAATTAAAAAGAAAATTCTTCTCCCCCCTTTGAAAAAGGGGGGTAGGGGGGATTTTTGTTACTCCATTTAACATAATACTTTATTAATTAATGTCATCTCCATTTAAATAAAGGTCATACTTTATCTTAGGGTTGCTAATGACATCTTTACCTTTGTCTGTCATTCTGAACGAAGTGAAGAATCTCAAACTCTTTGTTAACAATGACTTGTGAGATTCTTCGCTGCGCTTCAGAATGACAGGGTAAATTATGTCATCTCCATTTAAATAAAGCACTTGCTTTATAAGAGAATCCGGAATTACATCTTAGATTTTGCACTACTTATTGTCGCTTTAGTATTAAATGCCCAATACTTTATGATTGTATGTTTGGAGCATCTAAGCCATATTTCATTTTCCTGTCTTCTTTTCTGAGTAAAAATCCTAAAAGAATAGCAAGGAAACCCAGAGCAGCAAAAACAAGCATAGGGATAGTATAATCGTAAATAGCGCTTGCATCGCCAGCAGCAATTCTTTCAGCAACTCCCGGATTTACCCACTCTAAAATATTACCAATAAGCATTGGGATAATCATTAAGCCAATATTTTGAATCCAGAAAATCAAAGCATAAGCACTTCCCAAATATCTGTCTTCAACTATTTTAGGAACTGATGGCCACATTGAAGCAGGAACCAAAGAGAACGCAATGCCAAGAACAATAATCGCAAATACTGCTAAGGCAACGTTGAGTGGAGCAACAGCATAAATCAGGTGAGCGAAAGTGAGTAATGCGGCCCCGTAAATCATCATTGTTGCGCCCTTACCTTTTTTGTCAAGATAAAAACCAAGTAGCGGAGTTAAAATGATTGTTCCAATCGGTAGCATTGATGAAATAAATCCGGCAGTTTCAGGAGATACACCTAATTTGTTTTGCATCATATTTACAGCATATTTCAAAAATGGAAATACTCCGGAATAGAATAAAACGCAAAGAAACGAAATATAAAGGAATGCTTTGTTTTTGAAAATAATTCCAATATCGCTAAGTTTAAATTCTTCTGCTGGTTCATTTCCGTTTGCTTCATCGCTTAGCTGCTTATCTAATTTCTTATCCATAAATGTATAAGTAAATATAGTAAGGAAGCCAATCGCGAGAAGAGCGAGTCCGAAATAGACTGAATTTAAAGGATTTCCTGTTACTTCGTTGCCAGCACCGCTTACTCCTGCAATCATAGGTGAAAATGCAAAAGCAAACGAAGCACCGAGACGAGCTGTAGCCATTTCCATACCCATCGCAAGAGCTAATTCTTTTCCTTTAAACCATTTTACAATAGCTTTAGAAACAGTAATACCACACATTTCGACACCAACTCCAAAAATTGCATATCCTATAGAAGCAACGAGCGCAGTTGGAGGAAGCCCTACCCAATTACCGATTGTTTCAAAAATGCCAAAGCCAAGACCACCTTCGTAAAAATATGGTGTTAAGCCATAGCACTTGATTAAACCACCAAGAAGCATTACACCGGCAGATGTGAGTCCAGTGAAACGAATGCCCATTTTGTCAAGTATGATACCCGATAGAATTAAAAAGCCAAGCACGTTTAGCATATATTCAGAACCGGAGAAAATCCCATAAGTCGATGGTGACCACTTATAGCTGTTCTCTAATAATGATTGTAGTGGTGCTATCATATCTACAAAGAAATATGCTGATAGCATCGTAAATGCAACAAGGAAAAGAGCAGTCCATCTCATTCCTTTTGAATCTTTAAGTAGTTTTGTTAATTGTTCACTCATATTGTTCAATTATTTTTTATAAATTTGTAAATTATTTTTTCCAATTTAAAACAAATTAAAATATAATATTATTTTTTTTTCAAAATATATGATGCTTCTAAAGAAAAGAAATTTTTAATACATGGTAAGAAAGAAATGGCATTTAATCTTAAAGCAGGAAGCCCGAATTTCATTTTGTAAACCGGACGTAGAAAGAAGAAATCCTTGTGGAAAACCTCGAAATCACATTCGTTTGCTGCTTTTGTGAGTTTGCGGTGATTCAATCTAATATTTCTTAGCCGCATTACTTCATTTATGTCTGGAGCGCGTCCGCTTGAAATTAGCTTTCTAAATAAAAAAGATGGCAGTAAATGAATATAAGGGACTTTACCCCAGAAGTTTTGTAATGTGTGCTGATGTCCGCCAAAAGGTGAAGTGTAGGGTGGGAAAGTTACGTAAAGTGAGCCACCTTTTTTGAGTAATTTAGATATGTTCTTCAGACATTTTTTTGTGTCGTCAATATGCTCTATTACGTCTCTTAATATCACTAAATCGAACTTCTCTTTCCATTCTATTGGAACCGGCTCGTTGATTATATCATTTTTTACAAAATCAATTTCTAAATTCGATACTTTTGCAATTTTTTCACCGTCTTGTAATCTGTATGGAACGATGTCAGTAGCAAGCAATTGACTGGCTCCCTGCTGTGCAAAAGCCATTAGCACTCCGCCTTCTGCAGAACCGATTTCTGCAATGCTATCGCTTTTTTTAAAAATTCCAAGTGAAGTCAAATAAGGAACAATGTATTCCTTTCCTAATCTATATTGATAACCCCAATAATAAAGCGTATTCTCTGTTATTACTCCCGTCCTCTTTACTAATTCAATCAAATCTTCCATTTATTTTCTTTTTTTTCCATATTTTTGTCTTTTTGCAAATTTAATAATTTTTTATGATTAATCATTATTACACTTTAATAAAACTTGTTGAAGAATTGCAATATTTAAAAGATTTTGTAATTATTGAATGTTTTACTCAGGAAAAGAACATTTTGATGTTTACTTTATATGACGGAAAATCGCTTGAATACCTTCAATTTTCTGCACTTCCAAACAAAACCTGCCTTTTCCAAAGAACAAATTTTTCTAAATCAAGAAAAAATTATTCAAATCAATTTTCTGAAATTATTGGAAAAAAAATAAAGAATATTTATTTAGTTGAAAATGAAAGGATTGTGGTTTTTGAGGTTTTTTCAGACAATTCCGATAATTTTTCCTGTCATTCCGAAGCGGAGCGAGGAATCTCAAATGTAGATGGAATAAATATTTTTCCTTGTCATTCTGAACGAAGTGAAGAATCTCACAAGCCATTGCTACCACAGAATAATGAGATTCTTCACTTCGTTCAGAATGACAAGAATGGAAGTCAGAATGACAAGAATGAGAAAAAGAATGAAAATAATGAAAGCATATTTCTTCATTTCATTCTTTTTGGTGCTTCAAAAAGCAATGCTGTTTTGCTAAACAAAAAAAATTACGTAATAGATTCTTTTAAGAAGAAATCTGAATTAGTAAAAAAAGAATTTTTAATTCCAAAGCAAAGTTATAATTTTTTTAGTGATGAAAATCAAAGTATTTCAATAATCAAAGCACTTACAAAATGCGATTTGCTCCTTGGAAAGCACTATGCAGAGCAGTTTTTAAAATCGAATAATATAGCTGGTGAAAAATTGCTTTCTGATTTATCTGAAAAGGAAATTTTAGAACTTTATAATAATGCTGAAGAATTTCAAAATAATTGCATTGAATTTAACATTTATTATTTACTTGAAAATGAAGATAGGGAAGAGCTGCTATCTTTAATTAAATTAGATAATTTTCCCAAAGTTAAAGATTCATCAAATTCAATAAGCTATTTAATTGAAAGAAAATTCTTTACGAGCATTAAAGACCAGAGTTTTCAAAATGAATTTAAAGAACTTTTTTCTAAAATAGAGAAATACTATAATAAATTAACAAAACGAATTGAAAGAATTGAAGAGCAGCGAGAATCAGATAAGGAAACCGAATATAAACTATGGGCAGAGTTGCTCCTTGCAACCCCAAATCAGAAAACAAAGCAGGGAAAACAAATTGAACTTGCTGATTATGAAGGAAATCAATGTAAAGTTCCATTAGATGAAAAACTTACTTTGCTCGAAAACAGCCAGAAATATTTTGAAAAATCACGTTCTGTGCGGGAAGAAAAAGAACACAACATATCAATTTTAAATAATTTAAAAATAAAAGAAATCAGAATAAATAAATATTTGAACGAAATGAAAGAAATAAAAGACAGAAAGCAATTAAAGGATTTTCGAAATAAAGTTAACAGTGAATTTAAGGAATTGAATCAATCGAAAGAAAGCGAAGAACATTCAAAGTTCAGAGTATTTGAATTAAGCGGTGGCTATATGCTTTATGTTGGTAAAAGTGCTGCAAACAATGATGAATTGACATTCGGACTGGGAAAGCCAAATGATTACTGGTTTCACGCAAGAGGTTCAAGCGGTTCACACGCAATACTAAAATTAAACAGCAAAGATGAAAAGCCGCCGAAAGAAGTCTTGAAAGAAGCTGCATCCATTACAGCTTATTACTCCCAGCAGCGCAATGCGAAATATGTGCAGGTTTGCTATACTCAAAGGAAAAATGTATATAAACCCAAAGGTTCTGCTCCCGGCGCTGTTGTTTTGAAAAGAGAAGAGGTAATAATGGTGGAGCCGAAACTCAAACCTCAAGACCTTACGTAATTTTCTATGTAGATTATAATTGGATTAATGTATAAATTATTAACTGAACATTCAATAATTCAGATTGATGAAAGATATTGATATTATGAATAAAAGGTAGAGGATTTTTTTCAAACCTAAAATCAAAAAATGAAACTCAATCTGAATTATGGCGTATAAAATAAATAAAAATTAATTTTGAAAGTGTGGTATGAAAAGAATTAATTATATTATTATAGGTTTAATTTCATTAGGTTTATTAGCTCTTGAATTAGTGTGGACGAGGATTTTCTCTGCTGAATTCTTCTATACTTATGCTTTTTTAATTCTATCGCTTTCTGTTCTCGGTTTGGGATTAGGTGCTTTAGCAGTTAATTTATTTTCTTTTTTAAGAAAAGATCTTTCAATATCCATTTCGCTTGCTATTGCGGCAATTTTTTCAATTATAGCTCCAATTCTTGCTTTTCAAATTGAACTTGATTTCACTGGAGCATTTCAGGATTGGGGGCAGATTTTTAAAGTATTTTTAGTAGTTTTGCTGTTAAGCTCAACATATTTCTTTGCCGGTATATCGCTTGCTGCTCTTTTTAAACAAAATCCGGAAAGAATGCCTAAAATGTATATGTTCGATATGATTGGTGCTGGCTTTGGATTAATAATTGCAGTGGTTTGTATGAATTCTTTTGGAACAAACAATCTCGTCCCGCTATGCAGTGTTCCAATCATTATTTCTGCACTTCTTATTAGCAGGAAGTGGTTAAAAGTGCTTCCATTACTCATATTTGGTTTTATGATTTTTATTAGTATTCAAAATGAGAATTATTATGAAACGAAAGTCAAAGAACGAGCTAAAGTGATTTACAAGCATTGGGATGCAGTTGCAAAAATTAAAGTTTATGAATATAGCAAAGATTACTGGGGATTAAATATTGACAATGTTGCAAATTCACCGGCTTTGAAATTCGATGGAAACTGGAACAGGCCAGATTCTTTGAAATATGGCTTTTCTATTGACGTAAAAAATCTGATTAATCGCTTTCCTAATTGTAGATTTCTTTCATTAGGAGCAGGTGCCGGAAGCGATGTTTTGCAGGCACTTCAGGAAGGAGCTAAAGAAATTTATGCTGTAGAAGTGGTTCCCCACATTAATTATATGATGGAAGATGGATTCCTTAACGATTTTACAGGAAAAATTTATAATGATAAGAGAGTAAATGTTGTTAGTGAAGATGCGCGGGTTTTTGTCAGACAAAATAAAAAGAAATTCGATGTAATTTATTCATTAAGTTCAAATACTTGGGCTGCTAATGCATCTGGGGCTTTTGCCCTCGCTGAAAATTATTTATTTACTGTTGAAGCATTCAAAGATTACTGGAATTCTTTGTCTGATAATGGTTTTATGATGATGGAACACCAGTTCTATATGCCAAGAATTGTTTCTGCCGTACTCGAAGCATTTAAGAAAATGGACATTAGCAATCCGACCCAGCACTTTGCTGTTTACAATCTGCCTTATATGAGAAGAAATATATTACTTCTTTCAAAACAAGCATTAACTCAGGAAATTTTAGAAAATGCTTTTGGACAAATACCAGTTAATGAGCATAATTATCATTATTTGCTGTTTCCCGCTTCAGATTCAGTAAAGGACAATACGATAAACAAAATAGTGCAGTCGGGCTGGGAAAAGGTTAATTCTCTATCCAAAATTAATGTTGCTCCTTGCTTTGATGATTCACCCTTTGTTGCACAAATGGGGAAGTGGAGCAATTTAAGTATAGAAGCACCGAAGAGTGCAGTTCTATATGAATTTATGGGATTTCCGCTTGCTAAATTAATTGTTCTCATCATCCTTGCAGTAGTTTTAGTAATTGTTGTTCCAATTAACTTAATTCCATTCCTGAAAAAAACAAAAGAGATGAAATTCAGCAGTTGGCTTTATTTCATTTTGACTGGAACTGCGTTTATGGCTATTGAAGTTGTGCTTATTCAAAAATATGCTTTATTTATTGGCTCTACTGTTTACAGCTTAGTTACTGTTTTGCTTACAATCCTGATTTTCTCTGGTTTAGGGAGTAGATTTTCTGAAAAAGTTGATTCAAAAATTGTTTTTTTGGGTATTGCAATATGGCTGATATTAGATATATTCCTCTTCAAAAATATTCCATATCGGATTACTGGAGCAGACTTAGGAGTAAGAATGCTTATTTCTGTGATTTTGCTTGCTCCATTGTCTTTTCTTATGGGAATGCCATTCCCCAAAGGAGTAGAGAAAGTGGGCGAGTTTGTTGATTGGGGTTTTGCTGTGAGTGCAAGTGCATCTGTCCTCGGTTCTGCTATTGCACTTCTTGTTGCAATGACTTATGGTTTTTCATATAGCTTAATTCTTGCAGCAGTTCTTTATCTCCTTGCTTTTATTTTATTTAAAAAGATGTCATTCTGATCGCCAGCGAAGAATCCAGAGAATAGTAATCGGCTGTCAGCTGCCAGCTATAAGTCATTGGTCATTAGTATTTTTACTTTAACCTAATAACTTAATAACCAAATAACCAATGACCAATTATAACAAGAACACACCCCTGCCCCTCTCAAGAGGGGAATTTCCACGTC
>CAZCHH010000020.1:0-11067 GCA_964498585.1 uncultured Hyphomicrobiales bacterium
TAGCTGGACGCCAGTTCCCACAGCAACAGAATATTCAATTTACCGGTCAGTAGTCAATACTGGTCAGCCCGCCGGCGACTATTCGCTCCAAGGCAAGACCGCAGAAGCGAATTTCATTGTAAGTGTAGAAAGCGGCAAGCGTAATTATTTTCGTGTAAACACGAAAAATCTATCTCAATACGCTGTGCCAAGTGAGCCGCTGTGGCTGGAAGTGTAAATAATTGTTAATTATTAATTGTTAATGATTTGTCTTGTTATTCTTGCGGATGTAGGAATCAATCTTTTTATCTTTCAGTCGCTATTTGAAATTAGCAATTTAACTAATGCATTTGGGTTTGCCCAAATGTAACTAACAAGTGAGCAAGCTCACTTGCTTTCTTAAGATGGATACTGATATACGCCAGAATGACATAGCTACTTTGCTATTTAAAACTTTGCGAAAGTTTTAAAAGCCAGATGTCCTACATCTTAGAATAAAACATCAATATATTATTATTTAAGTTATGTGATAACAAAGATTTGTGAGATTTCTCGCTGCGCTTCAGAATGACAACTTTTTACAATATTTATGAAATTATTCTTTACAAGTTAAATCTCCTAACTCCTTTATTTTCGTTATGTAATCAGGTGTTCTGAATCTATAAAAAATAATTCTTTAATGGAAGATTTATTTTTTTTATTATTTTTGTAAAAGAGTATAAGTAAATATGTTTAATAAAATAAAGGCAAAAAAATGAAAAGCCCAAAACTAAATTTCTTACTAACAATATTTTTATCAGTAATCGTTTTGTTAAGTTCCTGTGGCAAACAAGAACCGAAAGATACTGTCAATCAGGAGGAGGTTCAAAAGATGGAAGCTGAATTTTCTTCATTTATAAAGGAAGTAGAAGATACTCTTTCCGTGCTGTTCAAGAATTCATCACTTGCATCTTGGAATGCATACAATAGCGGGAAAGATGAAGATTTCACATTATCAGAAAAAGCTGATATTGCTTTAAATACTTATTTATCAAATAAAGATATTTTTGCAAAAATCAAGCAGTTCAAAGAATCCAATTTAATTCAGGACACAACTTTAAACAGGATGCTTACTCTTCATTATAATACTTTTATGGGTTTTCAGATTGATACTTCAAAACTAAATGCAATCACCAAACTATCATCTGATATTGCTAAGCGATTCCAAAATTACCGTGCTAATGTTGATGGGAAAAAACTTAATGATAATGAAATTGAAAATGTATTAATGACTTCAAAAGATTCAAAACAACTTGAAAAGGTCTGGCTTGCTCATAAAGAAATTGGTAAAGAAGTTGAAAAAGACATTATTTCGCTTGTAAAAATGCGTAACGAAGTAGCAAAAGAACTAGGTTTCAAAAATTTTCACGATATGTCATTGCGCTTAAACGAACAAGACCCTGAAGAAATCCTTAATCTATTTAATGAGTTGGATAATTTAACCAAAGCTGCGTTTAGCCAGTTAATGACTGAAATTAACAATGTTATAGCAAAACAATGCACTACAACACCAGACAAATTAATGCCCTGGCACTATCAAAACAGATATTTTCAGGAAGCACCAAAAATTTATGAAGTCAATTTAGATGTCTATTATAAAGATAAAGATTTAATCAAATTAACAAGAGATTATTACGCTAGCATTGGTTTACCTGTTGATGACATTATTGAAAAGAGTGATTTAAAAAGCAGAGATGGTAAAAGCCAGCATGCTTTCTGCTTTGATATTGACAGAAGTCAGGATGTTCGTGTATTGTGCAACATTGTTCCAGACGAAAAATGGATGAACACAATGCTTCACGAATATGGACACGGCGTTTATTTCAAATATCACGACCAGCAAATGCCCTGGACTTTCCGAACACCAGCCCATACTTTTACAACTGAAGCTATTGCAATGCTCTTTGGTAGATTTTCCTCAAATCCTGCCTGGTTGAAAGATATGGTCGGATTAAACGATAAAGAAATAGGGAAAATAGGCGAAACATGCAAAAAAATTACTCGTTTGCAACAGCTTGTTTTCAGCCGTTGGTCTCAAGTGATGTATCGCTTTGAAAAAAGCTTATACGAAAATCCAGACCAGGATTTGAACAAATTATGGTGGGATTTAGTTGAACAATACCAAATGATTAAACGTCCTGAAGGAAGAAATGCTCCAGATTGGGCTACAAAAATTCACATTGCCACAAGCCCTTGCTATTATCATAATTATCATCTAGGTGAATTGCTTGCTTCTCAGCTTTATTATACTATTAAAGACAAAGTTTTAAATAAAGCTGATGTTGAAATGGTTAGTTTCTATAATGAGCCCAAAGTCGGCGAATTTCTAATTAATTCATTTTTCGGACCTGGTGCAAAATGGTATTGGAATGATAAAATTGAAAAAGCTACCGGCGAAAAACTCACACCTAAATATTATGCAAAACAATTTGTTCAATAATAATCTTTAAACTTTTAATTGAAAAAGCCAGATTTAATTAAAATTAATCTGGCTTTTTATTTAAGTGTTTTAGATTTATACCAAACAGAATTTCAAACAAATGATAAAACAAAATGATGATTAAATATTAGTAGCTTCACCCCAGGCGGCAGCAGAAGCTTCCATAATTGCTTCATTAAGCGTAGGATGCGGATGTATTGTTTTGAAAATTGTTTGAGCAGTGGCTTCGAGTGAACGGGCAAGAGTTGCCTCACCAATCATTTCAGTTACTTCGGGACCAATTAAGTGAGCGCCAAGAAGTTCGCCATGTTTGGCATCGAAAACCATTTTAGCAAAACCGACTGCCTCACCAATAGCATGAGCTTTACCACTTGCAGTGAATGGGAATTTTCCTACTTTCACTTCGTAACCTGCTTCCTTTGCTTTTTGCTCAGTTAAACCAACGCTTGCAACTTGTGGCTGGCAGTAAGTGCAACCGGGAATATTTTTATAATCAATAGCTTGAACTTTATGCCCTGCTATAAATTCTGCGGCAAGAACTCCTTCGGCTGAAGCTTTATGAGCGAGCCAAGGTGGACCTGCAATATCGCCTATAGCAAAAATATTATCTACATTTGTTCGCATATATTTATCAACTTTAATAAAATTCCTTTCTGTTGTTATTCCTAGCTTATCCAATCCAATATTTTCTAAATTTGCCTGAATTCCTATCGCATTCAAAGCATAATCTGCTTTTATTTCTTCTTCGCTACCATCTTTTTTCTGAATTTTTACAACTACTTCATTGCCAGCAGTTTTAGCACTCAAAACTTTTGTTGAGGTTAATAAACTAATACCAGCTTTTTTGTAATGACGGGAAAGTTCCAGTGAAACATCAGCATCTTCAATTGGCAAGATTCTGTCTAGCATCTCAATAATAGTTACTTTTGCTCCATAAGCATTGAAAAAATAGGCAAATTCAACACCAATAGCACCAGCACCCATAATTAACATACTTTTTGGAGCTTCGGAAATTACCATTGCTTCTTTGCTTGTTATTACTCTTTTTCTGTCAACTTCGATTCCATCAAACATACGAGGACGAGCACCAGTTGCAATTATAATATTTTTTGCACTGATTTCATCTGTCTGTGTTCCATTTTCGTCAAATACTTTAATAAAATTCTTATCGCTTATTGTTCCGATACCTTTTACCTGTTTTACTTTATATTTTTTAAAAAGAAAACCAATTCCATTAGACATCTTAGATGCAACGTCTCTGCTTCTTTTAATAACTTTAGAAAAATCATAAGAAAAATCTTTAATATCGATACCGAAATTAGCAGAGTGTTTGATAAAATTCATATATTCTGCATTTTTAAGCAGTGCTTTTGTTGGAATACATCCCCAATTAAGGCATACTCCTCCAAGGTTCTCTTTTTCAATGCAAATTGTATCAAGCCCAAGCTGTGCAGCCCTTATTGATGCTACATATCCGCCGGGTCCCGAACCGATTACTACTAAATCACAATTATGAGTGTTCATAAATTTTTCCTTTTAATTTATAATTTATTTTACTTATTATCTTTTTTCAACCAAAACATATAAGTTTACAAATATATAAAAAAATAGTCTCTTTTTGAAATTTAATTGGATTGTTGAGTTGTTTTATATTTATTAGTTTTTATTATTCTGACATTTTTTGTAATTCAGATTCTCATGATAAAAGAAGAGCTTTATATAAAATTGGATTACATATTTTTTTTCTAATTCAATGAAAATGAAAAATCTTATTTTCAAAATAAACCTTAGTAGAAAAGAAAAACGCACATATAATAACCTTATTAGCTTATTTTATATAGACTTAAAAAATATAGTATTAAAAATTTAAAAGTGATGTCATTCTGGCTTATGCCAGAATCAATCTTTGGAAAGCAAGTGAGCTTGCTCACGATACATTTGGGCAAGCCCAAATGAATCCGTGAAATAGCTAATATCGAATGGCGATTGAACAATAATAAGATAAATTCTGACATCCGTCAGAATTACAAATTTGTTATGTCATCTTCCTTTAAATAAAGCAGTTACTTTATCATGGATTTCGGAATTACAGACAAAAGAAAAGCACTTTTTTCTTATCTATTTATTTTTTTCTAAATCTTTTAATCTTTTCTTTGCGGTTGCACCAAAATCATCTTCGGGACGTAAAGAAAGTAATGTTTGATAAACTTCCATTGCTTTTTCGATGCTATCTAATTTTTCCCAGCATTCTCCGATATTAAGCAGTGATAAAGAATACCAGTCTTCGTATCCGGCATATTTTTCCTGAACTGCAAGGAAAGCAACTGTTGCTAAAGTATAATTATTTTCTCGCATCCAAAGTTCACCTATTCGATATTGTGCTTCAGCAGCAATATCTGGGAAAGCATATTTTTCAGCAAGTTTTGCAAACTCAGCACGGGCTAAATCATTTTGCATACGAAAACGATAATACATAGCTAATTTGTATCTGCATTGCAATCCATATTCAACATCTTCAAAATTGTTAGCAGTTTCTTGAAATAATTTTACAGCTTCTAAAGTATCACCGAGAGAATACCTAATTGCAGCGAGTTCAAATCCGGCTTGAGCAGAGTTCGGATTTGTCGGGTATTGCTTTTGAAGAATCCGAAAGAGAGAATCAGCCGCTTCAATGTTTAGATTCTGTTTCTGAAGCAAACCGCGTTCTAATAAACTAACCGGTGCATAATCGCTTTCTGGATATTCTTTTAAAATACGTTGGAAAACTTCGTCAGCTAAATCAATTTCACTCATATTAGCATAGCTTTTAGCCATCCAGAAAAGAGCTTCAGGTTTTTTCTCATCATTTGGATATTTCCTAATAAATTCTTCGTATTCAGTAATTGCATCTTGATATCTTTTCCCTGTAAAGAACATTTCAGCTTTTTTAAATTTGAATTCTGGTGCAAATGGTGAACTCGGATTAGTTTCAACGTATTTATCAGCGATTTGAATTGCCTCTTCTTCTCGACCAAGAGACATTAAACAAAACTGAATGCTTTTCAGTGCTTCAGGAGCTATTGGACTGCTTGGGTATTGCTCAACAATTATATTATATGCTGCTAATGCAGATTCGTAATTACCCATATTATAATAAGCATCGCCAATAGCATAGTGCGCTCTGACGATTAAATCACTGTTTTGATAACCTTGGATTAAAAATCTAAAATTATCAATTGCTTCGGCATACCTTTTTTGCTGAAATCTAATCCAACCAATAAGATATAATGAATATGGAGAATAAGTTGACTTTGAATTTTTTTGAATAAAAGCTAATAGAGCAGAAACTGCTTCCTCGTATTTATTTAAACGGAAAAGAGCATGGCTTAATTGATAACTGCAATACTGCCCTTCCTCTGATGTTGGGTCTAATTTGACCGCTTGCCTGTATGCTGAGACTGCATTGTTATAATCTTTAATTACATAGTATCCATCGCCTTTACGTGCAAAAACTTCAGCAGCATATTTTGTATTTGGAAATTCTTTGACAAGTCTGTCGAAAAATACTGTTGATTCTTTAAAATTGCGTAAACGAAAATTAGCCCATCCAATGCCATAGAGTGCTTCTTCTTTTCGTTGGGTTGAAGGATATTTTTCAAGTAAAGATTTGTAATTCGTAATAGCATTATTTAGCAAGTCAGTACGATAAAATGCCTCAGCTAACCAAAATAGTGCTTCGTCAGAGCGTTTATCTTTCTTATGCTCTGATAAAAACGCCTGAAGAGGTGTAATAGCTTCTGCATTCTTGAAATTTTGAATGTATGCAATACCCATTTTTAATTTTGCTTCAGCAAGGTATTGTTCCTTTTGAGTAACGTAAATATTAGAACTTTTAACAGCTATTTGTTCAGCTAATTTATACACTTCAATAGCTGATTCCCAGCGACGAAGCTCAAGATAAGTAGCACCAAGAATAAGATAAATTCTAATTTGAATAACAGCATCGCTAGCTTCCCTGTATGCTCTTTCAAGAGTGCGTGCTGCACTTGCAAAGTCTTTTTCTTCGTATTGGATTTGTCCTAATTCAAGTAAAACGTATCCGGGATATTGGTAGGTTGCCTGAATTGAAAGACTTGAAAGCTCCTTTTTCGCTTCATCAACTTTACCTTGTTTTTTTAAAGCAATCGTTCTGTAGAATTGAGCTAATGCCTTAACGTTTTCTTCTTTTAAATCTTTAAGCACAATGACCTTGTCGTAGTAATCCAGTGCTTTCTGATAATCTTCGAGATTTAGATTAGCCCAGCCAGCACTTAAATAAACCAAATAAACAAACTGCGAATTAGGGTATTTTTGTTCAAATTCTGAAAAATATTGAAGTGATTGAGTAAAGTTTCCTAACAGATTATTTGCTTCTGCTCTTAAATAAAGCAATTCTTCATCAACTTGCCCAAAATTACTTTGGCTTTCGTATATTTGTGATTGTTCTGAATCTTTCTTTATTTCTTTGATTATATTTTCTGTACTTTCAATTGAACTTAATGCAGTAGGTCCATCGCGGAGGATTAAACGAATATTTATTTCTCTTAAACGGGCAGAGATTAAACTGTTTGAGTAAGGATATTTAGCTGAGATAGTGCCATAGTAAGTAATTGCTGCATCATATTGACGATTTATTTCATTTAAATAACCAAGAGCAAACAAAGCGTCGTCAGCTAAGTTCCCGTTAGGATAAAGTCGATAGCATTCTTCAAAAGACTGCTTTGCTTCTGTATTTTTCCCTAAAATAATTAAAGAAACTGCTTTCCAGTAAAGTGAATTATTTGCAATATTCAAATAATTTGAATCGGTTCTTTCTTTAAATTCTGAATTTGAAATACTTAAAGCTTTGTCAAATAATTTACTCGATTGCTCGTAATTTTTATTTTCGAACAAGAGACACGCTCTAAGATATGCAGCTGGTGCGACAAAAGGAGAATTATTTCTTTCAATTAAAAAGTTAGATAGTGTTGCATCAGCAAGAATGTAATTTTTATCTGCCATATTAATATATGCTTCTAAAATCCTTGACTTATCTGCAAGCGGTGCATCAGGAAAGTTTTCCAAAGAAAATACAAGCTGCTTTTCGGATAAACGTAGTAAGCCCTCGTTATAAAAATGAAAACTTAGTTGAAACTCTTCGCTGCCTATTGGATAAATATCTTGAATTATTTGTGCATTAACCTGATAAAAATATGAAGTTAAAATCACAAAAGCTATGATAAAATTCTTGATTTTCATTTATTTTTCTATTTTTTTTTGATATAAGTACTATTTTAAAAAAAATAAATATAAAGATTTTTTATCTAAAATAAAATTAAATTTTTGTAAGTAATTGGTATTTTATTGTGGAAAAGGATTAGAAATTTGATAAATAGTTAAGTAATGTGTTATAAAAAAAGAACATATCAGTCCTGCCCCGTTAGTAGAGATAAATCCTTATGTCATCTTATTAAATTAGGTATTCACTTTTTTGGGGGATTGCAAAAGACATCTTTTCTTGACATTCTGGATAAGCCAGAATGTCACATTTAGTGATGTTATCTCAATTTGAATAAAGGTCTTCCTTTGCCGGGAGTTCTTAATGATATTTTTTGCATAAATTTGCGAAGTTATTTTTTACTATCAAAACCTTCTAACTCCTTTCTTCTTTTTTAAAGTAAGAATATCTGAAATTATCAATACAATTTTAACTTCATTATTAGCATTTTCAATAATAAAATTCTTTATTTATTTTTTCGTCTATTATTATATTTGACAAAAAATTTGAGACAAAATAATGTTTAAAATAAATAATTTAATAATAACAGCAATTGTATTCTTTACACTTATTAGTTCTGCATTTTCCTGCGATATATATTTTTCTGTAATTAACAATAAAAAAACACAATATCAAATTGGCGATGAATTAGTTCTTAAAGTCAAAATACACAATACTCACCGGTCTTGTCCTGAAGATATAAATAAAGTAAAGTTTGAAGAAAATGGAATAAAGATATTAACTGCTACCCGTTGGTCTGAAACACAAAGTGGAATTTTTGAAAGAAAATTAAAGTTGAAAGTTGAAGAGAGTAAAAATGGCAAAGCATCAATAAAAGTAATAAGGATTTGTGACAAAGAAGGCGGAAAAAAGACTTTTAGCATTAATGTTTCAAAATAGTAAATAATGAAAAAAGCTAAATTTATCATATTTTTTTTATTTTTCTTCATTATACCTATTTTCTCTGCTTTTTCAGAAAGTGACACTATATTTGAAGATGAATTCGAGGAATTTATACCGTATTCAGATAGTTCTTCAATAAGTAATACTGACTGTAATGCTTGCGAGGGTAATCAAAGAAGTTCCGAAGATAGATTCCGCATAAATACACGTCTAAATATAACTTTGTTAGCATTCTTTTTAACAATTTTAAGTGGAATTTTTCTGAGATTTGGACCTACTCGAAAGCTAAGGTTTTTGGTACTTTTAGTTGCATTAATTATTTTTGGATTCTATAACGGTGCTTGTCCATGTCCAATTTCAAGTTTTAGTAACATCTTTATTTTTTTTGCTGGTGGTGAAACCCGTTTTATAAATATGCTATGGTTCCTCGGATTGATTCCTATAACTTACATTTTTGGAAATGTTTGGTGCGGTTGGGTATGTCATCTCGGTGCATTGCAGGAGTTTATTTATTCACATCAGAAAATTAAATTTTTGGAAGGTCCTACTGCACAAAAAGTTTTAAAATATTTAAGATATATACTTATTTTAACTCTCATAGTACAGATTTTCATTTTACCGGAATACCTTTTTAAAGATATATGCCCATTTCGATTAGCTTATAATTTAGGATTGGGGGCAACTACACTAAATTGGATTTTATTAGCACTGTTGCTTTTAACATCTGTCTTTATGTATCGGCCATTTTGCAGAGGAGCTTGCCCGATTGGATTGTTTCTTGGCTGGGTGGCTAAAATACCCGGAGCTTCTGTCCTCGGCGCAAATGAGAATTGCATTGTATGCAATTTAGCGGCTAAAAGCTGCAAAATTCAAGCAATTTCTCAAAAAGAAAATTTTAATATTTTAGATAATAACAAATGTATTGCTTGCGGAAATTGTATTGATGCCTGTCCTAAAAAGGAAATAAAATTCTATAGAAAAAATTCGCTTCATAACGATAAGCAAATAATTTGCAAAAAAAATTAAAATAATTATTTTTTTTGAAACCTTGTAACAAATAATCCGCTGTTATGTTATCGCATATAATAATAAAATATTTTAAATAATCCTGATAGGAGATATATGAAAAGATTCTCATTAATAACAATCGCAGCGTTCTTTGTATTGTTTTTGGTTTCTTGCCAGCAAAATACTGAACCAAACACATCAATCGGCGATCCGGCTTACGGTGCAGTTTACGTTCCAGACTTAGAATCACTTGATTGCATTTGTGATGAAGCAAATTTACATCAAAAAATGCGTTTTCATGGAAAAGACAATCCTTTTAAAAAAGTTGCTTTAAAAGGCATTGAAAGAAAATTGAACTTAACTGAAGAACAGCAAACTCAGGTTACTGATTTTTTGCAAGAGCATAGAGATTGCATTACCTTAATTGTTGAAAATTTAAAAGCTGAACAACTATCAATAATCGAAAATGCAAATTTGGAAAGAGATGCTGTTTTAGAGCAATTGGCAAATGGTGAAATTGATACTGCTACTGCTAAACAAATGATTATGGATATTAACATAGCAAAACGTCAAACTCTTCAGGAATTACGCGATAATGCAAAAACTGCAATGGAAGATTGCGCAACCATATTATTTGAAAATATTGAATCAATTTTAACCGAAGAACAATTAGTAATTTGGCAAGGTTGGTTAGATAGGTTCAATACTCAACATGGTAGAAAAAGACTCCATTAATCAAAAACATTTTAATAAATTTTTTAACTCCATCATTAAGATGGAGTTAATTATTTATACCAAACAGATAATATGCAATATAAATAAATATTAGTATTATTTTAATTCCTAAATAAGTAATAACTTTATTTAAAAGGTAATGACATAACTAAATATGTCATTCTGACGGATGTCAGAATCCATCTTATTATTTTTCAGTCGCTATTCAATATTAGATGTTTCAAGGTTGCATTTGGGCTTGCCCAAAAGTATCTTGAGCAAGCTCACTTGCTTTCCCAAGATGGATTCTGGCATACGCTAGAATAACAAGAAAAGATGTCATTGGCAACAAAGTGAAGAATCCAGAAAAGTGTAGTATTATTGACAATTTTCTGGATTCTTCGCTGTCTCAGAATGACAATGTAAGTTATATCATCTCCTTTTAAATGAAGTATATGCTTTATCTTGGGATTCGAAATGACATATTATATTTGCTTTTGATATAAGCAATTTAGTATAATTTTTTAACAAAAAGTCCGATTTTTTAAAACCGGACTTTTTTTATTTATATTTTATGAAGTTTTACTCACTAGCAATAGTTTCTTTATTTTTTTCTGCTTCTATTTCTTGGGCAGGAGATTCTTCTGCTTCTATTTCTTGGGCAGGAGATTCTTCTGCTTTTACTTCTTGGGCAGGAGATTCTTCTGCT
>CAZCHH010000020.1:11167-51926 GCA_964498585.1 uncultured Hyphomicrobiales bacterium
TCTTGGGCAGGAGATTCTTCTGCTTTTACTTCTTGGGCAGGAGATTCTTCTGCTTCTATTTCTTGGGCAAAGTGAGAAATTTTTTGTTCTTTTGTAAGATGGTCAGCAATAGTAGGAGGAGAAAATTCAGAATCAAAAAATGACTTTTCTTCTTCAGAAATACTAACAGTTTCATTAACGAATTTATCAGCATTTGGAACAGGATGTTTTGCATTATAAGCATCAATATCAGCTTGTTCCTTATCGCGAAGGGCTTCAACAGCAGAAAGAACGATTTTCTTAGATTCTTTGTCGAATTCTACAACTTTAAGAGGAAGAACATCATTAATTTGGAAGAATTCACTAATATTTTTTACTGGTGCAAAAGAAAGCTGAGAAACGGGAACGAACCCATCAACGGCATCAGGCAATTCAACAATAACACCTTTTTCGATAATACGTTCAATTTTAGCTTCTGTGTAAGCACCTATTTTATATTTTTCTTCAAATAAATCCCAAGGATTATCGATTATTTGCTTATGTCCGAGTGCAATTCTGCGTTGCTCGGGGTCAATACTAAGAACATTAACTTCAATTTCATCACCTTTTTTAACGAATTCGCCAGGATGTCGTATTTTCTTAGTCCAAGATAAGTCGCTAATGTGTATAAGTCCATCAACTCCGGGCTCTAATTCAATAAAAACACCGAAATTAGTAAGATTTCTTACAATACCGTTATGACGTGAATCAACCGGATATTTTTGCATTAGATCAGCCCATGGGTCTGGTTCTAACTGCTTCATACCGAGAGCGAGTTTCTTGTCGTCTTTATCAATATTTAGCACAATTGCTTCGACCATTTGTCCCATAGAGACCATTTGTGAAGGGTGCTTAACATGCTGAGTCCATGACATTTCACTAATATGAATAAGACCTTCGATGCCTTTTTCAATTTCGATAAATGCACCGTAGTCAGTTAAACTTACAACTTTACCTTGAACTTTAGTACCAATATCGTATTTGGCACCAATAGTATCCCAAGGATGAGGAGTGAGTTGTTTCATACCGAGAGAGATTCTTTTCTTATCAGGGTCAAAATCAAGAATAACAACTTTAACAACCTGGTCAAGCTCAACAATTTCGCTAGGTTTATTAACGCGTCCCCAAGAGAGGTCTGTAATATGGACGAGACCATCAACTCCACCGAGGTCAACGAATACACCGAAATCTGCAATTGCCTTGACGGTGCCTTCTAGAACGAGTCCTTTTTCAAGTTTGCTGATTATTGCTTCGCGTTGTTCAAATAATTGCTCTTCAAGAAGAACCTTATGGCTAACAACAACATTTTCACTTGGATGATTAACTTTAACAACTTTAACATCAATAGTTTTACTAACCCAGCCATCAAAATCTCTGATAGGTCTAACGTCAATTTGTGAACCGGGCAGGAAAGCTTCGATACCGAGTAAATCGACCACCATACCGCCTTTAATGCGTCTTAATATACGAACAAGTACAACTTCCTGTTTTTCATATAATTTAATAATGTCTTCCCAAATGCGCATAAAGTCTGCTCTACGGCGAGAAAGAAGGAGTTTGCCATTGAGGTCTTCTATTTTTTCGATATAAACGTCAATTTGGTCTCCTACTTTAAGAAGTTCGGCATTAAGAAGTTCAGCTCTCGGAACAACTCCAACTGATTTAAAGCCGATGTCAACGTGGACTTCATCTTTTGTAATTATTGTAATTGTGCCTTTTACAAGCTCATCTTCTTTGATGTTTAGCACTGATTTTTCTGAAAGCTTACGGTAGGTTTCATCATCAATAGGAAAATCTCCGAATCCATATTCAAGAAGTGATGACACAGTTGCTTTCTGTTTACTTGATTGTGGCTTCTCTTTATTCAAAAGCATTGTCTGCTCAAGAGAAGCATCGAGTCCGATTTGTGCTTCAGCAATGTTTATTGCTTCATCGGTCATTAAGAATACTCCATTTATTGAATAAAATAGTTAATTATTATCAATTTTAACTTTACATTTGTAAAGATTTGCAATTTAAGTAATTATATTTATTTTTGCAAATATTTTTCACAAAATATATTGAATTTTTTTTAATATCTTTTAAAAATAATTTATTATATTTGTTATAATTAACAAAATTTATAAGGAAAATATGAAATTTGCTATTTTGACAGGTGGTGGCGATAGCCCCGGAATGAACGCTTTCGTAAGAGCAGTTGTTCGTAGCAGTTTAAATTTAAATCCATCTACTTCAGTTTGGGGAGTTATTGATGGCTGGCGTGGTATTATTGACGCAGATTTTAAAAAATTAAGTAAAAGAGATACTGCCGGCAAGGCACATGCCGGCGGAACAATTCTCGGCACCTTACGTGTTCCTGAATTAAAAGATAATAAAGATATGCAGGAAGCTATAGCTTTTAATCTTCATGACAATAATTTCGACTACTTATTCGTTATAGGAGGTAATGGCAGTTTAAAAGCAGCTGAAGTAGTAAATAAAATTATCGTTTCCCGTGGATTAAGAACAAAAATTCTTGTTACAGCTGGCTCTATTGATAACGACGTTTGTAATAATTTCGGTTATTCTATCGGTTTTTATAGCGCTATTGATAAAAGCTTAGAAATGCTCGAATGGATTCGGGATACCGCAAGCGCTCATAGCAGAGTTTACATTATTGAATCTATGGGTAGAGATTCCGGCTATCTTGCTTTTTTTGCCGGTATTGCAACTGGTGCTGAATATATCATCAGACCTGGCGAAATCGTTGATTACGATAAAATGGCTAATATGATTAATGAAAGAGACAGAGACAGCCGAATTATCGTTGCAGAAGGTTATGGAAAAACTATTGAAGAAGTTCGTGAGATTTTAGAAGAAATTTTTAAAAAAAGAGATATTAAACACGAAATCAGAACTGTTGATATGGGATATTTCCAACGTGGTGGTAAAGCAGCTATTAAAGATATTCTTCATGCAAGCTGGCTCGGCTACTCAATGGTAAAAGATGCTTATAATCAATGCAGCAGCGGCTTCTATACTGGTTATAATATCGGACATACTCCTACAATTCTTTCTTTAGAAGATGCTATTGATGATGCTAAATCTACTCATTATGAATTGCCGAAAACTATTATTGATTTTGCTTTAGCTTTAAGGTAGTTATGAAAAAAATTAAATATATATCATTTCCAATTATTTCTTTATTCTTTTTTGCTTTTATTTTTCAATCTTTTACTCAAAATGTTGATTTAATAAAGGGTAAGGAATTATATATTGAGCATTGCTCAAAATGTCATAGAAAAGATGGTAGAGGAATTAAGCGGGTGTATCCTCCCTTGAAAAAAGCTGATTACATAAAAAATAATGATAAAATTGAATTACTTCGCGGTATGCTTTTCGGAAGAAGTGGAAGCATTACTGTTAATGGCGTTACTTATAATGGAGTTATGATTACTGAAATTGACCAAAGTGTTAGTGATTATGATGCTGCACAAATAATGAACTATGTTTATAAAGAACTAAATGGCTTAAATGTAGTTGTTACAGTAAAAGATATTCAAGAAGCAAGAAAAGCTGGGAAATTACCTAAGCATTAGCGATTGATAATTGTCATTAGGAACCCTACGATAAAGCAAATGCTTCATTAAAATAGTAATGACATACTTTTATCCTGTCATTCTGAAGCGGAGCGAAGAATCTCACAAGTAATTGCTACCACGATATTTGAGATTCTTCGCTCCGCTTAGAATGACAGACAAATGTAAAGATGTCATTAGGAGCCCCCTTGATAAAGAAAGACCTTTATATAAATTAAAATGACTTAAACAAGAATGATATTTACTCCTTTTTAAACAAGTGCGACTTTTGAAAGGGATTAAATCAAATGTATATCTTGTTTTTTTGCTTTTTCTTTCTTATGGTTTAAAACAGCTTTAATGAAATCAATAAATAAAGGATGACCAGTAACGGCACGGGATTTTAGTTCCGGGTGGAATTGCACGCCAAGGAACCAGGGATGGTTTTTTAATTCAATAATTTCGACTAATGTTCCGTCAGGAGAAATACCACTTAAAATCATACCATTATTTTCTAAAGTATCTCTATATTCATTATTCACTTCGTATCTGTGACGGTGGCGTTCAGAAATATCAGTTTTTTCATAAGCTTTAAAAGCATTAGTATTTTCTTTAATAACGCAGGGGTAAGCACCGAGGCGCATAGTACCGCCTTTATCAATTACATTTTTTTGTGATTCCATCAAATCAATAACTTTATGCTCTGCATTTTTATTCATTTCAGAAGAATTAGAATCTGCTAATCCGCAGACATTTCGTGCAAATTCAACTACAGCACATTGCAAACCAAGACAAATTCCGAAAAAAGGAATATTATTTTCACGAATGTATTTAATTGCAGTGATTTTTCCTTCAATACCTCTGTTTCCAAAACCGGGGCCTACGAGGACGCCATCAAAATTATGAAGTTTTTTTACAACATTATCTTCAGTAATTTCTTCTGCATTAATTAAATCAACTTCGACTTTAGTATTATTAATGGAGCCGCTATGCACAAATGCTTCGAGTATGCTTTTATATGAATCGGCATATTTCGTATATTTTCCAACTAATGCAATATGCACTTTATATTTTGGAGATTTTATTTTTTGAACGAAATTTTTCCAGGTTTCAATTTCAGTTTCACGAACAGGAAGATTTAATTTTTTTAGAACAATTTCAGCTAATTGGCTTTTAGCAAGCATAAGAGGTACTTCGTAAATTGTATTTTCGGCATCAAGGACTTCGATAACAGATTTTTCTTCAACATTACAAAACAGCGCGATTTTAGCTCTTTCATCTTTTGATAGTTTATATTCAGAGCGACAAAGTAGAATATCTGGTTTAATTCCATATTCCATCAATGTTTTTACTGAGTGCTGAGTTGGTTTTGTTTTCAATTCACCACTTGTTTTAATGTATGGAATATATGTTAAATGTATGTTTAAAGTATTTCCAGCACCTCTTTCCCAAGTAAACTGTCGGGCAGCTTCAAGAAAGGGTAGTGATTCAATATCGCCAACAGTTCCTCCTATTTCGAACAAAATGAAATCGTACTGGCCATCGTAGAAAGCCATTCTTCGCTTGATTTCATCAGTAATATGAGGAATCACCTGAACAGTTTTTCCAAGATAATATCCACTTCTTTCTTTTTGAATAACTTCAAAATAAACCTGTCCGGTTGTTGTATTATTATGTTTAGATAAGGAAATATCTAAAAATCTTTCGTAATGGCCTAAATCTAAATCTGTTTCGGTGCCATCATCAGTAACATAAACCTCTCCGTGCTGGAATGGGTTCATAGTGCCGGGGTCAACGTTAATATATGGGTCAAGTTTCATCGAGGTAACAGACCAGCCCTGTTTTTTTAGCAATAATCCAAGTGAAGCTGATGCGATACCTTTGCCTAACGATGATAGAACTCCACCAGTTATGAAAATGAACTTAGTTTTTTTCCTCATATCTTCACTTTTTTCTATATTATTAATTTCCATTTTTTAAAATAAAATTATATATTTGTAAAAATAATAGTTACAAACTTACCTTAATTTTGATAACTAAATGATATTACAATTTAATAATAAAATTTGATATGAAAAATTATTTAATCTGTTTTTTAATTATTCTTATTGTTGCCATTTCCTGTAACCATAAAGAAAATAAAACAGCTACGAATGAAATAACTTTTTGGCATTTTCAAAGTGAGCCAAATCAAAAAAAAGCTTTAATGGAAATTATTGCTGAATTTGAAAAAGAATATGACTGCAAAATCAAGACAACCGAGTTAAGTTGGAACGATGGGAAAACAAAATTATTCGCTGCTTTTAATGCTAATAATGCTCCTGATGTAATAGAACTCGGCTCAGATTGGATTGCCCAGTTTTCATCAACTAAAGGTAAAAGCGGAAGTATTTTGCTACAACTTGATTCAAGTGAGTTCGATTTAAATCAATATGTAGAATTATCAAAAGCACCAAGCATTTGGAATGGCAAACAATACGCCTTGCCATGGACTGTTGACACGCGAGTCCTTTTTTACAATAAAGATTTACTAAAAAAATACAAAGGAAACGACATTCCTCCAAATACTATTGACGAATTACTAACTTTAGCAGAAGCTATAAACAATCCGGAGCAAAATATTTATGGTTTTGGTGCAAATGGTTCCGACCCACACAGATTATATAAAAAAATACTATATTTCGTATGGACTTATGGGGGAGACGTTTTTAATCAGGAAGGTAAACCAATATTTTTTTCTAATGAAGCAGTAAAAGCATTTGAAATTTATAAAGAACTTTCAAATTATGGATTGATAGAAACTCAACGCCAGCTTGATTCATATTTTGCCCAAGGTAAAATTGGCTTTTGGCTTTCCGGCGGCTGGCTAATTGATAAAATTGCGAGGGAAAATCCAAAATTAAATTATGGAGTTGCATTAGTTCCCGGCTTAAATCAACAAATTGGCATATCTTTTGCTGGTGGAGAATACTTAGCTATTAATGCTAATACAAAAAAAAATGAATTAGCAAAAGAATTCATTAAATTTTTAAGTAAGGGTGAAAATACTATAAAATATTGCGAAAAAGTGCGTGAAGCAGGTTTTCCCGCAGATAAAGATTTTTATAATCACCCTGTCTATGACACAATAAAGTTTAAGAAAGTATTTGCAGAACAGCTTAATTTTGCTAAAATGACACCAGTCGAACCAAATTGGTTAGATATTGAAGAAATAATTGAAAATGCTGTGGTTGAAGTCTTGCTTGCAAAGAAATCAAGTTACGAAGCGGTTCTTGAAGCACAAAAACAAATTGAAAATATATTAAGATGAGTTTTAATATTGTTATTCTTTACCCAAAATAAAGCAAATGCCTTAAATAAATGGAGATGACATAATCTTCGTGCTGTCATTCTGACAAATGTCAGAATGACTAGTAAAGATATTTTTGGTAATGAAGTTAAAAATCCAGATAATAGTAGTTCATATTATGGTTTTTTTGGATTCTTCGCTATGCTCAGAATGACATTTTTAGAACTCCTCATATAATATAAAATATAAAAACTAAACTATAGATATTTTTTCTTATATTTGCTAATTAATAGAATTTAAATAACTTAAAAAAAATGAAGAAAATATTAGTTATTGATGACGCAGAATTTATATTAGAAACGACAGCGACTATATTAAAATTTGAAGGTTATGAGGTAAAAACTGCGACAGATGGAGAGAAAGGAATACAAGCTGCATTAGGAGATACTCCAGATTTAATTTTATGCGACATCTCAATGCCTGTTGTTGATGGATATGAGGTCTTAGACAAAATCCGGTCAACATCTTCTACATCAACAATACCATTTATTTTCCTTACTGCTTTTACAGAGAAATCTGAATTACGCAAGGGTATGGAAAAAGGCGCTGATGATTTTATCGTTAAACCATATACCCGTGAAGAACTTGTTAATGCCATTGATGCGCAGTGGATTAAACATCAGCTAATTGAACAGCATCTTAAAGTAAAAGTTGATGAGGTTGGCAGAAATGTTACTTATGCTTTACCTCATGAATTCAGAACTGTTTTAAACGAAGTTATTGGAACTGCAAAATATTTGAAATCTACAGCTGAACAAATCACTTCTTCAGAAATTGAAGAATTTGCTAATGATATTATTTTTTCTGCTAATCGCCTTCTCAGAATTACTGAAAACTTTTTAGCTTTTGTCAAGATAGAATCACTTGCCACAGACCCGGAAAAAGTAAAACAATTGAGAATGCTATGTACCGAAGAACCCGTTGCTGTAATAGAAGATATTGCCGCCGTAAAAGCCGAAAAATTCAAGAGAATTGATGACCTGCTGATTGAAGAAAAAGTCAATAGAATTTCTGTTGAAATCTCAACTGAAAACTTCTACAAAGTGGTTGACGAACTAATAGATAATGCTTTCAAATTCTCTAATCAAATGAGTAAAGTCCGCATTAAAACATACACTAAAGGCCAACATCTCTTTATTTCAATTTCTGACGAAGGGCGTGGAATGACAAAGGAACAAATTAACGGCGTTGCTGCTCTCGCTCAGTTCGAAAGAACTATTTATGAACAGCAGGGAGTTGGTATGGGACTTGTGATTGCTAAAAGAATTGTAGAATTGCACGGAGGCGATTTCTTCATCGAAAGCAGCGAAGGAATTGGTACTACTATTACTTTTTCTTTATTTTATAAAAATGTTTAATTTTTATAAACAATAAAATTTTTAATAGATATTTATATTATGAATGATAAAATACCTACAAGAGAAGAAGCATTATCTTTATTATTAGAATACAACCAAAGCGATTCTTTGATTAATCATGCAAAGTCAGTTGAAGCTGTTATGCGCCATTTCGCAAAATTAAATAACGAAAATGAAGAAAAATGGGGTATTATTGGATTAGTCCACGACTTAGATTATGAAAAATTCCCTGAAGAGCATTGTAAGAAAACTGAGCAAATTTTGAATGAACTGAATTGGGATGCTGAATATATTAGAGCGATTATATCTCATGGCTACGGCTGTGTTAATGACGTAGAACCTAATTCAATACTGGAAAAAACTCTATATGCAATCGACGAATTGACTGGTTTAATAACTGCCTGTGCTTTAGTGCGTCCTTCAAAAAGTATAATGGATTTGGAAGTAAAAAGCGTTAAGAAAAAATGGAAAGAAAAATCCTTTGCTGCCGGTGCTAATCGTGAAGTTATTCTTAAAGGTGCCGAAATGCTCGGTATGGAACTTGATGTTTTGATTAAGCATACGATTGAAGGAATGAAACCAATTGCTAAAGAGATTAATTTGTAAAGATGCTTTTTAGAATTAAAGAAAAATTCTAAAATTGTAATTTTTTGGGTGTTACTAATTATATCTTTACTTATGTTTGAAATTTCGAATCCTTTATAAATCAAACGCTTTATTTAAATTGAGATGACATAATTTTCGAGTTGTCATTCTGACGGATGTCAGAATCCATCTTATTATTGTTCAATCGCAATTCGATATTAGCTATTTCACAGATTCTATTGGGCTTGCCCAAATGTTTCGTGAGCAAGTACAATCGCTTTCCCAAATCAGAATAGATAAATAAATTTTTAGTCATTCGTCATTAGAATTTTTTCTATAACCTAATAACCCAATAACCTAAAAACCCAATAACCTAAAAACCCAATAACCTAATAATCCAATAACCCAATAATCCAATAACCCAATAACCTAATAACTCAATAACCTAATAACCCAATAACCCAATAACCTAATAACCCAATTAACAATTAACAATTAACAATTCCGCAATTGCTTCTATGTGGAAGGTATGCGGGAACATATCGTAGGGAAGCACTTTTATTAGTTTATACTTTTCACTAAGTAAAGCACAGTCTCTTGCTTGCGTTGTGGGATTGCAGCTAACGTAAACGATTCGCTTAGCTCCACTGCTCAATACAAGTTCCACTAAGCTGGGGTGCATTCCTGCGCGGGGCGGATCTATTGTAATTACATCTGGTCTTTCGTAATCAGTAAGTTTTTCAGCAATATTTTTTTTATGCAAATCTTCCTGAATGAAAACTGCATTTTCAATTCCATTAAATTTTGCATTCTTTTTAGCATCGAAAATTGCATCTTCAGAAAGCTCGAAACCAATTATTTTCTTTACTTTTTTTGAAAGTGGAAGAGTAATCGTTCCGGTTCCGCAGTATAGGTCCCAAACAATGTCGCTTTCCTTTGCTCCGGTAAAATTAATTATGTTGGAAACGAAGCTGTTTAGCTCTTGCGAATTTGTCTGAAAAAAAGAAAATGGCGAGATTTGATAATCAATTCCGAGAATATTTTCAGTAATAAACTCACTCCCAAAAAGTAATTTCTGATTTTCAACTTTTACCGGATTGTTAGTAGTATTTACTGCCTGATGAAATGATGCTACGTTTGGAAATAGTTTTGGAACTTCAATTTTAACCTTTTCAAGAAAATCTTTTTCCGCCTGATTTGAAAACTCATTAGTAATCAAAATCAGCATAAACTTTTCTTGTGTAAAGGAATAGCGAATAATAAGATTTCTCAGGAAACCGTCATAAGTTTTGTTACTCCAGCCGCTTATGCCAAAATCTAAAGCAGTATTTCTGAAATAAGTTAAAATATCGTTTGCAGTGCTTTGCTGGATATAGCAATAATCAATATCAATTACTTTATCGTAGCGCGTTGGGAAATGCAGTCCTAATGCAAAATCTTTCGGTTTGCTTAGCTCATCAGAAGAGATTTCGTCTGGAAGCAGCCAACGGGAATTTGCAAAAGAAAAATCCATTTTATTACGATAATAAAAAATTTCAGATGAGCCAATCGGGTTTTCCACTTTAAAATCAGAAAAATTCCCAATTCTTTGGAAGCTGTCTTCGACTTGCTGCTTTTTCCATTTGAGCTGTTCGGAATAATCAAAATTTTGCAAAGAACAGCCCCCGCAGACACCGAAGTATTTGCATTTAGGTTCAATCCTTAGCGGAGAAGGAGAAATTATTTTTTCAATTTTGGCTTCTGCGTGCTTTTTCTTTTTCTTTAAAATGCTTGCGAGAACTTTATCGCCCGGAATAGCGTGTTTTACAAAGTAAACAAATCCTTCTAAGCGGGCAACACCAAATCCCTGAAAAGCAAGGGATTCTATTTCAAGTTCTACTGTTTCGTTTATTATTTTTTTCTTTCTCATAAATCAAATATACTGAAAAAAACTAATTTTGTAATAGTTTATTTTACAAAATAGGAACTAAATGCATTATATCGGAGAATTATCAGCACTGCTAACAGCAGCACTTTGGTCCGTTTCGCCTTATTTCTTTACAAATGTAATTTTGAAAGTGGGTGCAATTAACCTGAATATATACCGGTTGGTCGTTGCCGGAATACTACTTATGCTCACGATTTTTATTTTTAATATAGATTATTCAATAACAAGCGAGCAAATATTTCTGCTTTCTCTGAGCGGGTTTATTGGGCTTGTTGTTGGCGATACTTTCCTTTTTGCTGCTTATAAGGAAATTGGACCACGGGTAACAATTTTAATTATGTCGCTAAACCCGGCAATAGCAGCAATACTTGCATTTTTTATGCTTGATGAAATATTGAGTATTCTCGGAATAGTCGGTATGCTGATTACTTTGGCTGGAATTGCCCTTGTCGTTCAGGAGCGAGAAACTGGCGATAACAAACTATATAAAATAACAAGGAAAGGTGTATTTTTCGGTGTGATGGCTGCCGTTGGGCAGGGAGTAGGACTTATACCAGCGAAGATGGCATTTGAATTTGGCGATATTAATTCCCTTGTAGCTACTTTTGTGAGAATTGCAGCATCTTCTATTTGCTTTATTCCGTATTTTTTCTATAATAAATCAGCAATTCCAATATTTAAAAAATCAATCAAAGATGTAAAAATCATTGGAATGACATTGCTCGGTTCGATTGTAGGACCTTATCTTGGAATTACGTTCAGCTTCATTGCCATTATGTACACAAAAGTAGGAATTGCCTCAACGCTTATGTCCACAATGCCAATAATGATGCTTCCGCTTTCCCATTTTATTTATAAGGAAAAGGTATCGGTAAAATCAATAATAGGGGCGTTGATTGCTGTAGCGGGAGTGGTGGTGTTGATTTTAAGGTGATGAGGAGGAAAAGAATAATATGTTGATATTAAACTTAAAAACAAATAAAAAACAATGGAATTAATAATTTTTATATGCGGAATAATTTGTTTTATTATTATATTTATTATACTATTTAAGTATATTGATAGAGATAAAAAGAGACAAACTGCATTAAAAGAAAAATATCAAGAAAAACTTGATATTGTTTTCGATAAAAAACTTGATTTTTCTAATACTGAACAAATTCAAGTAATTAAAAATAAATAATTCAGCAAAATGAAGATATTCTTGACAGATTTAACATTTTACATCTTTATCATCTTACCCACAAAAACAATTTAGAAAGTATTCTAGCTCATGGTTTATTATCTCACGATACTTCATACAATAAGAATTTAACGAACTACACAATTTCAAATTCAGATGTTGTTAATATAAGAGCAACTAAAACAGAAAGTATTAATAAAAAGAAAATTAATGAATATGCACCATTGTATATCAATCCAAGAAATCCAATGCTTTACGTTAAAAAAGAAATTCAAAATGATATTATAATTATTTGTTTTGAAAGGTCATTGATATACAATAAAGGTTCAATTTTTACTGATGGAAATGCAGTTAATTTTCCAACTAAATTTTATATTAATTTAGAAGATTTAAACAAAATAAATTGGCAATGTCTTAACTCAAGATTTTGGATTGATTATCCAGATGGAAAAAGAATATGCTGTGCAGAAGTATTAGTTTACTCTAATATTCCTAGCTCAAAAATAAGAAAGATAATTTGTAATAATCCAATTACTTTAGAATTTATCAAAACTAAATTAATAAATTATTCGTATATTACATCAGAAATTAATAATAAATTCTATTTCTAATTATGGAAATAATAAAAGGAAATATTTTTACAACAAAATGTCAAACAATTGTTAATGCTGTTAATTGTGTCGGAGTTATGGGCGCAGGAATAGCTTTTGAATTCCGTTTAAGATACCCTGAAATGTTTACTAAATACAAAGAATTAACAGAAAAAAACTTATTAAATATTGGTTCTCTCTGGATTTACAAGGTTAATAATGAAAGATGGATTTTAAACTTTCCAACAAAATTTCACTGGAAATATCCATCTAAAATAGAGTATATAGAAAAAGGTCTTCAAAAATTTGTTGATACTTACAAAGGAAGGGGAATTACATCTATTGCTTTTCCATTGCTCGGAGCAAGTAATGGCGGTTTAAATGAAAACCAAGTTCTAGAAGTTATGAATGAATATTTACAGCCAGTTGATATTCCAGTTGAAATATATAAATATGATACTTATGCTTATGACGATTTATATTTAGAATTTAAAAAACTTTTCAGTTTAATTGACGAAAGTTCATTAGCTAAACAAACAGGATTACGAATAGATATTGTTCGTAAACTTAAAAAAGCATTAAATGAGAACGGAATTAATAGCTTGAGTAAATTATTAACAATTCAAGGAATTGGAGATATTACTCTTGTAAAATCTTTTAATTTTTTTATGAAAAGCAATCAAACGTATAATTCACTTTTCTAATTTTTTTCTTTAAAACTTTACTATCTTGTGTCATTTCAATTTAAATTTTCCCCGAATAATTTGTGAGGTTGTTATTAAAAACTAAAATTAATTATTTGAACTCCTTTATATTAAACTTGTATCTTTAATTTTTCTACTTTATTGCAATGAACGCTACTGCCCTGCCTGCATTTTCTTTATCACGTCTGTATGAATGATATTCAGTATTGCAAATAGTACATTCTTTTGATATTTCAATATTTTCTAATAATATCCCACAATTTATCAGTTGGTTTTTTATCTCATTTTTTAAATCTAATAAATACTTTTCTTTTGAAACCTGTTTTATGCTGTTAGGAAAATATTGAGCTACATCAAATTTTACTTCATAACAGCAAGCAGAGCCACAGGGGGTTAAATAAGCTATTATTTTTTCCGGATTAGTTTTGTATTCACTTATCATTTTTTTAATACTTTTTCCTGCAATATTTTGCATTGTTCCTTTCCATCCTGAATGTATTGCTGCAATCACATTATTTTCTTTATCAAGAAGTAAAATTCCGCAGCAATCTGCAATTTTTACACATAAGTATATATTCTTTTCAGCAGTAACAAGAGCATCTGAAGTTTCTACTTTCGAATCTGAACTAACAATACGAACAATATCACTATGAATTTGATTTTGGAATATTAATTGTTTTTGATTTATATTCAAAACTGAAGCCAATAGCTCTTTATTTGCAATATATTCGTTCTGTTTTTCATCAATTACCGTATGGAAGCTAATACCATTTTGAAAATCTGTGCTGACGTTCTTTTGGGTTACTCCGGAAATTACGGAATTTGGAAATATAAGAGGCATCGTAATTTTAAAATTTTCAATCATAATTTATATTTGTTTCTTTATGTAAATAGTTCTTTTTAAATATATTTTTAGCAATTTTCCTTTGCATTTCTAAAGAAAGTGGAAGTCGTTTTATTCTTTTGATATTTTTATAATAATCGCAATAGTTTATACCAATATTGCCTGCGTATGCTAACAGAATTTCACCACGTTTAGAATTGATAAAATTCAGTACATTATATTCCTTAGACGGATAAAGCCGCGGTTTCCTGTCCACTATTAAAATGCAGTCTTTGTTATTTGATAATGGAATATGGGCAACCACATAGTTTTCACAAGGATAAATAATCGGCTCGTTTGCAATATCCCGGCTAACTATAAATATGAAAAGAATAAAAGCACTAATGCTAAATGAAATTCTAAAAAATGCCTGCTGTCTCTTCTTTGACAAAATTATATAAATTAAGATTAATGATATTGCTAAAGAAATAGCAAATACATTGTTCCCTTGGATATGTGAAAAATTGAATTCTACTGCATATTCATTGAATTTCTGTGCTAATGAAAACAGAAAATCTGCTGAAGTAGAATAAAAAGTTGCTAAAGGAAAACTGATAAATGAAATTATTAATGACAATAACGCAAACATCATTCCAAGCGAAATAACTGGAACAACAAAGAAATTACTAAATGGCTGAATTATGGAAAAAATTCCAAAATAATATGCAACTATTGGAGAAACTGTTATTCCGGCGGCTATTGAGATTGAAAATGTTTTAATTGAATAATCAGTAATTTTACTTTTATTTTTAACGAAAAGTTCGAAAAAATTTATTACAGGTTGATAAAGCAGCATAATCCCGGCAACTGCAAGGACAGACATCTGAAAACCTATAGAATTAATCATTTGCGGACTAAATAGTAAAATCAATATTACAGTTAAAGCAAGTATATTTAACGGATATATTTTTCTTTCAACTTGTTTTGTAATTAGTAAAAGAAAAATGAAAATTCCAGCTCTAATGCTTGATGGCTGCAATCCTGTTAATATTATGAAAATTATGAGCAATGGACAAAAAAGCAAGAGTTTCAGAATGTTATTTTTAATAAAACCGAGTATAATAAAGATTATCGAAGCAATCAATCCAATATGGAATCCACTTATAGCAAGAATATGTGAAGTTCCGGTGTATGAAAAGTTATTTTTTACATCGGTTGGAATCTGAGTTTTATCCCCAGTTAAAAGTGCAGTTGCAATCCCAACAGTGTTTTCCGGAAAGAGATATTTTAAACGTTCTTTGATTAAATCAACTGAATTTTCTTTAAATGAAATAAAATCCTCATCTCTGCTTCTGATTGCAACATCTTTAGCAAAAGCCCGGCAAATCCATTGGATATCAATTGATTTTGCATATCTGTTTTCATCGAAATCATTTGGATATACTGGCTTTTGTGGGACGCGAACTTTTACTCTTGCTATTATACGATTTGATAAGTCAACAAATTTATCTTTATCTTTTGGGAAAAATATATTAAGGATAATTCGGCTGTTTTCAAGTGGTGAAAAGATTTTTGAGCTTAAAGTTCCTTCAGCAATACACTTTATATAATTATCCTTTTGGCTCAAAATCTTCATAATTTTCCCTTTGAATTGAGCAGGAAATTCCGGTATAATTCTGTCTGGAGTGTTTATTGTATTGTTCGATACAATTCCAGAAAAATAAACTCCACATAATATTACTGAAAAAAAGTAAGCTAATTCCTTTCTTTTTAATAATAGAAATGCACAGAAGAGCAAAATTGCTATACATAAAAATAAAAATAGAGTAAATTCATTAAATTGAAAAAAATTGCCAATTAAATAACCAATTGAGGCAATAATTAAAAATTTAACAGCAGGCAATTCGCTTATTTTCATTTTTTTAATGCTAGAAATTTTTCTCTATCAATAATAATTTTAACAAAAATATAAAAAAGTGTCTTTATTAAAAAATATAAACTGCATTATTTCATTTTTTGATTACTGGTGTAATAATTCGTTAAAAGGCTTACTATCTTGTGTCATTCTGAACCCCCTTATAAAAGAAGACTTTTATTTTAAATGGAAATGACATTAATTTACCCTGTCATTCTGAAGCGCAGCGAAGAATGACAAGATGTTATAGTCAGGTTTTCAAAGGGATATTACACTAGGCACTTAAGCCATCTTATGCTATGAGTTTCACTTTTTTTGTGATAATACATTTAGAAAAAAATTGCAAGAAATTATTTATAAAATCGTTAATAACATTTTAAAATATAAGTGAAATAAAATGAAAAAATATTATATAATATTAGTAGTAATTATCGCATCAGTCGGATTTTTATTCAGTTGCTCTCAAATTAAGCAAATTACTCAAACATTAACAAATATTGAAAAGCTTCAATTTAAGTTAGGTTCGGTTCAGGGCTTCAAATTGTATAATGTTGCAATTAGTGATAAAAAAAGTATTTCCGATTTTTCTGCATTAGATGCTGCAAACTTTCTTAGATTGTATAATCAAAAGAAAATGCCGGCAGAATTTACTTTAAATCTACTTGTTAAAAATCCAAACGATGGAACTCAAGGTACAAGTAAGCAACTTGCAACAATAAGTAAATTAGACTGGCGGCTTATTATTGATGATGTTACTACTATTAACGGTATCGTCAATCAAAGTATTTCCGTTCCCGGAAACAGCCAGGAAACTGTTATTCCAATTGGTATTTCTTTAGACTTATTAGATTTTTTTAATAATAAAAGTTATGAAAATTTATTTAATTTAGCTCTTGCTATTGGTGGAGTAAATGGCAATTCTGCTAAATTAAAATTAGATATTCAACCTACTGTTAGCACTCCACTTGGGGCTATTACTTATCCTGGTAGAATTACTGTAATTAATACTGAATTTAAAAACTAAATATATTCTTTAATTGTTAATTGTTAATTGTTAATTGTTAATTGTTAATTATTAATTGTTAATTGTTAATTGTTAATTATTAATTGTTAATTGTTAATTATTAATTGTAATAATCAGGTAATCCTTAAATCCTTTCAATAAAGGTTCAAGACAAAGGAAAATCCAAACTATCCCGCAAGGGATTAAATTTTACAAACACATATCTGTAGCAAAATAGCAACGTAGATGCGCTATCATAATAGAAATGAAAACACACAAACGGAAAATTTCTCATAGAGAGGATATCACTCCTACGGAGTCTATTCGTTCTTTATTTTTCCTTTGATATTAAGATAACATATATAAGATGTTTTTTTCTTTCCAAATTGAATTTGTGAAAGTGAAATAAACAAACTAATAATTAATTGAATATTAATTTATTTTAATAAATATAAAATAATTTGGAAAAATAAAAATAATTTATTATTTTCAAATGAAACTATTTGACAAAAATTAAGAGAAACGCTATGGAGTTAAAATTCCCTTTATAAGGGGCGAAAAAGCCCCACAAACCAAATAACAATGGTGTATCCCATTGCCAATTCAATTTTATATTTCCAAACAAACCGCAAAATGCGGACGATATTAATTAATTTTTTATTTATTTATTTTAAAGGAGCTTAAGATGAAAAAGCTAATTTTTCTGTTTGTTCTAATGTGGTTCTCCTTCAACGCTGCGAAAGGAGTTGACCCAAGCTGCCTGTTTAATGCTACTGCTAATTGCGATGTTGAAGTAGCAGCAAAGTTTAGTATTAGAGCCAGTTCTGAATTAGAGACAAACACTGAAATTTTTATTGATACTTGTGGTTTTAGAGATATAAATGGACTACCTTTTCAACCAGATTCTTTAAATGCAGCTAATCCAAATTATGAAATGTTTTTAAAACCTGAGAAAAGATATTATTCAAAAGAAGTTTTTAAATTTGAATTTCCTTATTTTCCATTTGATACTACAAATTATGATATGGATACAGTAACATTTTTTACCGTTAATGATATTAAACAAGAATTAAGTGAAATAAAAGATTCGCTTTTATCTATTAGCAATATTACTGGAGAAATTAAGTTTTATCAAACTACATTAATTTGGAAAAAATATAAAAATATAACATATAATTTAAATAAATTTTATTTATCTTTTGAAAACTTAGTTAATGCTTATGAAATAGAAGAAATAATTAATAATTTTAATATTCATTCATTTAAATGTGAATTTTTATCTTATTTTTATTATTTAGTAGGTTCAGTTTACGAAAAAAATGAAAATATAAAGCTATACCCAAATCCTGCAAATGAAGCTGTTTTTATGGATATAAAAGAACATTTTAATACCATTAGAATTACTAATACAAACGGCGAAGTAATAAAGGAATTTGCTATAGAAGAAATAAGAAATTTCAATGCAAACAAACAAATTGCATTCAAAGTAAGTGAATTTAATACCGGTGTTTATTTCATAATAATAGATAATAAGTATGTTGAAAAATTGGTAATAGCGAGGTGAGAAAATTATGAAATGTAAAATTTTGAAAAAAAGCAGATAAATCAAAGTTTATATTTGCTATCTGAACTATGATTTATTTGATTTTATTTTAAAATTATAATTTTTTTTTGTTAAATATTATTTATTAATTTGTAAATAATTCAAAAATTAAGAGAAACGCTATGGAACTAAAATTCCCTTTATAAGGGGCGAAAAAGCCCCACAAACCAAATAACAATGGTGTATCCCATTGCCAATTCAATTTTATATTTCCAAACAAACCGCAAAATGCGGACGATATTAATTAATTTTTTATTTATTTATTTTAAAGGAGCTTACAATGAAAAAGCTAATTTTTCTGTTTGTTTTAATGTGGTTCTCCTTCAACACTGCGAAAGGAGTTGACCCAAGCTGCCTGTTTAATGCTACTGCTAATTGCAATGTTGAATTAACTTATAAATTTTTCGATAGTTTGAGTACTGGTGATATTATTACTACCGAGGTTTTTATTGATACTTGCAATTTAACTGATATTAATGGAAAACCTTTTGAACCTGATTCACTAAGCCTTACGCATATTATGTACGAACACTTCTTAAAATATGAAAAAAGGTACTATACCAAAGAATTGTTTATGCTCGAATTTCCTTATTTTCCTTTTGATACAACTAATTACAATATGGATACTTTAAAATTTTTTACAGCTAATGATATTAAACAGGACTTAAGTCAAATTAAGGATTCACTTCTTTCTATTAGTAATTTAACAGGAGAAATAAGGTTTTATCAAGGAGTATTAAAATATAGAACTTTTTCAAATATTACAAATAATTTAAAAGTATTTTACATTTCTTTTGAAAATATAGTGAATTCTTATGAAACAGAGGAAATTATTAATAATTTTAATATTGATGGATTTAAATGTGAATTTTTATCATATTTTGGGTATTTATTAGAATCAGTTTACGAAAAAAATGAAAATATAAAGTTATACCCAAACCCAGCAAGTGATGCAGTTCATCTAGGTATAACAGAGCATTTTAATTCCCTCAAGGTTACTAATTCAAATGGTAAAGTAGTAAAAGAATTTTCTTTAGAAGAAATCAGAAATTTCAATTCAAACAAACAAATTGCATTTAAAGTAAGTGAATTAAATACAGGAGTTTATTTTATAATAATAGATAATAAGTATGTTGAAAAATTGGTAATAGCGAGGTAGGAAGGTTTATGAAAGAAAAATTTTTGATTTTTAGTTTAATAACTATACTTGGATTTTTACCATATAATATATTTTGTCAATACCGCGAAGCCGAAACTTTTTTAGAAGGATTTGAAGGAACGGGAGTTTATATTGATACAACTGGTATTTCTGATGTTTTAGAATTTTGTAAAAATTTCAGAGGAAGAGTATATGCAACCAAAGGATACATAATTAAAATTGACGATAATATTTTTGATTTAAGTGAAATTTTAAAAGACACATTTTATATAAATTCAATAAAACCAGAATTTTCTTATAAGAAAGAACAGTTAAAAAAAATTGAACAAAAATTTGGAAAGTTTTATTTTGATAAACAATACGATTTATTAGAATTTTATACTATTAATAAAGATAAATATTTTCACATTACTTTTGATGAAATTATAAATGTTGATAGCGTAATTGAATATTTTACAAAAATTTCAAACTATGTTATAGATTTTTCTTATTATCCAGATTTTCCTATTTACGTGCCTAATGACAGGACTTTAAAGCCAAGTTCAAAACCAGTTGATATTCAATATCAAAACATTGATTCATTTTATGATATGAATTTTCATAAATTAGGTTTTGGCTGGAACATTTACTCTCTAAATCTGCCTTTAGCTTGGGAAATTAGCACTGGGAACAGGGAAACTGTTTTAAGTGTTTATGATTATTTTGGACTTGATTATACACCACATCCAGACCTTCCAGTTAAAACGAGTATAGGAGACCCCATAGGTAATTGGATATATTTAAATAATAATGACAATAATTTTGGCGATGGGAAAAATAGATATACATATCCACCGAGTAGAGCAAGTTCTGGAAAAAATGGTGACCATGGTTTAACTGTTTTATCTATGGCAATAGCAAAAAGAAATAACGATAGCCAAATGCAGCCGGCTGAAGGAGGTCTTGTAGGCACTTGCCCAGATTGTTTAGGCATGGCTTTTTATGGCAATAACTATCCAGAGAATGAATATTATTTATATGATACAGACCTTGAAGTAAATGGTATTACAAAGAGAATAAATACTCTTAGCATTAGTATGGCATGGGTAACTAATTATAGTGACTATAAAGAGTTGATAGATAGTGGAATTGTGGTTCTTGGAGCAGCGAGCAATGGTATATATCCTAAATGTAAATGCGACGGAAGTGGTTATGAATCAGATTATTTTGGTGAACCTACTTGTATACCATCTAATTCAATACATTGTAAATATAAATATTGGAATACAATACCAGATGGAAAAGGTGCGAATGTTTATATCCCTGATGTAAACGACCCAACAAAAGACTACAAAGTTATTGCAGTAGGTGGAATAATGGAAGGTGATTTATACGATGTAAATTGTGATTCCTGGCAATGTGGTAATCAAGTAGCACCACCTGCTTCTAAAGGAAAAGAGAAATTCATACCGGGCTGGATGTTTTCACCCGGTGTTAATAAATTTAGCATAAACCCAGATTCAACACAAAGAGTTGCAGAGAAGAAGCAGGCATATATGGATGTAGTTGCACCAGGCAGTCATTTAACTACCGCTACAGATAGTCCAACTTTTTACAATCTTGATGTATCCGGAACTTCACAGGCAGTTCCTCAAGTAAATGGTATAGTAGGTTTAATGAACAGTGTAAGCAATTATCTTGGAGTTACTTTAGATGAAAATGATAGATATCCAGTAAATGGAGTTGATGTTCAACGAACAGCTTACGATATTTTAACTTTTACTACAAAAAAGATTGAAGATGACGGAGAAACACCGGAGCCATTTTGGTGTGCTGGAAAATTAAACTTTGTTCAAAAGCCATCACAGCCCTACTATCTAATTCAACACAATGATAAGTTGCAAAGGACTTGGGCGCAGCGAGTCGGCTTTGGCAAAGTCAATGCTTTCAGAGCTTTGGCGCACACCATACGTCAAAAAGGCGAATATGAATATTTATTAAACCAGCCAGTTTATACATTAGTTTTTGCAAGTGCAGATGGAAATGGTGATTCAAGAGGTTACGTAAATCCTTCAGGTAAAAAGTTGATGCATTGGGGTTCAAAAGTAAAAGAAGGCACATTAGATTTTGAGTTGCCATCTTTTAGAGGTCCTACATATTCATTAGACGCAAATCCTTACAACGTTTTAGATTGGGGAGGAACATCGTTACCGGGTGAATTTCACAATAACCAGGGAATAACCAGAATTAATAATACAACAGCAGAAAGAACAGTAATAACAGTACCTACCGATTGTATATTAGCCATTGATGGTATTTTAATATCAGACCAACCGAATGCCTGTCATTATATAACAACATCAGCAACGGGTCCAGAAAATTCAGGAATAATTTTAGTTGAAGGGTATATAAAAGATATTGAGATAACTGGTAAATTAAGAGTTGGAGATGTAATATTAGAATCAACAATAGACGATGTACCAACTTTTGATATACCTGGTTGCATTAGCTTTAATGGTTTAGACGGAATTGTAGGTGAAATATATGGCAATGTAAAAGTAATAAATAAAGGTTATATATACGCATGGAAAAGTTTTACAATGTATCCCGGAAGCAGTATTGAACTTAATGGTGAAAAAAATCTTAATATTATGCAAGGTGGTGCAATTAACACAGTAGTAACAATGAAACACGCAACAAGCATAACTGGAATTGAAGGCAGAAAAGTAGTCCTTAATAGTGGTACAGAAATGAATATTGATAAATTAGCAGTTGTAGAGTTAAATTTAGAATTAAACATTAAAGACGGAGCAGTTCTTAATTTAGACTCAGGTGCAGTAGCCAAAATCAAGCAATTAAATGTTGAACCCGGTGGAACAGTCAACTTATATCCTAATTCAATATTATCTTTAGAAAATCCAGAGCAATATATAAACGGTCATTTAAATATTTTAAACGATAGCACTTCTACAAAACCAGAAATCATTGGTAAATTAGGCGATAATTGCAAACCACAGGACTTTGAAGATTATACCTCTTTTGAATTTATACAAAAACAACCAACAATTTATATGAAAGGAGACTGCGCAGACTCTTCAAAGTATGGTTTGGATTTGAAGAATGCGATTTTAAAAAATGTTAGTATAAATGCTTACAATATTCCAATTAGAGGAACTATAGAAAATGTAGATTTTCTTTCAAAGACTGAAATAACAAATCCATATTTTAATTTTGATTACTTAATTTCCTTAAGATATGACAATTGTCAAACCTGTTCAAATCCTTATTTTTCAATTGTTCAGTTTGATAATTGTGTATTTATGGACCATTCTACGCCTGAACCGCCTGTAAATGACCCTAATAATTACAATAAAATTGAATATCGAACAGCAGGTGCAATTGTTGAAGGTTATGAGACAGTAGAGTTTATAAATTCAAACTTTCAAAATTTAGAATTTGGAACTTCGACTTTTGATTGTGGTGAGGTAAAAATATTTTACTCTACTTTTAACAGATGTGGTATTGGTGATTATGATTTTGGTTCAAATACATATTTGTGCAACAACAACTATAATATTGTAAAATACGGAAGTGTAAGAGATAATTCTTTATATGGTAAAGCATTTAATAATATATACTATAAAGTAAGAATAGGTTATTCTGCAACTTCAAGTTTGGAGCAACGTTTAAGGAACAATACATTCAATGAATATTTACAGGGAATAAATACAAATAATACAATTATCAGATTAAATGATATTATCGAAAATAACCTGTTAACAATTTATGGAAGAAATGAATTTTCTATAACTCAATTTCCAGCCAATTTAAGTGGATATGTTAATCCATTTATAACAAAACAATGTGAAATACTCCTTTCTGCAGATATCAATATAAGCAAATATAATTCTACTCTTTATCTTAATTGCGGTTACAATAAGTTTTCACAATATGCAACATATCATTTAAGATATTCCGGAGAAACTCCTTCATTTTATGGAACTATTAATATTGACCACAATCAATTTTTACCAGCTTATGCCGCACCGAGAGTAAGAAATTTAGTAGCAGCATATACTAATTATGATTTAATAAATGAATATATTGAAGACCAGTATAATTGTTGTGGTGATGTTACAATTAATACTCCAGAATTAATATGTAATTTATATAGTGCTGGTGGACCTGAAGCCGTAAAAGGTGGTCCAGTAATTGATTGCGATGAAATACCAACCATCAATTATAATCCATCTTATATTGTTAATAAAAAATCAATAAAAGAAGAAGATTTAAATTCAACGATTGCAATATATAAACATATATTTGAAATTGCAAGTAATGAATCAAACCTGAGAAATCTTTTATTAACTACAAAAGCAGAAACTGAAGATGAACTTTTAACTTTATTAATTGATTATAAATTAGATAATTTTGAAAATAAAGATAACTATAGCACAGATTATAAGGAACATCCTACAATAAATCATTTGTATGGAAAAGATAAAGATGATGAAATATTAATTGGTTCAATGAATTTGCTTGGCTTTGTCCAAAAATCATTTGGAATTGAATGTGTTGATGGTATTACAAACAGCATCAATGATTACATTAATAATTTTGAAATAACAAAAATTCAACCAAATCCATTCTCAAATTCAACGGATATTTATTTTTCATCACCTACTGATACTTATTTAGAAATTATTTTAGTTGACAATTTAGGTAATTATGTAGATAGAGTTTATAAAAATGTTGCTTCCTTAGGTCTAAATAAAATTCATTATGATAATAAAAATAATATATCAAGTGGAGTTTATTATTTCTTATTTAAATGGGAAGGCGGAATGGAAGCAAAAAGAGTTGTTATTGTAAAATAATGCTTAATACTTCTCCTTCCCAAGTTCAATTTGGGAAGGAGGGAAAAAATAGAAAGTAAATAAATGGACTCCACTTGGAGGTGGAGTCCATCTTCCCCCTCAAACCAAAATTTTTTCAAAAAATAAAATATCTCTTGCTTTGTTTAAAAAATTTTCTTAATTGTTACTATTGATTTTTACATTGTTTTATATTTAGATGGAAATAAAGGGCTTATTCCTTTTTCGTATCGCTGTAATAGTGCGTTTTAAGTCGAATTACCTGCTTCTGAACGTGATAAATGAGCAATAAGATGAGTGGTATGAGTAATAAGATGATTAGAATGAGCAATAAGACGAGTGGTACGAGTAATAAGATGAGTAGAACGAGTAATAAGATGAGTAGAACGAGTAATAAGATGAGTGGAATGTGCAATAAGATGAGTGGAATGTGCAATAAGATGAGTGGAACGAGCAATAAGATGAGTGGAATGTGCAATAAGAATGTTTATTAATCATTTTCCTGCTATTGATAATATTTTCTTTTGTGTTTTTATTGAATATTTTGAGTTTGATATTAATAATTCTAATTTGTTTAAATAAATAATGGAGTTTATTATTATGTCTTCTATTCAAGAACAAAGAAATTATAATCTTACTGATGCAGAACTTTGTATTGCTGTATGAAATCTTTGCAATACTTTGACCAGAATGACGCGGAAATGTATCCTTTATAATTGGTCATTTCGACTACGCTCGATGACCAGTAACTAAAAACCGACTACCGAAAACCGAATAATTAATTTTTTCAATTCCATAATTTGACTTATATTTATATTTTTAAAAAAATAAATAGAAAAAATATGATAAATAAGCAAATACTTCAGCCCGAATCAATAATCGTAATTGGTGGCTCAAATGATGTATCGAAGCCCGGCGGCAAGGTAATTAAAAATTTATTGGTCGGCAATTACAAAGGCAAAATCCTCATTTCAAATCCCAAAGAAACAGTAATACAAGGCATTCCCTGCTCGCAGGATTTGAATTTGATTGAAAATGTGGATTTGGCAATTATAGCCATTGCATCAAAATATGTAAATCAAACTGTAGAATTTTTAGCCCGCGAAAAAGGAACGAAAGCGTTTATTGTGCTTTCTGCCGGCTTCAGCGAAATTGGTGAGGAAGGCAAAAAAATAGAAGACGAACTCGTCCAAATTGTAAACAAATACGAAGGATGCCTGATTGGTCCTAATTGCATTGGCGTTTTAACTCCCTTTTACTGCGGAGTATTTGCAGGTCCTCTCCCCCGCCTTGAACCGACTGGATGCGATTTTGTTACCGGCTCCGGTGCTACTGCCTGCTTCATTTTAGAAAAAGCAATAGTTCTTGGCATTAGCTTCAGTTCTATTTTTTCAGTTGGAAACAGCGCCCAGATGGGAGTAGAAGACGTAATTAAATACTGGGACAAAAATTTTGACGAAAAGACAAGTTCAAAAATAAAACTGATATATATCGAAAAAGTTGACAAACCAAACGTTTTAATCAAACATTGCCGCTCTTTAATTAAAAAAGGATGCAGAATTGCAGCGATTAAAGCTGGCACAACCGAAGCCGGCTCGCGTGCTGTTAGTTCACATACAGGAGCTCTTGCCGGCTCTGACCTTGCTGTTGACGTCCTCTTTAAAAAAGCGGGAATTGTTCGCTGCTATAGTAAAGAAGAATTACTTTACGTTGCGGGCGTTTTCACTCATAAAAAAATTAATGGTAACAACTTTGCCGTAATTACCCACGCTGGCGGACCCGGCGTAATGCTTACTGACGCTCTCTCAAAAGAAGGTATGAACGTCCCACATATTCAGAATAAGCACAGCAAAGAACTTTTGAGCCAGCTTTTCCATGGCGCCTCTGTTGCTAATCCTATTGATTTCCTTGCAACAGGCACTGCCGAGCATCTCGGCTTAATCCTTGATTATGTGGACGAAAAATTCGACAACATTGACGCTTCTGTTGTAATCTTCGGCACAACCGGTCTTAGCGATGTTACCGATGTATATAGTCTTTTATACGAAAAAATCCAAACCAGCAAAAAGCCAATTTTGCCCTGCCTTCCTTCAGTTTACGTAGCAAGAAAAGAAATTGAGCATTTCAAATCGCTCGGTGGCATTGCTTTTGAAGACGAGGTTGTGCTTGGACAGGCAATTGCTAAAATTCAAAAGATGAATTTCTTCGATGATGAGGTTCAAAAACCAAAATTTGACACTTCAACAATTAGTGCAATAAAGAAAAAATTTAAAAGCGGATATTTAGCTCCGGAGCAGAATTATCAATTACTGAACGCTGCCAGTATTCCGCTTATTCAGGAAAAAACCTGCTCAAATTTAGAAGAAACGCTCGAATTCATTAACGAAATTGATTTTCCCGTAGTAATGAAAGTTGTAGGTCCTATTCATAAAACTGATGTAGGTGGAGTGCGGCTCGGCATTTCTACAAAGAAAGAAGCAAAAAACGCTTTTGAGGAATTAATCAAAATTAAAGATGCAACTGGCGTTCTAATTCAAAAAATGCTGAAAAAAGGAACAGAACTTTTCATTGGTGCAAAAAAAGAAGAGAAATACGGACACATCATACTTTGTGGGCTTGGTGGCATTTTCATTGAAGTATTCAAGGATTTTTCTGCTGCTCTCGCTCCAATCACAAATGCTGAAGCATTGGATATGATTCGCAGTTTAAAATCATATCCACTTTTCAAAGGTGTTCGCGGTAAAAAAGGCATTAATGAAAACAAATTTGCTGAAATCATCGTTAATTTATCTAATTTACTTAAAGAAGTTCCTGAAATTGTAGAATTAGATTTAAATCCACTCATTGCAGTTGAAGATGAAATAATCGTTGTTGACTCAAGAATTCGGTTAGAAAAATGATAGCACATTTAAAAGGGATTTTGCTTACAAAAAGCACTACTGAAGTAGTTATTGACTGCAATGGAGTTGGTTATCTCTGCTTCATTTCAGTCAATACTTCAGAAGTGCTGCCGTCTCAGGGCGAAGAATGTTCAATACATACTTTGCTCATTCCAAAAGAAGATGCATTGCAACTTTTCGGTTTTGCAACAGATGAAGAAAGGGAAGCATTCAAAAAACTTATTTCCATTTCTGGAATTGGTCCGAAAAGTGCTTTGGGCATTCTTTCTTCGGTTTCAGTTGAAAAATTTAAGGATTATATTATTTCCGGAAATCTGCTTGCATTACAAAAACTTCCCGGTATTGGAAAAAAGACTGCAGAACGTTTGCTGCTCGAATTGAAAGATAAAATGTTTTCTATTGGCACTACTACTACACTGACTTCATTCGATAGTTCCAATTTACTGAGACAGGAGGCGATTTCTGCATTAACCACACTCGGCTATTCAAGGCAGCTCGCAGAAAAGGCAGTGCGACAGGCAGCTTCAGACCTAAAAGATAAAGATTTAACAGCCGAAAAACTGATTAAAATAGCTTTAAAATTTGCAATGCAGTAGATTCAACAACTCAATTAATATCACTTTCTGTTATTAATCGAATTGAGTAATTTTTCAATTTGAATAGACACTACGCCGGGTTCCTCGCATACGACTCCGGCAGCATAATTAGCAATAATAGCAGCTTCCTGAAGTGAAGCACCACCAGCAATGGAAGCAGCTAAAGTTGCTATTGTTGTGTCTCCGGCTCCTGAAACGTCTGAAATCATTCGCGCTTTTGTTGGAATAAGCATAATATTTCCATTTCCTTCAAAAAGCAGCATTCCGTCAGAACCAAGAGTAATCAGGACATTTTTACATTCAATTTTGTCCAATAGCTTTTTACCGGCAGCTTTTACGTCTTCAATTGATTTGATTTCAAAATTTAATGCTACGCTTGCTTCCTTACGATTGGGCTTGAAAATTGTTGCGTTTCGGTAATTAAAGAAATTTTTAAATTTTGGGTCAACAAATACTGGAATATTTCGTTTATTTGCATTAGAAATTACTTGTGAAATAAGGTTCCTTGTTATTGCACCTTTATCGTAGTCGCCAAAAATAATACCAGCTAAATTTTCTTGATTTTGAATAAAATCAATAAAATACTTTTCAATTTCCTGATTAATAAAATCGCGGGCTTCTTTGTCTAATCGGGCAATATGCTGATTATTACCGATAATTCTCGTTTTTACTGTTGTAGGTCTGCCTATTTCAAAAAAAAGCCCTTCGGATGCAATGCCTTTTTCTTCAATAATTTTTTTAAATATAAGCCCGGCTTCATCATTTCCAAGAACACCACAAAGCATAGCATTAATACCAAGCGATTTCAAATTATTAGCAACGTTGGCTGCTCCGCCGAGATGATAGGTTTCGTTTTCTAAATCAACAACTGGCACAGGCGCTTCTGGAGAAACACGCGAAACGGCGCCCCAAAAAAACCTGTCCAGCATTATATCACCAATTACAGCTATTTTCTTATTCTCACAATTTTTTATAATATCCGCTGCTCTATCAAATTTAATTCCGTTCATAGTTTTCTTTTAAAAGATTATTTAAATTTTTTTATAAATAAAATGTAAAATTACTAAAAAATGAGCTATTTTTTAATTCTTTATTATGAGAAAAATGTAAAAATTTTATTCGGTTTTTCTCTTTAATAGATTTATAAGCAATATATAATGTAACAAGAAAAGGAAAGCCGGGATTGTGAATATTAAAAAAGCAGAACCTTTTGGGTAAATTCCTGATGAAAAATAATGAAATAAATAAAATGCAACTAATCCTAAAAGAGAAATTATGCTTCCAATAAGTTCTTTCGTCCATGCAATAACAAAACCAATTATTACTTAAACTGGGAAAAAAATGAAAAGAACTAATTCATTACTTTCTATTGCAGTTGGATTGAAACCCTCACCAATAAAAATGAATGATATTATCATAAACGAAACTATACTGCTTATTCTTGCAGCCCAAAGTATGATTAAATTAGCTTTCATAAAAAGAAATAAAAATGAATAATAATCCTTTACTAAATTTATTTAAATTAAATCATTTTGTGAAATTAACAAAGGAATACTTTTGAATTGCATTAATGGTATAATTTAAGTTGCTATTTTAAATGTTGTAGAGAAGATATTAAATCCTGCACTCCGGGCGGAATTATGAATCTCAAATCCCTAACGGGAAAAGCATAGTCAAGGACTATTCCTGTTGCAAATATATAATGCCAAACCGCTAACTAAAAGTGCAAAATCAAAATGTCATTTCGAAACCCAAGATAAAGCAAGTGCTTTATTTAAATAGAGAATGACATCACTTAACAAAGTCATTCTGAACGAAGTGAAGAATCCAGAAAAATTTCTTTTAACCACTATTCTCTGGATTCTTCACTTCGTTCAGAATGACCGACAAAAGTAAAGATGTCATTTCGAAACGAAATGAGAAATTTCAAGTATAGAGGAAACAATGACTTGTGACATAATATATTGCTATTATTGTAAGCGGTTTGGTATAAATCTTAAATGGGAATTGCTTAAGGTGAGATACCAAATCTCTTTTGTTATGAATTAAAAAAGAGAAAATAATTTTTGTAACTAAATATTTCTTTTTTATTTTTATATTAGTGATATAATATGTATTTAAAATAGAAAATATGAAAAAAATTGAGGTAAATATGTTAAAAATTAAAAATCTAATAATCATTGCAATATTTTTTGCATTAGCATTATCAAACACTAAAGCAAACACATATTTTCTAATTGGTTATGATTATGCTCTGCCGACTTCTGATTTCAAAGATGTAATTTCGAATGCAATGGGAATTCAGGTTAAAGTAGAAAGCAGACGATTTTGTTATTTCTGGTTCGGTGCAAATGCCGAATATCTTATAATAAAAAATAAAGAAAACGTAGCGGAAAATATAAAAAACATTTTTACCTTCTCGCCCAATGTTAAATTTGTAATATACAATGAAACTGAAATTAATGATTACAAAGGTAATTTAGCTTTGTATCTGAGTCCGGGGCTTACTTTTAGCAACATTGAAGGGCAAGACGATTTAAGTCCTATTGGTATTGGTGGTTATGCAAATATTGGAGCCAGCTATGGTTTCAAAATGTTTAGCAGATGCGCTTCTTTGGATTTCGATATAAAATACAATCTTCCGAATTTTATTTTGAAAGACAGCGACCGTGAAACATTTCAATACATTACTATTGGATTATCTTTAGGAATATGTCTATGAAAAAATTGCCATTACTGATTTTGTTCATTATCATTGTTTTAAGTGCCTGCTCTCATCCACAAAAGAGTATTACTCGGAGCAATGATATTATTCGCATTGACTCCTCTGTTGCTCTGACTGATAAATACAGTACTTTGCCTAATTCTAAAGAAAAGCGCAATTCTTATTATTTGGAAGGTACTGTGCTAAAAGTAGAAAAACGCGCTCGGCGACTTAACTGCCCACCGAATAATAATGATATTTTTGTTGTTGATACTTTTGTTGTCTTTTTGGATAAAAAAGCAGATGACAAACAAATTGAGAGGATTAATATTAAAGATATTATTTTTATTGGACAGAAAATTGATGATTATCCAATGAATGAATATCAGAATATTAACTTATTTGAAAAATCAAATGACCCATTTCTTCCAAATTCTATTAGCACAGTAAAAGTCGATTCAATTTATGTTCCCTGCCCTGAAGAAATACCTTGCCCCTGCGGGAATTTAAACGTAGATTACGATTTGGAACTTGAAATTAACTGCCCGAAATGCCAGCTTGATTGGTGGTTCCTTGAATTAAATTATATCAATAGCATTTTTTCAGATTATCAATTTCTTGAGGCAGATTTTAAATACCGTAACGTAAAACATTTCGAAGCAGCAGCCGGCTTTCGTTTTAATCAAACACAAATAGGTTTGCTTTATAATCCATGGTTTGAAGTTAATAATTATTATGACAATACAAAAGAAAACAAGCCACTTCTTGCTCTTTACGGAAAACATAAATTTGCCCCCTTCCTTTGTATGAATCCTTACGTTTACGGTTTGCTCGGCACTGCAATTGACAAAACAACTTTTGACTATATAGGAAATAAAGCATACCAACCAAATAACTCAACTAATTGCATTTCAAATTTTGGGTTTCCACTTTCGTATGGTTTTGGGATTGGAATTGATGCTCCTATTCCATCTTGTTTGTTCAATTTTACTTTTGATATTGGCTATCGTTCACTTGCTGTAGGACAGCGTTTGCTTGCTCCTCCCCTTGATGAGCAGCTTTCTATAAGAAGATTAGATGTTTGGAATTTCCGAATTGGTATTAGCTTAGGTAATAAATAATTATGTTTAATTTAATCAGAAAAGAAATGAAAACAAATAAATATATATTGCTGTTAGCTGCTTTCCTTTTACTTGCTGCCTGCACATCTGAAAAAAATATTCATAAAACGTTGCCAGAAGGGAATTATAATTTAATTTATCCCGAAAGTAAAATGAATGATTCTCTTAATCAGATTTCCTTGGTTGCTATTCCAGATGTATTCGGTAATTCTGCTGTATCTTACGATAGGGAAGTTGAAAATTCAGAAAACCGCAGTAGAAAATTAATTAATTCAAAAGACTTTATAGAAAGTATTATCGAGCCGAATGATGAAAATAAAGAAGTAATAGAAGCACTGACAAAAAATTTGGAACAAGTTACTTTAATTACAGATAGTTCGGGTTACGTTTCCTTTTCACATCCAATAACTGAAACTTTTGCAAAACATAAGGAACTGAATATTAGTGGTAATGTAGGCGGAACAGATATTTTTGAGTTTAATAAAGTAAAAGGAAAATATCAATTCGAGGCACTTCCAGAGCCAATAAACTCTATTTTTTGGGATTCCCATCCCTGCATTGTTCGGGATACTATAAGAAACAATCGCATTATTTCACTTTTAGTATGGGCTTCGGACAGGACATCTCCGTTTGTGCGAAATCAAAACGGCAATTTAAGTACAAGTTCTGCTACTGACATAAATTTATACTATTGCTTTCTTGACAACAACAGAATTTTAAAATTCGACACTTTAACAAAAATTAATTCAAAAGCAGATGAAATTTCTCCTTTTGTTTATTGCCTTTGCTCTAAGCCCAAACTTCTTTTTGCTTCCAACCGGACAAGCGAAACAAATTTCGATAAAAAAGACAATTTCGATTTGTATTATTCTGAAATTAGAGTGAATTTTCGTGAACTCAAGTTAGAAATCCAACATTTACCTAAGCTATTATCGGAGTTCGAAAATAGTCTTGATGATGTTACTTCGATTAATACAAGTATTTTTGATGAGGTTTTTCCATATATTCCAAATCCCATAAGTATTGGTAGCGGAAGAGAATATATTTATTTTTCATCTGATAGGTTCAATATGCCTTGGAGCAGGAAAAGGCACAGCTTTTCAAATGCCAGAGATGAGCGTCAATGCCCATGTGAAACCTCTGTATCAGATTCGCTCATTCAAAATGAAGGCGGATATGACTTCTACTTTTTTGAAGTTCCGCAAACTATAAAATGTATCCCGCCACCCAAACCTGTACTCTATATTTCTGCTAATGTTAATTTGATTAGTTTAACTGCTGGAAACGATACTATTGATATAGAAAATTTGAGACAACAGGATATAACAATTACTAAAATCTCCAAAAATATTGCATCAGAGTTCCAGGAACTGACAGTCAGAAAATCTATAATCGAAAATAGCTTAAGGAAATTAGATTCTGACGATAAAAAGAACAAATTAGCTATTAAAGAGTATTCAGAAGAACTAAATAGTATAAATCAAAAAAAATTAGATATTTTAGAAAAAATACCAGCTTCAAATATTTTATATGCAAAATCTGATGAATACTACAAAGCAGATGAAAACTCTGCGTATCTTTTTAGCTTTGAAAAAAAGAGTGATGATTGCGAACAAATAAATTCCGGTGAAGTAGTTTTAATAACACCAGAAAAAATTTACAAAGATGAAATGCTAAGCGTAACATTGAATTGCTTATCAAAACCAAAAATTCCCAAGCAAATCAAATTTGAATATTCAACCGGACTTGCTTTTTTTGTTACTGGTTATTGGTGGCCTACAACAAATGAGAATATATCTATATTAAAAAAACGAATAAATAACGGCTGTTTAGAAAATTCCCGTTTTATTGATTTAAATGATTATGATTATGCTTCTGTAGCTGAGCTTAATTCAAATTTTTTGAATAATGAATTTTATCCGAAAATTGATAGTGTTTTGAATCTGCTTAACAAATGCTATCAGAACCAAATTTTAAGAATTGTGATTTACGGATTAACTGACCCCTGCCGTTTAAGGGCTACTCCTAATGAAGAACAAACTCTTTATACCTGCGATTCTGACATTGTATATTACGAAAATAGTTCGGACAAAAAAACAATTATTAAGCAAGGAACAATGATGAAGCAACCGAATTTGATTGATGAAGCCGGTAAACCTTTTCCAATGGCTTATGGAGTGCAGCAAGGCAATTATTTACTTTCAATGCTTCGTTCATACTATACAATGGAAACTATTGATGAGGGACTTAAGAAATATTCAGAAGCATACAGGGATTTACGCAATACAAAAGAAATTTACGATGTTTTTGAACTTAAAGCAATTGGTATTGATAGTATAAATTCAATTTGTCCAGTCGTATTGCGAAATTTTGTTACAAATGAGAAATTTAAAAATGCTCCTCTTGTTCCTGAAGGTTGTGATAATCAGCCATTTAGCCGTCGTGTAATGATTTATGCAGATGTAATAAACACTGAAGACATAAAAAACGGTTTCACAGTTTCTCCCTGTGGCGATAGATTCAAGAAATCAAGGATTAAACAGGAAGAAGAAATTCCATTGCCTCCGGTGCCTGTTGAAGTGGTCGATTTAGACATTCAATTTAAAGAAAGCGAAGAAGATAATGAAATGGGCTGCCCCGGTCCGCCATGCTATTTCTGGATTGAATTTGCTGCCGTGGAATCAGAGGAAGAAGCCCGATTTGTTGAAAATGTTCTACAATTAGTTGGGATTGATGATTATTTTATCGATAGAAGCAGAAAAACCTTCATTAGAATTGTATCTCATAAAGATGAAGATAAAACTTTAGTAGAAAAGAAATTGCTTGAATATCAGGAATTACTGAAAAATAAATTAAATCCTTTGCTTGACAATATAATATTAAAGATGTCAATTAAGTTTTAAAAACAATTTTTATTAGTTTTCGTCTATTTAAAAGAAATTTTTCTAATTAAAGAATAATGAAAATTAAGGAAAATATTGTGAAAAGAATTTTAATTGTCGTATTTGCTTTACTATTGTCGTTAAATTTTTCAATTGCCAAACAAGATATGCTTTTTATTGGGGAAGAGTTGTTCTATGAAGTTACTTTTCTTGGAATTAAATTAGGAAGCATTAAACTTGTTACTGAAAAAGAAACTGATTTTAACGGAAAAAAAGCATTCAAAGTTAAGGGATATTTGAATTCATACAAGGGAATACCTTTTGTTGATTTGGAAAGTGTTTTCGAAAGCTGGCTCGACCCCTCTGCCACTTATTCATATAAATTTATTGGAAATGTAAAATCAAATAATAACCGAAATAAACAAGAAATTGAATTTGATTATACAAAAGGTTTAATCAAAAATAAACAATCGAAAAACAATGAACTCGAATTTAATAACACTATTAAAACAAATAAAAAGTGGAGCGAAGGACTTTCGATTTTATTTCTTGCCAGAAAATTCGCAAATTTGAAAAGAACTATAAAAATTCCTACTATAATTTACAAAGATACTTGTTCTACTACTATAAATTTTATGGGGAAACAGGAAACTGTCAATATTTCTGCATATAAAAAACCTATTAAAACTTTATATTTTACTGGACTGGCAGATTGGGAAGGTATTTATGGATTAAGTGGAAAATTTGAAGGTTGGTTTTCTGACGATGAGGCGCACGTCCCTATAAAAGCTAAAATGAATGTTTACGTTGGTAGTGTAGTTATTGAACTAAAAGAATGGAAAAGAGGTTCATGGAATCCACCAAGTTAATTTTTCTTTAAAGTGGGTTATTAAGTTATTGGGTTATTAAGTTACTGGATTATTAGATTTAATCTTTAATTGATTGTTTTTTCTTTCTTTAATTTTCCTAAATAATTTATCCAATTAATGTGAGTAATCTGATGAGATTAAGGATGAAAAGTTGCTAGAAAATGGTTTTATTTCCAATTACTCAGTAGGAGTAATATATTGGTAGAATAACTCCAAGACATATATAAACAAAGACTTTTACATTTAAGGAAATAAACTATTTAGTCATCGGATGACTGCCAGTCATCTGATGACTTATTCTTCAAGGTAATATGATACTAAAAACTTGTTACTTGTATGACCTGAAAAACAAAACTCACTTATTATTTCACAAAAATTTTTTAAATTGATATTATATTTTTTTAAAAGAATTAAATTTAGATGAAATTTATTAAGAAAATATTTAATATTTTATTGGCTATAGTTCCTTTTTTATTATTGCTTTATGTTTTATTGATAAGATTCAACCAGATACCGGGTTTTTCTGAAAATGAACCATTTGAAATGTTTTCAGATATGGATTTGAATTACAGGGCAAAGCCACAGGAAATAAATGCTCATTTAAAAGATAGTATTACAGTACTCATTCCTGATGCAAGAGCAAGAGCATTTAATAAACAAAAATATACTTACTCCCAAATAGAATTTGATGAAGCTGTTTCAAATTTAAAGAATCCTCTTGAAAGAAGTGACTTAGTGCTAAGCCGAGGAAAATTAAAATTTGAAACTTTCTGTATTTATTGTCATGGCGAAAAGGGAAATGCAAACGGATTAGTTATTACGAAACCAAAACTCACTAAAGAAGAAGAAGGATTTCCAGCCCCTCCAAGCTATTTGAGAAAAGAAACAATGGGATTAGTTGACGAAAGAATTTTCCACATAATAACAGTTGGGCAAAATGCTATGTTTGGTGTTGGAGATAAATTAGTTCCCGAAGACCGCTGGTGCATTGTTCATTATGTCAGATTTCTTCAGGGGAAGTAATGCTATTTTCAATTTATTACATATTAGTTGCTTTTATTTCAAATATATTTATTGGAACATTAACTTTTCTGCTATTTCAAAAGTTTTTCCAAGCGAAATGGAGCGAAAATATTGAGAAAATTGCAATAAAATCTGCAAAAATAGAATTACTATTGCTTATTATTTTATTCTTGCCAATAATTACTGATTTGGTTTTAATCGGAAATATTAGAATTTACTTCGATAATATTTACTCTAATCACAATTTTTTATCAGTTTATTATAATCATATCTTTGTTCTTTTCAGATTAATTTTTTATTGCCTGAGTTTTATTTTTATATTTTATAAATTAAATAAAGCCAATCCATTCAGAATAAAGAAAATTCCTTATTTAATTAATGAAAAAGCAAAAAGAACATTAAAATACCCTTCTTTATATCTTGTTTTTTTATTTGTTATCTGCAATTTTTTTGGAATTGATTTGCTGATGTCTATTCAAAATAGTTGGAGCAGTGCTGTATGGGGAATATATTTTATTTCAATTAGTTATATTGTTTCAATTTCTTTAATTACTGTGTTAAGAATTAAAAGTATAAAGAAATCAAGGAAAATTTGCGATAATGAAAATGAACTTGAAAATGCAGGAAAGCTAATTTTCGGAATAAATTTCTTTTGGGCTTATATCTTCTATATTCAAATACTTATCATTATTTATGGGAATTTACCTCAGGAAATGATTTTCCTTGATATACGTATGTCGGGTTTTTACCAGCATTTATTTTATTTCATAGCTATATTTCACTTTATTATTCCTTCACTTCTACTTCTTCCAACAGGTTTTAAAAAGAATAAAAAAATTCTAATAATTTCAGCTTGTTCAATAATAATATCAACAATCGCCGAACTTTACTGGATTATTATTCCTGTAATTGAAAATAAACAAATATTTATACTAAATTGCTAATATACAAAGCAAACATAAAATGTCTTTATAAGCTCCCTGATAAAGAAAATGCTTCTTTTAAAAGGAGATGATATAATGTTTATACTGTCATTCTGACGGATGTCAGAATCCATCATATTATTTTTCAGTAGCTATTCAAATTTTGCTATTTCAATGAAGCATTTGGGCTTGCCCAAATGTATAGTGAGCAAGCTCACTTGCTTTTTCAAGATGTATTCTGGCATATGTCAGAATAACAATAAAGATGTCATTGGTAACTATATGATTAAGGAAAAAACTCACCTCTACCCTTCTCAAGAGTAGAATAAGAAAAGTTGATTAAAGGACTTATTTGCCCTGTCCTTCTCAATATGAGAACGCGTAAAGTGGCCAATAGCTTTTAAATACTATTTTTAGATAGATTATGTCTTATACCAAACCGCTAACTAAAAGTGCAAAATCAAAATGTCATTCCGGAACGAAGTTGGGAATCTCAAGTATTGAGGAAACAATGACTAGTGAGATTCCTCGCTACGCTCGGAATTACATAATATATTAACATTATTGTTAACGGTTTGGTATTACCGTAAAATAACAGTTTTACAGCCATCCTATCAACTTGTTGATAGGATGATTTTTAGTTTTACTTTCGTTAAGTACCTAACATTGCGAAAGTTAAGGATAAGTTAGTTTTTTTATTTCATCATATCTGAAGCAAAAAACAATGTGGTCATTAATGATTCCGACAGCTTGCATAAAGGCATAGCAAATTGTAGAGCCAACAAATTTGAAACCACGTTTCTTTAAATCATTGCTCATTATTTCTGAAAGTTCAGTTCTTGCTGGTATTTGCTTCAAATCTTCCCAAGCATTGTGGATTGTCTTTCCATCTGAAAAACTCCAAATATATTTATCGAAACTACAGAATTCATCCTGAATTTTCAGAAATTTTTTTGCATTTTCTATTGTAGCTCTAATCTTTAGTTTGTTTCTTATTATGCTTGGCTCAGCGATTAATTTTAATATTTTTTCTTCATTAAATGCAGCTATTTTTGCTGGTTCAAAATTTTCGAAATATAGACGGAAAGCATAACGTTTATTTAGAATAATTGACCAGCTAAGCCCAGCTTGAAAAGCATCAAGGACGATAAATTCAAATAGTTTTCTATCATCATGAACAGGCACACCCCATTCTGTATCGTGGTACTTTATCATTAATTCATTACTTGTTGTCCAGGGGCAGCGTATTATTTTTTCCATAATATTCCTAATTAATCTTTATATGAGCTAATGACATTACTTTCAATTTATCAGAAATATTCATACCTAATCTCCTTAAATAAGAAAATTTCTTCTTATGTTCATAAAAAATAGGCATAGTGCTTATCACTTTAATATAGTTTCCCCATTTTTCAACATCGTAAATATTATCAATACCCCATTTTAAATAAGCAGATTTGCTCATTCCGCCTTTTTCAATAACTTTCTTATTTGAAATCATTAATCCTCTAACTGAAGTGTAATCAAAAATTAACTCAACACTAGTAAAAGTTTTATGAAAATCATTAAAAAGACCTTTTACTTCCTGCTCATTAAAATAATAAATCACACCAGCAAATAGGAACATAAGATTTTGTTTGTTTGGAATTGAATTGAACCAGCTTTGATTAAAAACGGATTCAGCAATAAACTTTTGTCTTTCTGTTTCTGCAATGAATTGCCTGCGAAGTTCTATTGTTTCAGGTAAATCCAAATCGAACCACATAATTTTTCCGTTGTCAACTCTGTTAAAAGTTGTATCTAATCCACAACCAATATTAACAATTGTTGCTTCAGGATGTTGTGAAATAAATTCTTTTATTTTTTTATCAAAAAAGATACTTCGGGCAATCCAGGTTGCTTGGACTAATTTGCTTATATTATTTGTAATCGCTGAAAAATCATAAGAAATGCTCTTCATAATTGATAATGCAACATCATCATACAATAATGGCTTTTCTTTTTGTGATTCAACTGCTCTTCCCCATAAAGGAAGCAATAACGTTTCTTGAACATTTTGCAGATTAATTTTTAAATTATTCATTATGAGAAATCTATGGATAAATGATTAATATTCAATTTCAATAGGTACTTCTTTTGCTGCGAGTACGAAAATTCTCATATCATTCAAACCGATATTTCCTTTAAAATAGTTTTTTTCATTATTAATCTGCTTAATTTTTGAATATAATTCTTCTGGATTTGTGTCAGCAGCATTTTTAACGCTATCGCAACCAACTTGGAGCAACATCTTAGCAAAAGTAGCACTAACCCATTTGATTCGCGATAAATCCGTAAGTTTGGTTAAATACATTATTTCTTTTTCAGAAATACCTGTTACTTGAGATAGCTCTTTTCTCATTTGAGAATTCTTTACTTTTTCGAATAGCTTAGAAGTATCTTTAATTCCAATTTCTTCTAATTTCGATACAGCAGCAGTTGAAATTTCAGCAAAATCTTTAATTTTATTCGGTTTTGGTTGAATACTATTAATCTCTCTGAGTAAAACTTTTAAGTATTCTTCAGAAAAAAAATCAATTTTAGTCAATTCTGAGAACTTGCTTTTTTGTTTGAGTGTTGTTTGAAGTTCCTTTACGGTTCTAATTCCAACATTTTTAAGAAAATCAAATCTAACACTTAAATTTTCTTTTAAAATCATTCTGCTTGGTGGTAGATAAGCAAGTTCCAGCTTTGATTTGTATTCATCAAGAGAAATTTTTTTTAAGTCTAGGTAATAGCCCATAGTGATTGTGAAATTTGTTGAATAATATTTTCCTATTTTTTTTAATATTTTTATATAAAAATATTAAATATTTATATAATAAAAAAATAAAATAAAAATCTTTTTTACTTTAATAATACATAGCAAAATCGGGGATATAAAAAATGTGAAAATGTATTTATAAAATATTAGAGATTTGTTTAGTCTATTGTTATTCTTAATTTCAAAAGTAAGAATCAATATGGAAGCTCTAAAAATTGTCATTCCTTGCTGCGGTTACCTATGACATTACTATTTGTCCTGTTTTCCGCACTTTTTTTTGAAATATTTGTAAGTTGTTGATTTTATTAAAA
>CAZCHH010000021.1:0-49541 GCA_964498585.1 uncultured Hyphomicrobiales bacterium
GTGTAAACAGATGTCATCTCCATTTAAATAAAGGTTTTCCTTTATCGTGGGGTTCAGAATGACAAGAATTCATTATCAGGTTTTCAATGAATAGTTACACTACGGAATAAAAAACTAAAAAAAATAGAATTGTTACAAATATTTTATCCCTACGGGATATGTAGAATAGCAACAAGTTTTAAAGATGTGTAATAAATATACCCTTGCCAGCGCTGGATTAAGATGTCAATTTTTGCGTTATACCTTATTTCTCTTTCATTACCCTTTTTTCATTCTTCAATAAAGAAATATACTCTTTCAATTTTAAAATATCCTCTTTATATATTGAAATTTTCTTTTTTAATTCACTTTCCTCATCTTTAAAAAAAGAAATGATAGGTTCTAATTAGCATTCCTTATTTTTAAAAACATATTTTTTATATCGGAAAACAGAAAAGTTATCTATGAAAATAGAAATGAATTAATTAAATATATCATATTTTTACTTTATAATATTGATTTAATAATTAAATATATTATAATGATTTTTAATTATAATAAAATTTTATATAATCATTTTATTTTTTTATTTATTATATTTGTAATGTTATTTTAATATTATATTAATTTGTTTAAAAGTAATAGAAATAAATTTAAATTTATTATTTTTATGTTTAAAAGTAATAAATTGTATTCAATTTACTTCTTTTAAACATCATTTTACTACTTTTAAGCTCAAGATTATTGTCTTTAAGTTACTTTTTATTATATTTAAGTAGATTTTTATTACTTTTAAATAGATTTATATTATTTCTAGGTTATTGATTATTGTATTTAAATTAAATTATATTATATTTAAATATAATTATGATACAATAAATATACTTTTTATTACGTTTAAATTATACAAATCAATTTTCATTGATGTTTTTTATATTTTGTAAGAAAATGAAAGGAAATTTAAAATGTCAAATTCTGTCTTGCAAAGGAATTATTTAATAACTGATTCTAAACTTTCTATGTTTAGCTCTATGATTTGTTCATTTCTTGAGCGCGATTTGTCAGAGTTACTTGTTTTTGGTGTAACGCAAGAGAAAATTTCTGCATTGAACGAACTTATAGATGAATTTAAAGAATTTTCGACTGATTCTTACGTTAAAGCAAATGTTATGGAAGCAACTGTTGAGAAGTTGGAAAAAGAATTGATTTTAATGAAAACGTTCAGGCAAATGGGCATGCGTGTTGCTTTAAAGTGGGGAGAAAAATCAAGTAAATACAAACGCTTCGGAGTTTCAGGTATGAATCGCTTTTCTGATGCGAAACTGTTAGACAATGCAAGGGCAGCAGTTACTTTTTTGAATGAAGTGAAAGACGAACTCGCTGAAACTGGTTTAACCCAAGCTATGCTCAACGATTTTGAAGCGGAATGTAACCACTTTGAAGAAGCAAAAAATAAGCAGAAGGAAATGATAGAATTGCGGGCGAACAAAGCGGCAGAACGGATTAGCAAAGGAAATGCAATTTACGAAATCGTTAGTAAATATTGCGAAATCGGCAAAAATGTGTTTGCCCATTCAAATCCGGCAAGATACAACGATTACCTGATTTACAAGGGACGCCGCTGGAAGAAAGTTAAGCGTGAAGAAGAAAAGGAGGGAATAGATGAGCATTCAGTCGTAAGTCAGAATCCATCTTGAAATCTTTTCTGCAGTCAAAAAAAACTTCTGACTCTAGTGAAAGAAAAAAAATTTTAAAAAAAATTTGTACACCATGTTTTTTTTTGTAAATTAGAAAAATTGAAAAAATTGAATTAGACAAAGAAAAAAAGAAGAAGATTCTCAATATATATTTTCAAAATTTTTTGGAGTTAAAAATGAAGTTTTTTAAAATCTTTTTTATTGCTCTATTATTACTTGGAATTTCCGGTAATAAGCTCTTTTCCCAAATTCCTGCTCCTAATTTAATCGAACCACAAAACAATGCTGTTGGAGTATCGCTTTTCCCTTATTTTGACTGGACCGATGTTGAAAATGCTACAACATATTCCTTGCAGCTATCCACCAGCGCAGATTTTGAATTTTTAATTATTAACGAAACTGGACTAACTTTTTCAAATTTTGAAACTCCTCAAAACATTGGACTTGATGAGTTCGTTCAATACTTTTGGCGTGCAAGTGCAAGCATTGGCGAGCAAATAAGCCAGTGGTCGGAAGTATGGAGTTTTTCTACTGAATACGTTCCAGTTTTACCTATATTACTTCAGCCGGAAAATGGGGAAACGAATGTTCCATTCTCACCGGAATTTGTTTGGCAGCCCTTTTTAAATGCAACCGGCTATCATCTCCAGGTTTCTACTAACGAAGAATTTTCAAATATTGTAATTGACGAACCCAATTTGACTGGAGCAAGTTTTCTTGGTAGCGGTCTAAATTTCGATACTCAATATTGGTGGAGGGTTCTGGCATTTAATCCATTAATTTCTACTCCCTGGTCGGAAGTATGGACTTTTACAACAGGTAATTCAATAATTATTGGAAACGGAACTTCCTTTAACAGCACGAATACCTACCCCGCTCCTTATGGAAATGCTTTTAGCGGAGCAAGACAGCAATTCCTTATACTTGCTGATGAAATATATGAAGCTGGTGGACTTCCGGATTTTATAAACTATATTGGATTTAATGTTCAAAGCACAAATAATTGCGGAGTTTTAAACGATTTTCAAATTAAAATGAAGCAGACAAATGCAAATTCGATTACTTCGTTTGATAATGAAGATTTATTCCTGTATTATTCCAATTCTTCATATCAGCCAATAGTTGGATGGAACAACCATTCTTTAGATGAGCCATTTAACTGGGACGGAGTTTCAAATATTCTTATTGACATTTGCTTCAGTAATTACCCGAACGCTCCAACTGAAAATGCCTCAACTTACTTTACAGAAACAAGTTTTACAAGTGCAATTTTTGATTATTCAAATGAAAATTCAGATATTTGCAATAACAATACCAATGCTTTTCTAAGCAATTTTAGACCTAATATACTTTTTTCAACTGGAGCAATAACATGGCCTATAATTAATTTAATAGACCCAATTAATAATGCCGGAAATGTATCTGTTACACCAACATTTGTTTGGAACTGCACTACATCAGAGTATCCCTATCATATCCAGGTATCGGCAAACCCAGACTTTTCTCAATTATTGATTAATGAAATTGTAAATGTTGAAACTTATGAGTCGTCTATTGAATTGGATTCAAATACGCAGTATTGGTGGAGAGTAGGAATTGAAGACGATGGGTATTATATTTGGTCGGAAGTTTGGACTTTTACAACAGAAAATGAACTTCCTTTGGAAGCTCCTAATCTGATTTCACCTGTTGTGGAGGAAATGGTGTATTTGCCTACTTTATTATCTTGGGAAAGCGTTGAAAATGCAGATGGCTACCATATCCAGGTATCTGAAAATTATATGTTTACTGATATAGTTTTTGACCAGCTAACTGCTGATACTCAAATCTTTGCCACTAATTTATCAACTAATGCAGCTTATTACTGGCGAGTTTTAGCATATAATCAAATCCAAAATTCTGAATGGTCAACTGTTTGGACATTTTTTACAGGTAGTTATTTTATAATAGGCAATGGAACAGGATACAACAACAGCACCAGCTACCCCGCTCCTTATGGCAATGCCTTTAGCGGAGTTAGGCAGCAATTTTTAATAACTGCTGAAGAAATAAACGAAATTTCAAATACTATGGGTTTATTTGATATTATAGATATTGGCTTCAATGTGCAAAGCGTAAATAATTGCGGGGCTTTGACTAATATTGAAATAAGAATGAAACTGACTATAGATAATTCAATTACTACCTGGGATAATTATGGATTCACTTCAGTATATCTAAATCCCTCATATCAGCCAGTATTAGGTTGGAACACCCATAATTTGGTTACTCCTTTTTATTGGGATGGGATTTCAAATATACTTGTTGATGTTTGCTTCAATAATTACCCAAACACTCCAACTGCAAATGCCTCAACTTATTTTACAGAAACAAGTTTTACAAGTGCAATTTATGATTATACCAATGAAAATATTAATATTTGCAATAATAATACCAATTCTAATTTAAGCAATTTTAGACCTAATGTAATGATAGGTTTCTCCCCTAATCCATTTCCAATAATACCAGCTCTTTTAGATCCGGATAACAATGCTACGAATCAATCTGTTTTACCATTTTTCCTTTGGATGTCAGCTCTTTCTGATTTCTATTTTCAGGTTTCAACGAATCCTACATTTACAGATTTAGTAATTGATGAGTATGTAGGGATGGAATATTATCAAACAACAACTCCTTTATTAAACAATACTCAATACTGGTGGCGGGTCAGAGGTGAATATAATGGTGAATTAACATACTGGTCAAACGTCAGGACTTTTACAACAGAACCAACTTCACTGCAAATAAATCTGAATACTGGCTGGAATACAATTTCGAGCACTGTTATTCCGGAAAGCCCAGAAATGCCAGACGTCTTTTCAAGTATTTCAAGCAATACTATTTTAGTGAAAAATGGACTTGGCGAGATTTATTCACCTGTTTTCGGTATTAATAATATTGGGAACTGGGATATAACAGATGGGTATCTTGTTTATATGAATTCATCTACAAGTTTAAATATTTTTGGAGCAAATATAATACCGGAAAATACTCCGATTAATCTTGTAAGCGGTTGGAATTTGGTTTCTTATTTGAGAGCAGCACCAATGGATGCTACACTTGCATTTTCCAATATACTACCCAATCTTGTTCTTGCAAAAAATAATAATGGCGATATTTTCAGTCCTCAATACGGAATAAACAATATTGGAAATCTTTTGACTGGCCAAGGTTACTGGCTCTATATGTCAGCACCGGCAGTTTTGGTATATCCTTCTAATTAATTATTAATTGTTAATTATTAATTATTAATTGTTAATTGTTAATTGTTAATTATTAATTGTTAATGATAATGGACAATTTGGTTATATTTATATTTTTCCAAAATTGTATTTTGGAAAGAATGTTTCCTTCCTAAGTTCAACTTAGGAAGGAGGTGCTTATAACGAATATATGTAGAGACACAGCATGCTGTGTCTCTACATTTAGAATCCCTGACTCCTAGAGTTTTGTTATATCGTAGTCTTATCATCCTTCTCTGACGCTCAGAATGACACAAATATTAAATTATTTTCATCGTCATATTGACTATTTTTTACAACTAATCGTATAGTATGATTAATTATTTCAACCTTACAAATTAGCTACAGGTTTTCTTGGTAGTTTGATAAATGGAACAAAGCCGGATATTACTGTTGTATAAAAAGAAGTTGCCAATCCATATTTCAGAAAAAAGTTGAAAAATGAAATGTTGGTGCCTTTTATATAGAAAATAAAATAAATAATATTGTGAATAAAAGAAGAAAAAAATACTAAAATTAAGAAGTTATAGCTTTTTATAATTTGTTCGATTTTATTTTCCTTATAAAAGAAACCTGCAATAAAAGCAGCAGTCATTTTAGTAAACGCATTTATTCCCATTACATCTCCGGAAACAATATCGAAGAAGAAACCAATGAGGAATCCTGCAAATACTCCAAAAAACTGCCCTTCGAAAAGAGCAATAAACACACAAAGAATAATTAACAAATTTGGTGTAATACCGGCAATTTGAATAAAATTCAGGAAAACCAAATGAATAACAAACATAAATAGAGCAATAATAGCATAAGCTATTGCCCTGTAACTCAGTTGAGTATTATGATTTTGCTCTTGAATATCTATTTTCATTTGGACCTTCTTGCCCTTAGCTTTTCTTCAATTCTTTTAACTAATTCATTTCTTTCAGGGTCTGGTATTTTTTTAATAACGAATACCTGTTCAAGAGTAGAAAAATTAACACTTGGTTTTAAAAGTATATTTAAAAACTGCTCTCCTTTTTCTTCGTAAAACCTAACGACTTCTCCTATTGGAATGTCATCAGGATATTTATTGCTAAAATTAGACGTAACAATCAAATCGCCAATTTTTAAATCGAAAGAGCGAGGAATATTATTAAAATTGAAAAAATTTCCTCCTTGCCAATCAACTATACCATAAACACCACTACGGATATTTTTCGCAGAAATCTTTACGTTACGGTTTGTTACTAGTTCAACAGCTGAATAATTATCAGTTGTAGCTATAATAAGCCCAACCAATCCAGCATCATTTCTAACTGACATACCAGTTAGAATTCCATTTTTTGCACCCTTGTTTAAAGTAACATAATAACGCATATCAGTGGTAATTCTACCGACAATTTCAGCAATTTCATAATCATAATTCATTCTCTTCTTAAATCCAATAATATCTCTTAATTTTTCGTTTTCAAGAAGCGAATGCTGCATTTTTGTAACATCAGAAGAGAGTTTGAGATTAAGTTCACGAAGTGCCTGATTCTCGTTTTTTAATGCAACAGGATTAGGTATCCAGGAAAATGTATTTTGAAACCAGCCAATAGAACCAATCACAACAGCTCGGAATCCACCGATTTTTCCGCTATCTCCGAGTGAAATCAGTGATAACGAAATAATGGTGAGAGAAATATATGTAAAATATATTTTGTATTTTATTATAAAATAAATAATTCTTTGCATTTTTTAGCAATCAATTGACTAAAATAAGTCATTCTAATATCGATTAGATTTCATAAGAACAGAAGAATATTCATTAAGATTTTCAACTACTATCCCAGTACCTCTGACAACTGCCGTTAGTGGGTCTTCAGCAATAACGACAGGAAGGCGTGTTTTTCGTCTAATCAACTCATCAAGACCAATTAATTTAGCTCCACCACCAGTTAAGATAATACCTCTGTCTAATATATCAGCAGCAAGTTCGGGTGGAGTCTTGTCTAAAAGTTTAATAACAGCATCTACAATACTATCAATTGTATCTTTAATAGCTTCTCGGACTTCAGCAGAATTTGTCTGAATCCGCTTGGGAATACCGGTAATATTATCACGTCCCTTGACCTCAACTTCAATTTCTTCTTCTAGCTGGACTGCAGAGCCGACAGTGTGTTTAATTCTTTCTGCAGTTCTTTCTCCAATTAAAAAGTTGTGTTTGTCTTTGAAATATTTAACAATAGAGTCTGTCATTTCGTCTCCGGCTATTCGGATAGAAACGTCCTGAACAATACGTGAATATGTAATAACAGCAATTTCAGAAGTGCCACCACCGATATCAACTAAGACATTTCCGACAGATTCATGCACATTCAAGCCAACTCCAATAGCGCCAGCCATCGGTTCAGCAAGTAGATATACTTCTTTTGCGCCGGCATGCTCGCAGCTATCACGAACAGCTCTTTTTTCTACTTCAGTAATCCCTGAAGGCACGCAGACTACAATTCTTCTTGCTGCTTGCCAGCTTGTTGTTGCTTTTCTAATAAAAGCACGCATCATTCCTTCTGCAATTTCGAAATTCGCAATTACACCATCACGAAGAGGTCTGATTATATTAATATCGCGGTGAGTTCTTCCCACCATCGCCTGAGCTTCTTGCCCAACTGCAATTATATGCTTGTTTGAAACGTCAAACGCCACTATTGATGGCTCGTTTAGTGCTATTCCTTTCCCTTTTATCCAGATTAAAGTATTAGCAGTTCCAAGATCTATTGCTATATCATTTGAGAGCAGTTTAAAAAATGACATTATTTTCTTTATTTCTTAATTTATTATTTATTTATTAAATAAACATTCTTAATTTTACAAAAATAGTAGTTTTAATTTAATTTATAAAATTAAGAAATAATTATGTATAAAAAAATTAATATTTCTGTTATCGGAACTGGACATCTTGGAACAATTCATTCAAAATTATGGAAAAATTGTCCGAAAGCAAATCTAGTCGGAATTTATGATGTTGATTGTGCTAAAGCTGAAAAATTAGCAAATGATTTGGAGTGTAAAAACTTTTCTTCTATTGACGAAGCATTAAATAATTCTGATGCTGTTACAATTTCAACACCGACTTCTTTGCATTACGAACATTCTATTAAATGTATTGAAAAAGGGGTGCACTGCTTTATTGAAAAACCAATTACAGATAATTATGACAATGCAAAAGAAATTATCAGATTAGCAAATGAAAAGAATATTCTCGTTCAGGTCGGGCACGTAGAAAGATTTAATCCGGGGCTTTCTCAACTCTCAAAGTATGAAATGAATCCTATGTTTATTGAAGCTCACCGTTTAAGTCAGTTCAAACCACGTGCAATAGATGTTTCCGTTATTTTGGATTTGATGATTCACGATATTGATATTGTCCTTTGGCTCGTTAAATCTAAAGTAAAGAACATACAGGCAAATGGGGTTGCTGTCCTAACTGACACAATAGACATTGCAAACGCGAGAATTACTTTTGAAAATAATGCTGTGGCTAATCTTACTGCTTCCCGGATTTCAATGAGGCAACTGAGAAAAATGAGAATATTTCAAAAAAATGCTTATTTTTCAATTGATTTTGCTGAAAAAGAATTGGAATGTTATCAGTTAGTTGATAAAGATGACAATCAAAAATTCGGTTTTGAAATTGGATATAATAATAAAAAAATAATTTTAGAAAAACCGACAATTACCGACTCAAATGCCATTGCAGAGGAACAGCTCCTTTTTGCTGAATCAATCCTTGAAAGTAAACCAGTTGCAGTAAGTGCCGAAGATGCTGCAAATGCCCTGCATATTGCTGAAGAAATTTCAAAGCAGGTAGAAGCCAGCAAGGTAGTTTAGCAAGATATTTATTAACTTTTGTAAAGTTTTGTAAAGTAAAATTAAAGATGTCTTTGGTAAACGAAGTGAGGAATCTCAAAAATTCTTGTTATCATAAAACTTGAGATTCTTCACTTCGTATTGGAATATCAGGCAATATTGAAATTTAGAACTCTACAAAAAAAAATTACTTTCTTTTAGTTGTAGTTTTCTTTTTTTCTTTTGTCTTCTTATCATCTTTTTCTTTGCTTAACTTGCGTAGTTCACTAAAACGTTTGGCAGCTATAGCGAATAAACTGCCTTCCGGAAAATTGCCGTTTTTATCCATTTCGCCGGCTGGAAGCCCAAAGAGTAGGGGAGTGGCATCTTCTATTTTTGTAAAAGAATAAATCTTAAAATTACCTTGTTTCACATCTTCAATCAATTCATCAGAGAGCATAAGGTCTTTTACATTTTGAACAGGAATGATTACTCCCTGCCCTTCCTTGAAGCCGCGTTCCTTGCAGATTTCATAAAAGCCAGTAATTTTTTCATTAACGCCGCCAATCGGCTGTATATCCCCTTTTTGGTTAATTGAGCCGGTAATAGCAAAAGTTTGCTTAATTGGAATATTTGTTAGAGCAGAAAGAAGAACATAGATTTCAGCAGCCGAAGCGCTATCCCCATCAACACCAGAATATGACTGCTCGAAAGCAATTGAAGCAGTAAAAGTAAGGGGCTCTTTCTTTGCAAAACGCTCACGAATAAAGCCGGTTATAATAAGCATACCTTTGCTGTGAATTGCACCGCTCATTTCAGCTTCACGCTCTATATTAATAATGCCTGCTGAGCCAGGAGCAATTGTAGCGGTAATGCGTGCAGGTTTCCCAAAAGAAAGAATGCCTGTATTCAAAACAGTTAATCCATTAATTTGTCCAACACGTTCGCCTTCTGTATCAATCATTAAATTATTTTCGAGGATTTGATGTTTAATTTTTTCATCAAGTAAATCATTGCGATATTTTCTGTTTTTTATTGCAATATTAACATCTTCACGATTTATATATTTATTTGTACTATTTCTTACGAAAAATGCGGATTCACGCAGAATATCGGCAACGTCAGAGAATTTAAGAGTTATACGGTTTTGAGAACCGGCGTTTTCTACAGACCATTCGATTATAGCAGCTACACCATCTGGAGTGCAGTGAGGCAGATTCTCTTCTTTACATATCTTCGCAATAAAACGGGTATAATTATTAATAATGTCTGGATTGCGTTCTGTTTCGTAATCGAATTGAGCATTGACCTTGAAAATCTTTTTGAAACCCTTTTCATACAAGTATAACATACGATAAAGAGAGCCGCCACCTATTAATATTACTTTAACGTTAATATCAATCGGTTCTGGTTTAATTAGCAACTGAGAAAATTGAAGGAGCGATTCGAATGGTTGTATTTCTAATTTGTCGTAAAGCAAAACCCGTTTTAATGTCTGCCAAACTCCTTGTTCAGTAAACAAATCTAAAGCATTTACAATCAAATATCCCTGGTCAGCTTTAAGAATGGAGCCAGCTTTGATTTTTGTAAAATCGGTTCTCCAAAAGCCGCGTGGGTCCAAAGTTCTTTCAATTGTTCCAAATAAATTTGTATATGAGGGAGTTGTTTCAACAACAATAGGATAATTTGTTGTTTGAGAATTGTCTAACACAACATTAACTTCAAAAATATTGAATTTGTCTATATCTTCTTGTTGTTCAGGATTGAGTTCGACTATAGGTTGCTGTGTAGTAATTTGAGGGAAAAATAAAGATAAGTTATTTAATATATAATCCTTAACTTCTTCAACAAATTTTCTAACTGTTTCATTAGAAAAAGTTTTAATTATATCATTAAAAAGAGCAGTAACAACAATCGCAGCAGCAGCTTTTTCGTTATTCAGCATTTCATTTCGAAAATCCTGCATTAGTTTTAAACCTTTGTTAGCCAAATCGAAAATTTCGTTGTGAAACTGGCGATAATATTTTTTCAACTCATCTGCTTTTTCTTTAGTGATTGTACCTTTTTCAACTAAATCATCAACTTCAGTAATTTGGATTGGTTTGTCTTCAATGACAGGAAAGATTTCTGGAACGACACTTCCATTTTCGTTTTCCAATTGACCTCGAATAAATCCATAAGGTTTTATTTTAGTATCGAACTCATTTAAAATGTCATGTTCTTTCTGTTGATAATCTTCAATGATTTGAATGCGTTGCTGTTTGAAATTTTCTTCTTCAAATAATTTTGGCAAACGGCGGCGTAAGTAAGTAATAGAATCATTCATAGATGTTGAAAGTTTCTTTCCCTGACCGTGTGGAAGTTTGATTAAGCGAGGTGCATCCTGATTTTCAAAATTATTCACATAACAATAATCAAAAGTCATTGGGCAGCTTGTAGTAACTTCTTCCAACATTCTTTTAACAGTAGTTAAACGGCCAGTGCCAGAGAGACCTGAAACAAAGATGTTATATCCTTTGGTAAACAATTCAGCACCTAATTTTATTGCTTCTATTGCCCGTGGTTGACCAACAATCGTATCTAATGGCTCAACCTCTTTAGTAGATTTAAATTCGAAAATATCCTCAGGACAATTCCATCTTAGCTCATTGGATTGCAATTCTGTATATTGGGACTTCGATTGAATAATACCAGCAATTGTTTTCGATGTTTTTTTAATATTTTTTTTCATAATTCCAACAATTTTTTTTAAAACTAATTTTAGCAAATTAGTATATTTTTTTTACAGAAAAAAGTATAAAAAAAATTAAAATATTTGGTTTATTCATAAATAGTCATTAATTTTGTATGCTATGGTAATGCAGGTTATCATAAAAAAACGCCACTTTAGCTCAGCTGGTAGAGCAGCTGATTTGTAATCAGCAGGTCGTTGGTTCGAGTCCGACAAGTGGCTCGAAGAAAAAGCCGATGAATTCTAAAACATCGGCTTTTTTATTTAAAATAATTTATATAACTATTAGCGTTGTTATTTGTTTTTATTTCTTTGATATTCGAATTTAATTTCTTATTTTTATTTAAAAAAAGGTGATTATTTTTTTTAAATTTGTTATTTAACTACTTATAATTTAATTAAATAATTCACCTTTTTCTATTTTTACTTTTGAAATTAAGGTATTTTTTTAATAATGAAACACTTATTGTATTTAATATAATAGTTCAAATTTTTATATTTTGCTTTTGAAGTATATAACTAATTAAAAATATGACAAATTCTGAAGAATATAAGAATTTTTTTCTTGAAGTAAAGAAGAAAATCCGAGATGCTTAATACGAAGCATTAAAAGTGGTTAATACTCATTTGATTAATCTTTACTGGGATTTAGGCAAAATGATTGTTGAAAAGCAAAGCAGTTATAGCTGGGGAAAATCCATCGTTGAAAATCTCGCTAAAGATTTACTATTAGAATTTCCCGATATGAGAGGTTTTTTCAAAAGTAATTTATGGGCTATGTCTCAGTTCTATATAGCTTATAAAGACAATGAATTTCTCCAACTATTATTTGGAGAAATTAGTTGGGCTAAACACCTTTTTATAATGAGATGAATATATATGAAGAAGATTACTTTTGGAAAAATGAACGAATTAAGAAGCAAGTCATACTATCAACACGTTGATAGTATGACAATACTGTTGAAAAGTACTCCTTCCCAACTTGCACTTGGTAAGGAGTAATAAAGTATTTATTTTTTATTAATAAATAAAACAGGATAAAAATGATAAATGAAAACATAAAACAAAAACGAATTCGTGCTAAAAAAATAATTGATATTTTTGATGTTGAATATCCTGAAGTAACAATACAACTAAATTTCTTAACTCCTTTTGAGTTGCTTGTGGCTACGATACTTTCTGCTCAATGCACAGACGCAAGAGTAAACATTATTACTGAAGAACTATTTAAGAAGTATAATACTCCTCAGGATTTCGTTGATATTTCTCAAGTTGAACTTGAGAAACTAATTTTTTCTGCCGGTTTTTATAAAGTAAAAGCAACAAATATAAAAGCAGCAGCAGAAAAATTAATTAGTGAATTTAATTCCACAGTTCCCAGCACAATGGAAGATTTGCTGAAATTGCCCGGCGTTGGTAGGAAAACAGCAAATGTTATACTAAATCACTGTTTCAATACTCCCGGAATTGTTGTTGATACTCACGTTATTCGAATTGCTAATCGGCTCGGTTTCGTTGAAACCAGCAAGCCGGAGAACATTGAATTTGAATTAATGGAAATTATTCCCAAAGAGAAATGGGTGATATTTACTCATTATTTGATTAATCACGGAAGAAAGGTTTGTAAAGGGCATAAGCCAGATTGCGAAAACTGCAAAATTTCTTATTTTTGTCCAAGTGCAAGTATTGAAAAATAATATGCTTAAAAAAATTGAAAAAAGTATAAAAAATTTCTTGTATAAAATCATCAAACTGATTTTTCGTAACAAGCAGTTTTTCAAACCTGTTAAGTCAGACAAAATCAAAAAAATTCTAATTCTGCGCTACGATGTTATTGGTGATATGATAGTAACATTACCGGCTATTGATTTGTTAAAACAGAATTTGCCTGATGCTGAAATTCATATAATTTGTTCAGAAAGAAATTATCCAATTATAAAAAATGACAATAGATTTAACAAATTCTTTATACTCGAAAAAAAGTTTTTTAAAAGGTTTATACAACTAATTAAAATAAGGAAAGAGGAATACGATATAGTTTTTGCATTTGTATTTAATCGAACTACTACGGCTGGTTTCATTTCAAATTTTGTTGCCAATAAAAATACTCCCAAAATTAATATATTCCATAAAGAGCGATGTTCAATGTATTCTGCTTTTTTCAATATACTAATCAATATTGAAGAGCTAAGAAATAAATATACTATGGCTGAATTGCTCGTTTTTATTATCTGCAAAACTTTTAACTGGAAAAACCCAGAAGTTCCTGTTCCAATACAGCTTCAACTTAATCAAAAGAACTTTGATTTTGCTGAGAATTTTATCCAACAGAAAAAATTGGTTCAATTCTGTATTTTAAATATTTCTGCCGGAAAAGATTACCGGCAATGGAGCGTAGAAAAGAATATAGAATTATTAAAAAGAATTTTTGAAAAAGATAATGTAGCAAATTTCGTAATAACATCATCACCCAAAGAGATTGAAAAAGCAGAAGCAATTAAAAATGCTTTTCCAAATAGATTAGAAGTATTTCCTAAAACTAATGACATATTAGATATAGCAGCTATCATCAGCAAATCTGAATTCGTAATCACACCGGACACTTCAATTACTCATTTATCAGCAGCTTTCATTAAACCTATTGTATTACTTTATTCAAAGCTAGGACCAAATTTAAAAGAATGGGAGCCATTAGGTAGCAAATCAATTGTAGTATCAACTAAAGAAAGGCAAGCACTTGAATTTATTGAAACTAAAGATGTCGCTTTAGCATATTTCAAATTAAAAGATGAGTTATTAAATGAAATAATATAAATAATTGAAATATATATTATTATACTATGTGATTTGAAATATCAATAAAACAAATGTTTTTCTTTTTTTAAAGTAGAATAAAGTATTTTCCTTGCGCGGAACAAATGTGCTTTCACAGTTCCGAGTGGGATTGATAAAGTTTCGGCAATAGCAACATAATCCAAATCCTCTTCGTGCCGAAGTCGCAATATTTCTTTGTAATTATCCGGTAAGTCGTCTATTGCTTTGAGTAAAACGCTTTTCCTTTCCTGCGATAAAATATTCATATCGGGAATATAGGAATTGTCTTCGATTTCCATTTCACTTTCATCTTCATCAATAAAATCGGGTTTTGTAAGTGAAATGGTTGATAGTCGCTTTTTCCTTAAAAAGTCAATACAGCAGTTTGATGCAATTTTATATAGCCATGAAGAAAATGCAAAACCACACTTGAAACTCGGCAATGCTTTGTATGCTTTAATGAATGTTTCCTGGGTCAAATCCATAACATCGTCTTCGTCCTTAATCATTCTTCGGATAATTGAAGAAATAATTCTGTAATACTTCTTTTGAATTGCACCAAAAGCATCATTATTTCCGTTAATTACTTCCTGGACAAGCTGAAAATCTTCATTATGCTTAACATTATTTTCTTTTATTTCATTCATTTGCTTTTAAGGGTAATAAGACAATAAATTTTGTTCCGCGTCCAATCTCACTTTCTAATTTAATTTCGCCACTATGCTGCAATACAATGTGTTTAACAATTGAAAGCCCTAATCCTGTTCCACCTACTTTTCTTGAACGCGATTTATCTACAGTAAAAAATCTTTCGAATATTCTTTCTAATTTGTCTTTTGGAATACCTATTCCAGTATCTTGAATAATGATTTGCATCATACCATCAGTAGCGGAAATATCAACAAAAATTGTTCCACAGTCGGTATATTTTATTGCATTATCAATCAAATTTATGAAAAGTTGCTCTATTCTATAAATATCGACACTGATTTTGGGTAAATTTTCTTCTATTTTGAGTTCAAAATTTAAATTCTTTTCATTTAACCTTTGGACAAAGATTTTATAAACATTATCTAAAATATCTTTTATATTTACATTTGATTTTTCTAATTTAGATGAAGAATCCTCTAACTTCGATAAAGTCATTAAATCTTCTACTATATTGATTAATCTGTTTGTGTGCCGATGAATTATTTCAATATAATTTTTATGTTCTTCACCAATTTCGTCTTCCAAAGTTTCAATAAATCCTTTTATTGCAGTAAGCGGTGTTCGCAATTCGTGAGAAACATTAACAACCAAATCTTTCTTAATATTTTCAAGAATTTTTAGTTGCGTAATATCTGAAATAATAATTACAGTTTCCTTTTTTGCATCTAAAAAATTATAACTGCAAAGATAATATTTTCCATCAAGAGTAATTTCATCGAAATAGCTTTTCCTTTTCTTCTGCGTTTTTTTTATAAAATCGGCAAATTTATTATTTGAAATGATTTCCCAATAGTAGTTTCCCAAAATATCATCTTTTTTAACTATTTGCTTAAATCCATCGTTCGAAAGAAGAATTTTTCCTTCCATATCTATAACTAAAAGCCCTTCACGAATAGATTTTATAATTCCAGCAAGCTCTTCCTTTTGGATAGAGATTTCTTCAAACAAACTTTTTACTTTAAAAATCATATTGTTAAAAATACTTGATATTTCCTTCATTTTGTATTTTTGATTCAAAAGAATTTTTGTATTGAAATCTCCTTTCCCTACCCTTTCTGCTGCATTTGAAATTTGAATTATGGGCTTGGATATGATTTTTGCAATAATATAAGTTGCTATTAATGAAATAATTGCTAAAGCAATAGAAATAAAAAAAATAATTTTATTTTGCTCTTTAATCGTTGCGCTTAGCTCTTTTAATTCAATGCCATACCTTAAAAACGCAATATTTTTATTAAATAACTGAATTGGAATACAAACATAAAGCAAATCATTTTCAAGATTGTGATACTCTTCAAAGTTAGTTCCAATCGAATGTTTAACTGCCTCCAGAACTTCTTTCTTTGATAATTGATTTGTAATTAGCTTTGGATTCATTTCAGAATCACCAAGGACGCTTCCATTTGTATCAATGAGCGATAGACGAAAATTCATATTTAAAGAAATTCTTTTTATTAAAGCATCAAAATCAGTAGTATTATCGGTCAAAAAAGATGGAATAACGAGTTGTTGCGTAACAGTATGAATTTGCTTTACCTGATTGATTGTTAAGCTAACAAATTCATTTTTAGTCGATTTGTTTAGGAAATATATAAATAAAAAGAAGAATAATAAAATGATTAATAAAAAGCCGGAACCAATTCTTGTAAAAAAATAGTACATTTTATTCTTCTAATTTATATCCAATACCGCGAATATTTTTGATTAGCTTTCCAGCTTCTTTTAGCTTTTCTCTCAAATTTTTAATGTGAACGTCCACAGTCCTATCCAAAACGCCTTTGTCGTAAGCACCGAGATAATCAAGAATTTGCTCACGTGAATAAACCCAGCCCTTTCTTTCGATAAGCATACGAAGAATTCTAAACTCAGAAGTAGTCAATTCAACTTTTTCACCACTAACGAATGTATCGTATTTTTGCAAATCAATTTCAAGAATACCAGCAATCTTGATTCTTTGGGTTTTCACAGTCTTTTCCTCACGCCTTAAAATTGCTTTAACGCGGGCAATAAGTTCACGGGGCGAAAATGGTTTGGTAACGTAATCGTCAGCACCAAGTTCTAACCCAAGCACTTTGTCTGTTTCTTCACCGCGGGCAGTCAGCATAATAATTGGAATTTCTGAATACTTGTCTTCTTTTTTCAAAAATTTACAAATATCAAATCCATCTGCATCTGGAAGCATTAAATCTAATATAACCAAATCAGGTACTTCTTTTGATAAATACCTACTGAATCCATCAGCATCTTCAAAGCACTTTACTTTATAGCCGGCTTTGGTTAAATTAACGTTAAGCAGTTCTAAAATGTCCGGCTCATCGTCAACGACTGCAATAGTGCGTTGAGTTTGAGATTTGGAGGTTATTGTGTCGAGTAATTTATTGGGTTTCTGGTTCATAAATTTTTTCGTTAGCTTTTTTCATTAATTCAAATTTAAGAATTTTTTTTTAATTTATTTTATTATTAAATTGTTTAATTTTCTAACTGAAAAGTTAAATTGCTCAAAAGAAATTCATATATAAAAAAAATTGTCTTCAAAACTTATTTATTCTTTTCCAATTTGATTTGGAATTTTTTATTCCTTTTCAAAAAGGAAAGTACTAATTCTATATACTTAAAACGCTTTACTAGCAAATTTCTATCACTTTTTGAAAAACCTTATACCTTAATTCTTTCAAATGATTGCGGTGGTGGAAGCGAAAGCTATTTGAATGTATTGATTGAAGAGAATAGACCTCATAATTATATTTTAAAATATAATTTAAAAAAAGGGTATTTCTATTGTCATTCTGAACGAAGTTACTGTCATTCTGAAAATTCGCCCTGTCATTCTGAACGAAGTGAAGAATCTAAAGTATATTGTTTTAAAAAATTTGTGAGATTCTTCGCTCCGCTCAGAATGACAAACAAAATCACCTGTCATTCTGAACGAATTGAAGAATCTCACTATTACTTTTCAAAATATTTACAAAATAAAGCATATAAAACATTATTAGAAAATGCAGAACAAATAATTATTAATAACATTGCTTTTTTTCCAAAACCACTCCAAATAACTGAACAAATAGTGCAACAAAAGAAAGAAAATCAAAAAGTAATATTTGTTGTAAATGATTATTTTTCCGTATGTCCCAGTTTTTTTCTATTGAACTATACTGGGAAATACTGCAGTATCCCTGAAATAGAACTATGCAGGAAATGTTTAAAACAAAACAATTTAGATTATATAGTAAATATTGAAAGGGATATAGAGAATTGGAGAAATATCTGGCAAAATTTTTTAATGAATTGTGATGAAATCAGGGTGTTTTCAGAATCATCAATTGATATAATGAAAAAAGCATATCCAAATATAGCTCTTAGAATAACACGAGTAAAGCCAGAATACAGCAAATTATTTTCAAAAGATAATAAAGAAATTAAGAACAATTATACTTATAATAAAGATAAGTTAAAGACAATAGCTATAGCTGGGACACTTAATTATCCTAAAGGAAGCTCAATTGTTAAGGAACTTGCAAAAAAAATAGAAAAATCATATTCAGACAAATTAAGAATTGTAGTGATAGGGGAGATGCTTGTTGATTTTTATATGTCTAAATCTTTAATTGTTACTGGCAGATACAGGAGGGAAGATTTAGCAAATATTACCAAACAATATAATGTCAATTCTTTTCTTTTCCCTTCGATTTGTCCTGAAACATATTCAATAGTTTGCGATGAGATAATGGAAATGGGATATCCTCTTGCAGTATTTAATTTTGGGGCTCAAAAAGAAAAAGCAGAAAAATATGAAAAAGGAGTTATCCTAAAAGAAATAGAAATTGAATATATTATTAGCAGGTTATTGAAACTCTAAATGTATTATACTCCTCAAAGCATTGCAACTATGCTTGCAAGTTTTATTGCCGGCTTACTTTGGGTGAGTTTCGGACCAAAAATTACTTTTATTTCATCTGGAATGATTGCTTTAGTTGTAATTTTGTATTTTCTGATTACAAAGATTTCAGAAAGATAAAAGAAGTTTAAATTATGCTAAATAAAAAAAATACAGAAAAATACTGCGGCACTATTGCCGGAACAAGAGGTTACGAAGGTATAATCAAATTAGTTGATTGCCCTAAGGACATTATTAGTATTCAGGAAGGAGTTCCGGTAAAAATTGGTTTTTCACTCAATTTTACTCTGGACTTCACCTTGCTTTCCTTTACAAATGAATATAATCAGGCGTTTATTAAATTAAAAGAAATAAATAGCAACGAGGAAGTTACCGTATTAAAAGAAAAAGGAATGTTTATTGACGAAGCGTATATAAATTATAAAAGTGAAAAATTTTTCGTTGAAGATATAATTGGGTGCAATGTTTTTACAAAGCAAAGGAAATTCATTGGTGAAGTTACTGAGGTTTTAATCTTGCCGGCAAATGACGTGTGGGAAATTACAAATAAAAAGCAAAAGATTATGCTGCCCGTAATTGAAAAAACAATTATTTCAATTGATTTAAAGAAAAAGAAAATTGTTGTCGAATTGCTTGAAGGACTTGAAGATTTATGAGCGAACTAATGAGAATAGATTTAATAGCTGCTGTGCCAGATATTTTCGATTCTGCACTGAACTCAAGCATACTTAAAATTGGACAGGAAAAAGGAATTGTTTCAATATTCAAACATAATTTGCACGACTACGCAGACGATAAGTTCAGGCATATTGACGACACCCCATTTGGCGGTGGTGCTGGAATGTTAATCAAATGCAAACCGGTTTTTAAGTGCATAGAAAAGTTAAAAGAAGAGCGGGAATACGATGAAATTATTTATATGTCTGCCGATGGCGAAACGCTTAACCAATCTATTGCTAATGAACTTTCACTAAAAAGAAACATAATTATTTTAGCAGGGCATTACAAAGGAGTTGACCAAAGAATCAGAGAAACACTTGTTACCAGTGAAATTTCCATTGGTGATTATGTATTAAGTGGTGGTGAGCTTCCTGCAATTATTCTTACTGATGCAATTGTTCGGCTGCTTCCGGGTATTCTTAGCGATGCCGAATCTGCTCTTGACGATTCTTTTCAAGATGGTTTACTTGAAGCACCAAATTACACTAAACCGGCAAATTTCCGTGGAATGAAAGTTCCGGATGTTCTTTTAAATGGAAATCACAGCGAAATAAAAAAGTGGCGACTTGAACAGGCATTAAAAAAAACTGAATTGAGAAGAAAAGATTTGCTGGAGTAGGGAATGTTAAATAGAGTAGGTCATCAGTTTACAAACTTTCGCCAAATTTCGTGAAAATTTACGAAAGTGAAATAATAAAAGTCATGCTATCATTTCTTAATGATTGTATGACTGAATGAAGAGAAATAAGCTAATAAGGTTATTTCAAACGGGCAATCATTTTTCTACTAAGGTTAATTATGGAAATAAGGTTTAAGATATCTAATAAAAACTTATGATATCGTAACAACTTTCTATAAACAATGAGAAACCTTATTTTTCTTAAAAACCTCAGTAGATAAAAGAAAAACCAAATATAAAGACCTTATTACCTTATTTTTAGCATTCAATAAGCTAATAAGGTTTGGCTCCAACTGTAAATATTTTTCTACTAAGGTTAATTATTGAAATAAGGTTTAAGATTTCTAACTCAACTTTCCTAGTTGTAGTAAGTGTATGTAATATAAAAATAACATAAAAATCTATTTAAGTGTTTAAAAAGACAAAAATACACCTCCCCTTTCCCCCAGGGCTGATACGTTCTTTATAATTATTATTTTTTATAACGTTCAGAAACAATTTTCATTTTTATAAAATTCTGTTAGGAATTTAATATTGGTAGAAAAATAACGAATTGATTGTTGTAACTCCGTAGGAGTTAAATATTTAATACATCTTGATTAATATTCAACTCCTACGGAGTTGTAAAACAAAAATAGATGCAATTTCTACCAATATTTTACTCCTACGGAGTAAAAAGAATAAAATCGTTATGAATTCTAACACTTTTCAAAGAACGTATCAGCCCTCCCCTTTCCCCTCCTTGTTAGGAGGGGAAACGCTAAAACATAGGACAGTTCTTATTCCTCTCCTAATAAGGAGGGGCAGGGGAGGTGTTAAAAGGTCTTATTATTAAAGTTATTATAGTTTATATTTAAGATTGTATAAGTTAAATAAATATTTGTGTATGTAAAAAATTTGAATTATTCGCTTATCTCCGTGCCATTACTCTCAAGAGGGGAATGCGTAAGGTGAATTAATAATTAAAATAAATACAAAATTTATTTGAATGTGATTTATAAAAAAAGCCATTCTTTAAAGAATGGCTTTTTAAAATTTAATTATGATTAAGTTTATTTAATCATACCAAATTGTTTTAAAGTCATTGGGATATTGGGTGTGCCAATTTCAGCCAATTCATAATAAACGCGAGTGTTTGGTTTGTTAATTTTGATAAATCTGCCGAGATTAATAGGAGTACCGATAACAACGGAATCACATTCAGTTTTGTTGATTGTTGTTTCCAAGTCTTTCATTTGCTGGTCGCTGTAACCCATAGCTGGCAATAAAATACCGATTTCCTGATATTTTTCGAAAGTTTCGGCAATTTTTCCAACCACCCATGGTCTTGGGTCAACGAAACTTGCAGCGCCATATTTACGGGCGGCTACCATACCAGCACCTAAATCCATTTCGCCGTGAGTTAAGGTTGGACCATCTTCAATAACCAAAACATTTTTGTCTAAAATTACTTCTGGATTATCAACATTTACTGCAGAAGCGGCTTCGATGATTTTTGCTTTTGGATTGTATGCACGGATATTTTCGCGAACTTCGTCGATATCTTCTGGATATGCAGTATCAATTTTATTAATAACGACAACGTCTGCCATTCTTAAATTAACTTCGCCGGGATAATAGCTAATTTCGTGTCCGGGTCTGAGTGGGTCAACTACAACATAAGAAAGGTCTGGTTTATAGAAAGGCATATCGTTATTTCCACCGTCCCAAATAATTACGTCTGCTTCTTTTTCTGCTTCTCTGAGAATTGCTTCATAATCTACACCGGAATAAATAACGCTGCCCATTTCAATATGTGGTTCGTATTCTTCCATTTCTTCGATTGTGCATTTATGCTTTACTAAATCTTCGATAGCAGCAAATCTTTGAACTTTTTGTATTTCTAAATCGCCATAAGGCATTGGGTGACGGACAGAAACAACTTTTTTACCTGCTTCAATTAAACTCTTTACAATTGCTCTTGTAGTTTGACTTTTGCCACAACCAGTGCGAACAGCGGTAATTGAAATCACTGGCTTTGTTGATTTAATCATTGTTGGATAGGAGCCAAGCATTGAGAATTTTGCTCCACACATCATAACGCGTGAGCCAATGTGCATAACTGTTGAATAAGGTAAATCGCTATATGAGAGGACGCATTCATTTACATTATGTTCTTTTATTAATCTTTCTAACTCTTCCTCTGCAAAAATTGGAATACCGTTTGGATAGTATTCGCCTGCAAGTGCAGCCGGGTATTTTCTTCCTGCAATGTCTGGAATCTGGCTTGCAGTAAAAGCTATGACTTCTGTATTTGGGTCTTTACGATATACTGTGTTGAAATTATGAAAATCGCGGCCTGCTGCCCCAATAATGATAATTCTATTCTTTTCGTTTTGCATAAAAATGCTCCAATTATTTAAAAACTAATTATATTTTACAAAATTACAAATTTTTTATTAATCTAACAAATTTCTATGAATTATATAATTATCTAGCAGAAGAGTTTTAGAATTGTTATTATAAGGCATATAAAAACTAAGATGTTTACTTTTTTGGGAAATGATTATTTTAGTCATCTGATGACCTCCGTTTGCAAAAGAAATCATTATAAATTTCAATTGAAGTTTTCTAGACAAACGAAAACAAATTGCTATTTATATTGAAAAAATACAAGAAAAACCTAGTTTAATCGTTTTAATTCATAGAAAAAAATTATGAATAAATAAATAGCAAATATTGATACAAATAGCATATCATAAAGCAATTTACTTCTTAATAGCCGTTGGAATTGTATTTTTTATATTTATCCTAGCGACTTTGAAAATATCATATTCTTCGTTTACAGAAAACGACCAACCGATTAAACTTAAATTTTTTAGTCCAGTAATTTCAAGTTTAAAACAAAAGGGAGTAGATACTAACTTTATTAATAGTATAGTTTTAGATTACCGAACCAAATATGATGAAAAGTATGTAAAAATAAATGTAACTGGTTACTTGAAGAAGACTGATTATTCTCATAATTATTCAAAAAAATCAGTTCAAAAAGCAAAAGAATTTTATTTAAAAAATATCTTAATTTTAAAAAATGCCGAAATAGAATTCGGCGTACCTGCAGAAATTATTACATCTATATTATGGATTGAAACCCGTTGCGGTGATTATCTTGGGTCGAATCATATAGTTAGCGTATTTTTAAGTACTGCAATGTCTAATCAACCTGAAAATATTCAATTGAATAAACAGAAATTGATAAATTCTTATAATGGAAACGAAAAAGAATTACCTGAACTTCTAACTAGACTTGAGCAAAGAGCTGAAAAAAAATATGATTGGGCTATTAAGGAACTAATAGCACTTTCAGTAATGTCGAAAAACTCACCAGTTCCTATTCTTGATTTATATGGTTCTTGGGCTGGTGCATTCGGTATTTCTCAATTCCTTCCTTCCAGCTATAATAGTTGGGCTATTGATGGTAACAAAGACAGCATTATTAACCTCTATCATACTGAAGATGCTATTTTCAGCGTAGCAAATTACCTTAAAGTAAACGGCTGGAGCGATAACAAATTATGCCAAAGAAATGCTGTTTTCCATTATAATAATAGTTATGATTATGTTGATGCTGTCCTTCAGTTAGCAAACAAAATTAAAAGTAAATAATGAGTAGTTTAGCCCGTTATTTAGCTTATAGACTAGTGCTTGACAACATCAATATTATATATTTTAACTACTATTCCGATACGAAGTGAGGAATCTCAAATCTTGTGTTAACAATGATTTGTGAAACTTCTTGCTTCGCTTAGAAATGAAATTAAAAATCATGATAAAAAAACAAATTCGCATAATCGCAATTCTAAAAATGTCAGTACTTTCATAAAATATGAACTATATAATAATTTTCTTTCCCTCAAGCCCAAGTAATTTTACTATATATTTAGTATTATTACTTTTACAACTTTCCACAACTTTTTAGAAAGTTTTGTTGAGTAAAAATAAAAATGTAATTAGTTACGTTACAAGGAATATCATAAATCACTGATATTACTGGAATTGAGATTACTCATTTCACAAACACAGAAAAGCTTATATCAAATTGAGGAATATTTTGTATATTAGTAAAAAAAATCATAGAGATATGTATAAAAATGAAAAAATTTATTTTATATATTGTTTTAATGTTTTTCAGTTTAAGCACTTCTTTTTCTGAGGATTTTAAAGAATTAAAATACCATCTTATTCAATTAGAGTTAGATGAATATTGCACCATTGTGCTTCTTGCAAGTATAGGATTAGATTTTGAAGGTGCTGTCAGAGAAAAAGATGAAATTACAATTATCGTTAATGATTTTGAATTAGATATTTTAAAAAAAGAAAATTTTCCATTTACAATTATACAAAATGATTTAGCTAATTATTACAACAGAAGAATATTAAAAAATAAAAAAAGATTTGAAAATGTAGTTCTTTCTGGCAACTTTCAGTTTGGCTCAATGGGAGGATTTCATACATTAGAGGAAATTTATCAGAATTTTGACCAAATGAAAATACAATTTCCACTATATGTTAAAAATGCTGATACAATAGGATACAGTATAGAAAAACGTCCAATATTATCATACTGTTTTGGCAATAATAGCGATACAACTAAACCTAGTCTTTTAATAACGGCATTACATCATTCTCGCGAACCAGCAAGCTTGAGTGTTGTTCTTTATTTCCTGTGGACTTTATTAGAAATGGCTGATGCTGGAAATGAAGAAGCAATATATTTACTTCAAAACCGCAGTTTAAGAGTAATTCCTATTGTTAATCCCGATGGGTATTATTACAATCAGGTTACTTATCCAAATGGTGGTGGTATGTGGAGGAAAAATAGAAAATTTATTTCTGATAATGTATATGGCGTTGATATTAACCGCAATTATGGTCCTTACGATTTTTGGAATGCGAGCAATAATGGGTCATCAATTAATCCTACTCAGGAAACTTACAGAGGAAGCGAACCTTTTTCCGAACCTGAAACTAAAGCTATTGCCAATTTATTTAATAATTGTAAAATTGATTTGGCTTTGAATTTTCATACTTATGGTAACCTTATTATATATCCCTGGTCTGCTTTAACTTACGAAACAGAAGATTCATTAATGTTTAGACATATCAGCAATTTATTTGGAAGTAAAAACCTGTATTCCAAGGGAAGAAATTTTGAAACTATTGGTTATAGCACCCGCGGCGATACAGACGATTGGATGTATTATTCCGATAACAATAAAAGTAAAACATTATCTTTCACTATCGAAGTTGGAAATAACGCTGATGGTTTCTGGCCCATTCAGGATAGAATTATTGGATTGTGTTACGATACTTTCTTTATGAATCTTCAATTTCTTTGGAGCGCCGGAGCTAACATTAGATTAACTGAATTATTTGCCGAGAATCAAATCAACTACAACACTACTTCTTTAAAAATTAAATTGCAAAATATTGGTTTATGTGATGAAGACAAAGAAATCGTTTGTAAGATTAATCCGTTAAATAATGACTTTATATTTGATAATTCAGAAATAAGAATTCCTTCTTTAAAAGCACTTGAAGAATATGAGCACAGCTTTAAAGTGCTGCCTCAGAATGATTTTGAAAATGGTTGCTTTGTTGACCTTGAAGTAGCTATTTCCCAAGATGGTATTATAAGAAAAGATACAATTAGTGTCCGATTGTTTCACTATCTTGAAACTTTCCTTTTTGATAATTCAAATTTATCTGAACAATGGGAACTATCTTCCTGGGATGTTGAAACTGATTCTACAGCTAATTGCATTATTCTTTCAGATAGTCCGTATAAAAAATATTCAAGTAATGCAAATAACTTCTTGACTTATACCAAACCTATAGAAATCAAAACAAATATAGCTACTTTAGATTTTGAAACAAAATGGCAAATTGAAGATACTTACGATTATGCAATTATTGAAATTTCAACTGATATGGGAATAAACTGGATTAATGTAAAATCTAACAATATGCTTGTTGGCTCTGGCATTAAAAATGGAAGACAGGACTCCAATACTTATGGATTTGCTGGTAATACTTCTCTTTGGACTAAGCAATCTATTGATTTGTCTGATTATTATGGCTCTTCTTTATTGTTTAGATTTGGTGTGCTAACTGATAAAACTACTAATTTAGACGGTTGGAAATTAAAAAATATAAGGTTACTTGAATATTACAATTATGATGTTATTTCAGTTAATGATAAAGTTAATAAATATCTAAATAAATTGTATCCAAATCCAGCAATTAATTCTGATTATCTTTTTTTAGAAATTGAATCATTAGAACAAAGTGATTTTATTACTATTAGTATTCATAACCTCCTTGGTGAGCAAATTGTATGCTATGAATTTTTAAATCCAATTAATTTAATCAGAATTCCGATTTCAAATCTTCAATCCGGAGTTTTTTTCATTGAAATTATTGATAAACACAGCAGAACAATACAAAAGTTCATAAAGCAATAAACTCAGAAATTTTTTATTTTAGTTAGTTGGTTTGGATTTCTGAATTTTAAACATCTTTATTATATAATATATAAATGGTGAAATAATTATAAATAATATAAATAAAATTACTAATTGAACGCTATATTTGTTAATTCCACTTATTGATTGGATTACAATATAAAATATCAAAATGAATGAAACTAAGATAGAAAGTTTTAAAATCCTAATTAATCTTGTTGCCAATCGATACTGAGCTTCAGCATTTTCTTCAGTTATTTTTACAGGATAATTAAAAATATGTGGATATTTGTTTATCCAACTTAAAAATATAAAAATAATTGTTGAAAAAGCTGGTAATAAAAAAATTGTTAACTTACTTCCATAATTATCAATTTCACCTTTCGCATTAAAATGAGTCGGAATAATATCTGGTAAACTGAAATAACCAATTATCACACAAATCCAGAAAAAAATGAAAAACAACCACGCTATTGATTCTAAAACCCAGTCTGTTTTTGTTAAACTAATTCTAATTTTTGGTAAATTCTGCCTCATAGCATTACTATTATATTTTTAATAAATTTTTTGCAAATTTAATAATTTTGTTGAAATTATTTTTAGTTAAAATTAATATACCAGACCACTAGTGCTTCTCCACATAAATTATATATACTAATCTTGTCATTCTGAATCCCACGATAAAGCAAATGCTTTATTATAATGAAGATGACATCACTTAACACTGTCATTCTGACTGATGACAGAATCCATTTTATTATTGTTCAAAGCTATTCAATTTTAACAATTTCATTGAAGCATTTGGGCTTGCCCAAATGTAACTAACAAGTGAGCAAGCTCAATTGCTTTCCAAGATGGATTCTGGCATACGCCAGAATGACAAGAAAAGATGTCATTGGTAATCACCTGATAAAGCAAATTCTTTATTTAAATAGAGATGACATCAGGTTTAGAAAGATTAAAAAGTTTAAAATCAGTTAAAAGTATTTGAACTCACAGTGGACAGAGTTTTGCAAACTCAAAGTACTTTTTCTACAAAATGGAAGCAACTACGTTGATATTTTTTACAGATGGACTCCACTTTCCAAGCGTGGAGTCCATCTTATTTCTTTTATATTATGTGTTTGCATAATTTAATCCCTTGCGGGGTAGTTTGGATTTTTGTCTTTGAACTGTGATTTTTGTGATTTGTTTGATGAAGATGATTAATTTTTTTGTCTTGAACCTTGATTAAAAAGATTGAAAGATTACTTGATTATTCTTTTTAATATCAAGAAAACCTTACTCTTAACCTTTCGAATGTTTCCCAAACTTCGGAAGGTTCCCAATGCAGATGTGCCACTCTTTAAAAATTGAACCTCAATCTTTTACTAGTTCTTCTCTTTCTCAAGTTCAATTTGTGAAGGAAAAACAATGCAAGAGAAATTTATTTTTAGCAATATTTTTTAGAATTAAATTATTTTATTGCTTTTTTTTCATTATTTTTTAAATTTGCATAATTGATGAGATAATTATATTTTTATAGTTGGAACAATTATGGCTTTATTTTTTGAATGGGATAATGAAAAAGCTATTAACAATGTAAAAAAACACGGAGTAACTTTTGATGAAGCAAAATCTGTTTTCTATGATACTTTTGCATTAATATCTTTAGATGTTGAACATTCAATAACTGAAGAGAGATTTTCAATTATTGGTTATTCAAAAAGTAACAGAATATTATTTACTTCATATTCAGAAAAAAATGAAGTAATCAGAATTATTTCAGCAAGAAAAACAACTAAAAATGAAAGGTTATTTTATGAAAAAAATATCAAAAATAATTGATGGCGATAAAGTTACTATTTATGAAGGAAGACAAGTTGACCTTGATGATGATTTAGCTCCTGAATATGATTTAAGTAAAAGTGAGTGGAAACCTAATCCTTACGCTAAACGTTTGAGAGAACAGAAAAATAAATTAACTGTCCAGTTAGATGCGGATATTGCTCAATATTTTGAAAACTCAAGGTCTGTTAATCAATTTTTGAGAAGGCAGATAAAATTGATTCAGAAAGTAGTGATGTAGTTAAATTTTCTGGCTTTCTTTCTTTGTCTTAATTGCATTTTAGAAAGAAAAAACATCGTTGATGTGTTATTTTAAGAGCAAAGGAAAAACAATGAACAAATGAACAGCGTAGCTGCGATATCATCTCTACGAGATTTTTCAGATTTGTGTGTTTGCATATCTATTATGATGATGCAATTACGTTGCTGTTTTATTTTTAAATTTGTTTTGTAGAGACAGGTCTAAGACCTGTCTCTACGGGTGCATTCTTCAAGGCAGATGTGCAACACTTTGAAGGCTTTGTCTTTGAACTGTGATTTTTGTGATTTATATGATGAAGATGATTATTCTTATGCACCTGCTTTTTTTAATATTTCTACTATTTCTTTATGCCCTTCACGTGAAGCAAACGTTAAAGCAGTATAACCTTCATTATCTTTAGCATTAACATCAGCTTTGTACTTAATTAGAGTTTCAACTATTTCTTTATGACCTTCTCCTGAAGCAAACATTAGAGCAGTCCAGCCCTCATTATTCTTTGCATTAACATCAGCTTTGTACTTAATTAGGGTTTCAACTATTTCTTTATACCCTTTAATTGAAGCAATTATTAATGAAGTAGCGCCATAAACAGATTTTGTATTAACATCTGCTTTGTTCTTTATTAAAATATCCACTATTTCTTTATGTCCATTTTTCGAAGCAAACATTAAAGCAGTCCAGCCAGCATTGTCTTTTGTATTAACATCAGCTTTCTTACTGATTAAAATTTCAACTATTTCTTTATGACCATCAATTGAAGCCCCTATTAACGCAGTCATACCTTCTTTTTCTTTTGTATTAACATTAGCTTTATTATTTAAAAGTATTTCAACTATTTCTTTATGACCTTTAAAAGAAGCAAACATTAAAGCAGTAAAACCTTCATTATTAAATGCATTAACATTTGCTTTGTTCTTAATAAGAATTTCAACTATATCTTTAAACCCAACAGTTGAAGCTATTATTAGTGCAGTCGAGCCAACTTTATTTTTTGCATTAACATTTGCTTTGTTCTTTATTAGTAGTTTAATTATTTCTTTTTGCCCTTCTTTTGAAGCCCACATTAAAGCAGTCAAACCTTCATTATTAAATGTATTAACATCAGCTTTCTTACTGATTAAGATTTCAACTATTTCTTTATGGCCTTTAAATGAAGCTAACATTAAAGCAGTCTCGCCATGAATAGATTTAGCATTAACATAAGCTTTCTTACTGATTAAGATTTCTACTATTTCTTTTTTTCCAAATATTGAAGCCCACATTAAAGCAGTCAAACCTTCACTATTAAAAGCATTAACATTAGCTTTGTTTTTTATAAGTAATTCTACTATTTCTTTGTGCCCTTCGCGTGAAGCCCACATTATAGCAGAAATGCCTTCATTATCAATTGCATTAACATTAGCATTATTTTTTATAAGTATTTCTACTATTTCTTTATATCCTTTGCCAGAAGCAAGAATTAAAGCTGTTCCGCCATTGATACTCTTTTCATTAATTTCTGCGTTATTATTTATAAGAATTTCAACTATATCTTTAAACCCAACACTTGAAGCAATCATTATTGCAGTCGCGCCAGCTTTATTTTTCGCATTAACATTAGCTTTGTTCTTTATTAGTAATTCAACTATTTCTTTATGACCTTCACGTGAAGCACTAATTAAAGCAGTCTCGTCATCAGCAGAATTAGCGTTAACATCAGCTTTATTATTTATTAGTAGTTCAACTATTTCTTTATATCCTTTACCAGAAGCAATTATTAAAGCAGTAAAGCCAACACTATCAATAGCATTAACGTTAGCTTTGTTCTTTATTAAAATTTCCACTATTTCTTTATGACCTTCTTTTGAAGCCCATATTAAAGCAGTAGAACCACTATTAGCAACAGCATTAACAACTGCATTATTTTTTATAAGTATTTCTACAATTTTTTTATGACCTTTATTTGAAGCAAACATTAAAGCAGTCGCGCCAAAATCATCTTTAGCATTAACGTTAGCTTTGTTCTTTATTAAAATTTCCACTATTTCTTTATGACCTTCTTTTGAAGCCCATATTAACGGAGTCATACCTTCTTTATCAATATCATTTACATTAGCATTATTTTTTATAAGTATTTCTACTATTTCTTTATGACCTTTATACGAAGCAAACATTAAAGCAGTCCAGCCAGCATTTGACTTTGCATTAATATCAGCTTTATTACTTATTAAGATTTCCACTATTTCTTTATGTCCTTCTTTTGAAGCACACATTAAAGCAGTCCAGCCATCATTTGACTTTGCATTAATATCAGCTTTATTACTTATTAAGATTTCAACTATTTCTTTATGCCCTTCTTTTGAAGCACACATTATAGCAGTCCAGCCATCATTTGTCTTTGCATTAATATCAGCTTTATTACTTATTAAGATTTCAACTATTTCTTTATGCCCAACACTTGAAGTAATTTTTAATGCAGTTTCGCCAACTTTATTTTTTGCATTAACATCTGCTTTGTTCTTTATTAGTAATTCAACTATTTCTTTATGCCCTTTAATTGAAGCCGCCATTAAAGCAGTACAAACTTCATTACCAAATGCATTAACATTAGCATTATTCTTTATAAGAATTTCCACTATTTCTTTATGTCCTTCAATTGAAGCTGTCATTAAAGTAGTAAAACCATTATTATCAAATGCATTAACATTAGCATTATTCTTTATTAGTAATTCCACTATTTCTTTATGGTTTTTTTTTGAAGCCCACATTAACGCAGTCAAACCATCTTTATCTTTATAATTGACATTAGCTCCTTGTTTAATTAATATCTCTACTTTCTTTACATCGTCGCTTTTAGCAGCTTCAATAAGCCTATCATCAAAATTAGAATCGGTACAACAAAAAATAAAAATAAGCAAAAAGATAAGCAAAAAACATTTTTTCATTTTTAGTCCTCTAAAATATTTTCTATTTCTACAAATTAAAACTTTCTTTTTTAAAATGCAAATTATTTATGTCTTTAAACTGTTTTTTTTTGTTTTATTTGATGAAGATGATTAAGAAAGGAAAACATCTCTTAATCATAAAAATCAGATAAATTATAGTTCAAATATTATCTGAACCGTGATTTACTTGATTTAATAATTGCTTGATTATCCTTTTCTTTGTTAATCAAGAAATCAAATAATCCTTTTATCAAGGTTCTGACTTCTAAAATAATGTTCAGAAGGGAAATTTCCTTTTTTATTATATAATCAATTCTTGAAACATGTTGAAATCTACAGTTCTTTCATTTTCTGGAACCAATAAAGAATTGACAAATATTTCAATGATTTTGGATTCATTTTTTTTTAATATAGTTTCATATAAAGTTGGAGAGCAAACCCAGGTTTCTATATTTAAAAGAAGAAAATCGCTTAACCTTTTTAATTGATGCGCATAAGTTAAATCTTGAAAAGTATTAATAAAACTTTTAATTCTGGATTCAAATTTTTTAAGATAACCAATTAATATAACTAAATAGGTAGATGTTGGTATAAGATTAAAAATTACTGCAGGAGGTAAATAATACGAATCAAACATTATATCATATTCTAAATTTTCATTATAAACAAAAGAAAAGAAAGAAGAAGTACAAATATCTAATTTTGGATAATCAAGTTTAATAAATTTAAAATCCTTTAAAGAGTTATCATGTATATTTTTTTCTAAAATTTCTTTATAAAATTCAATATCTTTAATTCCATATAATGTTCCATTTAATGATGAATTAAATATTTCAGGTTTATTGATTATAAATTTTATTTTATCACTATTTATAATCCATTGAAGAAATTCTTTATTTATTTCCTTTTTCCTAAGTTCATTTAATATGCCCCTGTAAGAAAGCAACAATTGTGTATTATAATCATAATAATCTAAATTATTTCCATCTTCTACCTTTTTAAAAATAGAATGATCATGCTTTGGACAAAAACCTTTGAAAGTAAGAGCATCATTTATACCTATTTTTTCAAATTTTGCAAAATTCTCTATGAAAATATTTGGACGACTAATTCTATACAAATGATTATTATTAGAAATTCCATTTAATATTCCATTTTTCATTAGAATATGTGAATTAATAGCAAAATCCTTACATCCAGGATAATAACATGTTCTGTCTTTATTAAAAAATGAAATATTTTTTTTGTGAATCTCATTTAATATTTTTTTATCCATCATATTTTTTTATAATTTGTACCATATATTTTGAAATAAATAAATTTAACATTATTGGTGTTATCTATTCAATACTACTATCAAAAGTTGCAATGTTATATATCTACACCATATAATCTTCGTCTTTAATCGGATAATTTGTATTAAGTATATTACACTCAATAAATATATCAATACAATTTCAAATTTACTATTAAAATATTCAAAATTATCATTATTTCAATTTTCATAAGTATTTTTATTCTAAAAAAACTTGCTTTGTTTTAAAGTTAAAATTTAGTAATAATTTTTTTTCTTAATTGAATTTTTCTTAGAATAAATATTTTTATTTTTTTAATGTCTCCTTCTCCTAATAACGACTTCTTGTTCTTTATTATTATTCTATAGTAAGGGTATTTTCCATTTATACATAAATCTTTGTCGTCGTCACCTTTTCTAAATTTTCATAAATTTAAAATGCTATTTCTCTATTTGGCTTTTCTATGCCCATTATTTTTATATATTTATTCTGATATTTCTGTGACATTGCAAACCTAATTATTTTTCAAGAGAAAAGCAAATTTAATTTTAAAAAAAAAACTCCTTCCCAAATTTGCACTCAAGAAGGAGTTGAAAAGCGATTTAAAAACCTTTATTTCTTAATCAGTTCCATTGCTTCTTTAATTGTTTCAGTTACGTGAACTACAGAATTATTCAATAATGCTTTTTCATCTTCATTGAGGTTTAGTTCGATTACCTGCTCTACTCCATTTTTCCCGAGTTTAGCTGGTACGCCAACAACTACATCGTAATATCCATACTCGCCTTGAAGCAAGACCGAGCAAGGAAGAATGCGCTTTTGGTCTTTTACAATGGATTCGACCATTTGCACTGCAGCAGCAGCCGGTGCATAGTAAGCACTACCTGTTTTCAGGTATTTTACTATTTCACCGCCACCTCCAGCAGTTCGCTTGACAATTTCATCAAGGCGGTCTTTTGGAATTAAATCTGTAATCGGAATACCAGCAACGGTTGTGAAACGAGGCAGTGGCACCATTGTGTCGCCGTGTCCGCCAAGAATCAAACCTTGAATGTCTTGCATAGAAACACCAATCTCCATTGAAATAAATGAGCGGTATCGTGCTGTATCTAAAATTCCAGCCATACCAAATACTTTGTTGCGTGGCAGATTGGTTACTTTTTGAGCAATATATGTCATAACATCTAAAGGATTGGATACTATGATATAATATGCGTTGGGAGAGTATTTGAAAGCATTTGAAATACAACTTGTAACGATTTCTGCGTTCTTGACGAGCAAATCGTCACGGGTCATTCCGGGCTTACGTGCAAGTCCGGCAGTTTGTATAATAATGTCGGAATCTTTCGTTTTTTCATAATCATTTGTTCCGTAAATTTTAGAATCGGATTCCAAAATCGGCATTGATTCATACATATCAAGTGCTTTACCTTCAGGAATACCTTCCAGTATATCTATCAGAATAATTTCATTTGCTAATTCCTGATTTGCAAGAAGTTGAGCAACAGTTGCCCCAACATTTCCTGCACCAATCACTGTAATTTTCATATTTTCTCCTAAAAAAATTTATAAAGCACCAACTAATTCTTTGTATTTAAGTGTTGGTAAAGATTTCGGTCTTGTAATAGCATAGCCCATAGCACGAGCCACTACTGATTGGGCGCAAATACCCAATGCTCTTGAAATGCTAAACAGTACTGTATAGTAACTGAATTCAGTTAGTCCATAGTGATAAAGCAAAGCACCTGAGCCAGCATCAACGTTAGGCCATGGGTCTTTGATTTTCTTTACTTGAGAAAGAACTTTAGGAACTACGTCAAACACTCTTGCAACGGTTTGGAAAACTGGGTCTTCGGGCATATATTCTTTACCAAAAGCAAGGAAGGCATCGAAGCGTGGGTCAGTAATTCTGAGAACAGCATGTCCATAGCCCGGAACAACTTTTCCGGATTCTAGGGTTTCCCAAGCGAATTTTTCGAGTTCTTCTTCAGTTGGAGCGCCGTTGAATTTCTTCATAGTTTCTAAAATCCAGCCGAGACATTCCTGATTTGCTAAACCGTGGAGTGGTCCAGCGAGACCATTAAGTCCACCGGAAAGGGAATAGTATAAATCAGAAAGAGCTGAGTTAATTGTAGCAGCAGAATAAGCGCTGACGTTACCACCTTCGTGGTCGCTGTGTAAATTCAAATAAAGACGCATTAATTTTGTTAGTTCGCCATTTGGGTCGGGAAGACCGAGCATGTGTGCAAAATTCTTTCCCCAGTCGGCAGTTTTGTCAGATTCAATTATCGGACCTTTGTTAAACTTTTTCCTATAAACATAAGCACCAATTGCTGGGAGCTTAGCAATAATATCCATTGAATCTTCATAAGTTGGGTCCCAATATTCATTTTTAGGCATACCTTCAGCGTATCGTTTTGCGAAAACAGATTCTTTCTGCATAACAAGTATGGCAGTATTAAACAGGCACATTGGATGCGAATCAGCTGGCATAGCTTCGAGAACGTTCCAGACGTATTGAGGAACTTCTTCTCTTGCTTTCAAATCGGCTTGAAGGTCTTTTAATTCCTCTTCATTAGGCAATTCACCTGTAAGAAGCAAGTAAAAAATCTCTTCAGGAATTTTTTCAGTCAAATGCTTTAACTCAATACCGCGAATAATAAGCCCCTTGTCGGGCGGAACTTCTGAAGTATCGCAAACGAGTCCCTTGACGCCACGCATTCCTCCATACGCTTGAGCTAATGTAACTTTAGAGACTTCCTTATCTCCATAGTTTTTAACGAAATTGGAAATGTCGTCTTTCAACGGCGGAAAAATTTTTGCTAATTTTTCTTTTAACAAAGACATACTAACTCCTTGAAATTAATTAAAAAATATTTAATTTGAGAAAGAATTTAACAGATATTATGTTCTATTAAGCAAATCTTCAAAATAATACATTTTTATATTTTATTAAGCAAATCCTCCAAATAATACATTTTTTTTGTTATTTTTACACATTGAAAAATTAATAAAAAAAAAATTGTTTTTCCAAAAAAAAATATATTATGGCAAAAGTACTTATAACCGGCGGAGCAGGATTTCTTGGCTCTCATCTCTGCGAAAGATTTATTAAAGAAGGCGATGATGTAGTATGTATGGACAATTTCATTACTGGCAGCCCCGATAATATCGCACATCTTTTCGGAAATCCTCACTTCCATTTCGTTCAACACGACGTAACAAATTTTATTTATGTAACCAGCAAGTTGGATTTTATCCTTCATTTTGCTTCACCAGCTTCACCAATAGATTACTTGAAATTACCTATTCAAACACTGAAAGTTGGCTCACTCGGCACCCATAAAGCATTAGGACTTGCTAAAGAAAAAAATGCCCGCTTTCTCCTTGCAAGCACAAGTGAGGTTTATGGCGACCCTCTTATTCACCCACAGACTGAAACATACTGGGGAAATGTAAATCCTGTCGGTTCACGCGGCGTTTATGACGAAGCTAAACGTTTTGCTGAAGCTCTTACTATGGCTTATCACCGCTACCATTCTGTTGATACACGGATTGTTAGAATATTCAATACCTACGGACCCAGAATGAGAGTAAACGATGGACGCGCTATTCCTGCTTTCATTTCCCAGGCACTTTGCAATGAACCTGTTACAGTTTTTGGTGATGGCTCTCAAACCCGTTCTGTATGCTATGTGGACGACCTCGTTGATGGTATCTATCGCTTATTAATGTCTGATATTTCAGACCCAGTAAACATCGGAAATCCAGATGAAATTACTATGCTGGGTTTGGCAAAGGAAATTATTTCTGCAACTAATTCAAAAAGCGAAATTATTTATCAGGACCTGCCTGAAGATGACCCAAAAGTTAGGAAGCCGGACACAACTATTGCAAATACCAAACTTGGCTGGAAAGCATCTGTTGATAGAAAAGAAGGGCTAAAACATACTATTGAGTATTTCAGGAAGAAATTGCATTATGAAAGCTAAATCTATTGCAAAAATTAATATCGGTTTGCAGGTTTTAAATAAGAGAGAAGACGGATTTCATAGTATTAATTCTGTCTTCTTTCCACTTTTTCAGTTGTTTGATGAAATGGAATTTGAAAAATCTTCAAATATTTCAATAGACATTGAGCCGAAATCAATTTCAATAGATTTAGAAAGTAATATCATTTACAAAACGATTATAAAATTAAGAGAGTTTACAAAAAGAAATAATCTTGCAGCAAAAATAAAATTAGTAAAAAGAATTCCGATGGGAGCAGGGCTTGGCGGTGGCAGTTCAAATGCAGCCGAAACCCTGCTCTCTTTAAATGAACTTTTCAATCTGAATATAAGCAAAGAACAACTATCTGAAATCGCACTTCAAATTGGCTCTGATGTCCCTTTTTTTATTGAGAAAAAGACAGCTCTCGTTACTGGTAGAGGTGAATTTTTCGATTATTTTGATTATAAACCTAATTTCTCAATTCATCTATATAATCCAAAAATCAACATTTCAACGAAATGGGCTTACGAACAACTTCATAGAACAAATAAAGAAATAGAAAAATTCGATTTTGCTTCAATTTTATTAGACGCAGCAACCAATCCACTCCTTTTGAAACAAAAGCTATTCAATGATTTTGAAGAAGCTGTTTTTAAAGAATATCCAAAATTAGCTAAAATTAAAGAAGAAATTTACAAAGAAGGTGCTGTATATGCGCAGATGAGTGGTAGTGGCTCTACTCTATTCGGCTTTTTCCATAATGGAAAAAGTGAGTTTAAGTTGGTGGAGGTGGAGTAGATTTTTAGTTAATGGTTTATAGTTTATGGTTTAAGGTAGATTAAGCATACTTGCTTATTCAATGACTGAGAACAAGCATTTGTGAGATTTTTAGCTGACTCTGTCAATGACATATTTGCTTTTGTCGGTCATTCTGAACGAAGTGAAGAATCCAGAGGATAGTGTTTAAAAAAAATTTTTCTGGATTCTTCACTTCGTTCAGAATGACTTTTTTAAGAATGTTATCTCCATTGAAATAAAGCAAGTGCTTCATTCTTTAGTTTGAAATAACAGAAAATATTAGCACTACACCATTTTCACAGAAACAACTTTTGAAACGCCTTGCTCCTGCATCGTAATACCATAAAGCGTAGAAGCTGCTTCCATTGTCTTTTTATTATGTGTAATAAAGACAAACTGCGTTTCTTTGCTGAATTCACGAATTAGAGTAAGAAATCTGTCAATATTTGCATCATCAAGTGGGGCATCGACTTCATCTAAAATACAGAATGGCGATGGCTTAACAAGATAAATACCAAAAAGCAAAGAAATAGCAGTGAGAGTTTTCTCGCCACCAGAAAGCATATCAATAGAATGTGGTTTTTTGCCCGGTGGCTTTGCGTTTATTTCAATGTCTGCTTCAAGAACGTTGCCATCGGCCAGCTTAAGCTCTGCATAACCGGATTCACCAAATAATTTTGTGAAAAGCATCTGAAAATTTGAATTTATTTGCTTAAAAGTTTCTTCAAACATCCTTTCGGCATTAAGGTTGATTTCGGAAATTGTTTCCTGCAAATGTTTTTCAGATTGTATTAAGTCAGAACATTGTTCGTTATAAAATTTCAAGCGATTGCTTTGAGCATCAAATTCCTCAAGAGCTAAAAAATTTACACTTCCTAATTCCCCAAGTTTTTCTTTAACAGAATAGAGTGCAGATTTATAGCTTTCTAAAGAAAAATTTTCTTCTGGAATATATTCTACTGTTTCGATGTCTGCTACAAGGTTTTCTAATGCACGCTGCTTAATGTTGCTAATTGCGGCTATATATTCACTTTCTTTTAATTTTTTATTATGAATGTTTTCGTTTATTCTATCAAAGTCTTTTTTTCGCTGATTTATTTCATTGCTTGAGTTTTCTACTTTAATTTGAAGAGAAGAAATTTGTTCTTCAAATACATCTTTTTTGTTTTTGATTAAAATTTCCTTTTCCTGGACTGCAATTAAACTAACTTTTAGTTTTTCAATTTCATTTAATAAATTCTCTTTTTGCTGGCTATTATTTTCTTTTTCTTTGATTAAACTTTCAGCTTTTCTTTCAAGATTGGTGATATTATTTTTTATATTAAAAATTTCTTTTTCAGTCGATTTGAGTTCTGTGTCATTTTTTACCATCTGCATTTCAACGGAGTGAGCCGAATTTTGCACTTCACTGAATTTTATTTCTTTTTCTTTAAATTCTTGAGCTGCAATAGCAATGCTTTCGTTTAATGCTATAACTTTGTCATCAATGAGTGATATTTCTTTACTGAAATCATCTATTTCACTTTGAAACTGCTCAATTTCAATCTGATGCTGCTTAATATTACCTTTTATATTTTCTAAATTATTTTGAATAGATTCTTTTTTGTAGTGAAATTCAGAAATTTTCTGCTCATTTTGATTTTTTTCCTGTTCTGTTTTGCGCAGTTGGTCATTGAGAAATTTTAAACTTATTTTGCTCAATTCATTCTTTGAATTTTGCAGTTCAATTTCAGTTTTCTGAATATTTTCAGTAATTATTGCAATTTCTTCCTGAAGTTTGTCTATTCTTTCTTTTTTCCCAATTAAAATTCCTTCATCTTTTAAAGCAGAACCACCGCGAATAAAAGCATTACTGCTATATATTTCACCAGACAAAGTAACTGCAATTTCTGCGTTTTTTTCATCAACAATTTTCTTTGCAGTATCAAAATCTGAAACAAGAGCAGTTTTTCCAAGAATAGCACGGATAGCATAACGCAGAGTTTCTTCAATTTGAACGATTTCACTTATCCAGCCGTAAATGTTTTCATCAGTCTGAATATGGGGAAGTTCGGGTATTTCTTTTATTAATTCACGGCACAGAAAACTATGTTTTCCTTTATTTGTTTCTTTAAGAATTTGCACACCAGCAAGGGCTTCTTCTACATTTTCAACTACAATAAATTTGCCTGCTGTGCCAAGAGCAGCATCAATCGCCACGCTGAATTTTTCATCAGTATAAATAAGTTCTGCAAGCTGATATTTCTTGTCTTTTGTCTGCCATTTGCTTGAATTTCTTAAAACCTTACTGCTTTCAGAAGTATCAACAATATTATTTAAAAAATCAAGAGCTGCACGCTTACTTTGCAAATCTGTTTTTAAAGAAGAATAATTATGCTGGGTTTCCTGAATTTTATTTTGTAAGAATTTTTCCTTTTCCTGTTGCTCAGCCAACTCTTTTTCAATATCTTTTATTTTTTTTGCAAAATCATCGCGTAGCAAAACAAATTTTTCACGTTCTTCATCAAGTTTAGAAAGATTAATTTCTAAACGCTCAATTTCGCTTTCACTCTGTCTTTTTCTATTTTCTAAATTTATTTTCTGCGATTCAGTTCTTTTCTGAGTGTTGTAAAAAGTATTTTTTTGGTTATTAAAATGATTTAATTCCTGCTCGAATTTATTTTTCTTTTCACGGCTTGAATCGACTTCAGTTTTTGCTTCATTTCTGTTTTTTACAAGCTCTACTAATTGATTTTTATTTTCAACAATACATTTTTTTAAAGATTCAATATTGAACTCCAATTCACTCAATCTGCTGTTGGACCGTTTTTTTGAATTTGCAAGTTCGTTGATTTCATTGTTCATTCTGTTGTTTGATATATCAAGCGATTTTACTTTTTCGTCAGAAACTGCAATTTCCTTATTAATAGTTGCGATTGCAGATTCGACTTTAGTAAATTCATCAAGCACAGCTTTGTAGTCAATTTCAAAAGCACTTAAGTGCTTTTTCTGATTAACAAATTCTGCTTCATATTCTTCAATGTCAATAGCTTGCTTATCTTTTTCAGTTTGTATTTTTTCAATTTCCTGATGAATTTCCTGATAATTCTTTGAATAATTTAAGAAATCGACTTTTAAAATTGCCTTTTCCAAATCTTTCATCTGCTCAAGCAGTTTATTATATCTTTTAGTTTTAGCAGCTTGGCGACTTAAAGTATTAACCTGCTTTTGCACCTCCTGTATAATATCTTCAATGCGCAATAAATCACTTTGGACAGATTGCAGTTTTTTTGCTGCTTCTTTTCTGCGGATTTTGTATTTTGTAACTCCGGCAGCTTCTTCAAATAGGTGGCGCCTTTCTTCCGGTTTTCCATTCAGGATTTGCTCCACCATTTTCAGCTCTATTACTGAATAGGAATCCGCCCCAATCCCGGTATCCATAAACAAATCCTGAATATCGCGCAAGCGGCATTGTGTGTTGTTGAGCAGATACTGACTTTCACCATTTCGGAAAAGGCGGCGGGTAATAGTTACTTCAGAATATTCACTTGGAAGTTTATTCTTATTATTTTCAATTGTTAAAGCAACTTCAGCAAAACTAAGTGGTTTGATTGAACTTGTTCCATTGAAAATGACGTTTTCCATTATATCTGAACGAAGAATAGAAGACCTTTGTTCGCCAAGGACCCAGCGGATAGCATCAATAACGTTTGTTTTTCCGCAGCCATTAGGACCAACAAAGGCACTTATCCCTTCAGAAAATTTAAAAACCTGTTTAGTAGCAAATGATTTAAATCCGAATATTTCGAGTTTTGTTAAAAGCATATATTATTTTTATGTTTGTTTTCAATTTTAATTTTGTTCTAATTATATGAGCAACAAGTTGTTTGCATTACTTTTATACTTATTAAGATTGATGTATTTACTTAATGAAAGTTAATTTATAATTTGTGCTAATCGCAACTACTTCAAAAAACCATGTTCATACACTTTTGGCTCAATTTTCTTTGCTAATAATTTTAATTTATCGCGTAAAATGCCAATTAACTCCATATATCGTTCATCGCTGCTTTTGTTGTTCATTTTACCTTTTTCGTTGCGTCCCTGGAAATGCTCACGAATATCGTAAAGAGATGCGTTTACGTTGCATTTGGGCTGAGAGTGGTAATATCTCCAAAGCTCCCTGCCGGCATCGAATACAGCTTTGGCTTCGCTTGAAAAAACAAGCGGAGCAGTTTTATTATTATATTCATCAGATGACTTGAAGTCATCTGATGAATAAAATATCTCATTACTTTCATTTTTTTCAAAGCTATACTTTTTCAGTTTCCCTCTTATAAAATCACTCATAAAACTGCTATCAAACTTTTCTCTGGAGTTTACTTCCTGCTCTGTGAAAGGAATCCAGTGGTTAATTCCTTCTTTTAATGTAATCCTGTTTTGGCTGTGAAATAAAGCAAAAGCAAGGCAGTCATTTTGAAACTCTGTATCTGCTTTCCAGCCGTCATTTGGAAATAAGAACTGGTCGCGGTCGTTTAGCCAGGTTGCTTCAATGCAATTATGTATTGTAAAATAAATACTTTGCACAGGTAAATTAAGTGGCGTTACCTTTGAAGTATGGTCATTATTGTCAAAACTACTAATATGCACACCTCGAACACTTTGAAAATCATTTCGTCCGTGATGCATTACTCCAATTACATTTTTGTTCGTATTGCTATAATACATTCGTAACCAATCGTTTATCCTTTTCAAACCATTATAATCAAAAATATTCTTGTTGGAAAGCATATTTCCTTTTTCATCATAAACATCAAAATTAAAACTTGAGAATTTATGCTCTGTTTCTGTATTCCAAATTTTAAAACCAATTGGAAAATAACCTTTTACATTATCAAAAGTATAAGCTGGAACAAGAAAGCCATTTTCTAATTTTGCCAGAAAATTCTGCCTGAATGTAAAAGAATCTAAACCAGTCAAATGCTTGATTTTAGAGAACTCTGCTATTTTGCAACCTTTAAATTTTGTGTATATCTGCCACAAGAATTGAATAAAAATCTCATTGCTTGCTTTTCTTAATTCATTATAATATTTTTTACTAACGGTTGTTTCTTTCACTCCTGCTTTATTTTGCCTTGAATCTTTATTTCCCGCCTCCGCATACGGCGGATTAATATACATAACTAATTTTTTTCTTTTTTCCGGATTATTAATAATATCAAAGAGTGGTCTGGGCAGTTTTTCGAAATCATCATTTAAGAAATCAAACTGAAAGACGTGTTCTTCAAGCAGATTGGCACCGTTCTTTATGCGGTCTTTCATTACTTCAACGTCCTGCATATCTAAGGTTGAAGCCCAGATATTGTATTTATTTGTAAGTCCCGTTAGCAAATTTCCAGTTCCAGCAGCGCAATCCCAAACGTAATATTCATCTTGCCAGTTTTCACCCAGTACATCTGCTATATATTTCTGAGAAAGTTCCACCCATATTTGCGGAGTGAAGAAACTGCCCTTTCGTTCACGTACATCTTGAGGAACGAGCAAGTCTCTGCGCTCTACGATATAGTCCCAGTATTCTTCTCGTGGCGGTCTTTCGTATTTATTCCAAAATTGATTATGAGCAGTTTGGCTATCATTGAAAGTAGTTGATTTAGAACTAAACAGCCCCATTTCATCGAATTTTCTGTCTAATTCGTAATGGTCTTTTTTTAATAAAACGAACAATTTTTCTTTTAAAGTTTCATTTTCGTAAGAAAGCAAATCAGCAAGGTAAAAGTCGCCATCAATAATTCCGCTTTTCTTTGCGATGTCCCAATTTACAGCGATAGTTGGCTTTACGGTTTGCAGCCATTTATTGTAAATAACCATAAAATTATTTTTATCAATTCTGATTTTTGTTAAACCGAATTTACCAACAACGAAATTGTTTTTGATAAATTTAATTAGTTCTTTGTCATCTTTTTCAAAATAAAAGAGCAATGCTTTCTCATCAATAATGCTTTTTACTTTATTTTCAACGAACTGAAATTCTTTAGTATCCTGATTGGAAGGAGTAACGTTCCAGTTAAAATCATTCATATAAAAGACATCGTGAATTTCGCTATATGGAATGAAAGCGATTTTTTCGCAATCGAAAGCGCCGAGCATAGTAGGGGGGAGGTAATTATCGAAAGTTCTGGCTTTTCCGATTGTGAGAATAAGCTGGGTAATTGATTTGTAAATATCAGAAGAACCTTGTTTTGCCTCTGCCCAAAGCAAAGATTCGTGTTCAAAAAGCTGGTTTTTCGTTTGGTGGAAAGAGACGCAAAAATCCACATTGCCGATAATTTTGGAGCAATCATACAGCCAGAAATAATCTTGAGCAATTTTATTTTTGAGTTCTTCTTCTCTTATGTTTGAATATTTCATTTTTAATTTTCGTTTGGAAAACAAAAAGCAAATACATTTTTTTGCAAATTACGAAAAAATTGATGAAAAATATTTATAGAAAAGAAAATCAGATTATGATTAATAAAATTCAATACCAAGTTGCATTCATTAGTATAATTACACTCTAACTCTCCCAAATTTACGTATTATTTTATTTATTTTTTTAATAAATATAGATTAGTAGTAGTTTATCTTGTATTTCATCTCAAATTATCTATTACGTATTTATTGTTTAATGATTATTCGCTCTTTATTGGATTTAAACTCCCAAATAAATTTGGGAGTTAATCTAAGAATTAGATTATCACTATAATTTATTATGGTGATTTTACTAGCAGTAAGATAAATGTATGTGTTTTCCTACTAAATAAATCCTTCAATTACGTAAAATTGGGAGAGTTAGAGTTTAAAGTGTCAATTCGAATCCCAAGATAAAGGAAATGCTTTATTATAATGGAGATGACATAATTTAACACTGTAATTCTGACGGATGTCAGATTCTTTCTTATTATTGTTCAACGCTATACAATTTTAGATATTTCAATGAAGCATTTGGGCTTGCCCAAATGTATCGTGAGCAAGTTCACTTGCTTTCCCAAGATGGATTCTGGCATACTCAAGAATAACAAGTAGAGATGTATTTAGTAAATAAAATGTCCAAAATGTTAATCTAATATTTATGAATTGTCTAGAATTCCGAATTTATCCAATTTCTTCAATTTTTCTAATAAAATCGGTAATGCAAATCCTGAAGGAGCTTCTAATTTAAAATCTGCATAAATTGAAAGTGCAGTTTGATTTGGATTTACCTCAATAAGAACAGCGCCACACTGTTTTGCTTTTATTGGCAATGCAGCAGCAGGATAAACTTCTGCTGAAGTCCCTACGCTAAAAAATACTTCACAGGATTCAGCAGCTTCTTCAGCAGAACTTAATGCTTCAAATGGCAAGTTTTCACCAAACCAAACAACAGAAGGTCGTATCATACCGCCACATTCAGGGCATTTGGGTAATTCCCCGTCAGGCAGTGATGCTTCTCCCTTAAATGGCTTCTTACATTTTTGACAATGGTTGTCTATAATATTTCCATGCAGTTCAATTACGTTTTTTGAACCGGCAGTTTGGTGGAGCCGGTCAACATTTTGAGTAATCAAAGTAAAATCTGGAAAGATATTCTGCATTTCTGCGATAGAATAATGCCCCGGATTAGGTTTAGTAGAACTTATTATATCTCTGCGATGCTCATACCAAGACCATACAAGTTTTGGATTAGACATAAATCCCTGAACACTTGCTAATTCTGCCGGATTCATTTTAGTCCAAAGACCATTGGGATCGCGAAAAGTTGCTATCCCACTCTCGGCAGAAACACCTGCACCAGTTAGAACAACTACTTTTTTCGCTTTCTTAAGTATTTCGAGTAATTTTGTTGGTATTTTCATTGTATTTGTTTATTAGTTTAATTGTTTATTTGTTTATTTGTTTGTTTGTTTATTTATTTAATTCTTAACTTTCCTAATTAATAAAATATAGAGAATACAGAGTAATAGTGCATTATAAATATGATTATATATAAAAATTCTTAGAAAACACGACTTTTGCTCATAAAACTTTTTAACACCTCCCCTTTCCCCTCCTTATTAGGAGGGGAATAAGAACAATCCTGCGTTTTAGCGTTCCCCTCCTTATTAGGAGGGGAATAAGAACAATCCTGCGTTTTAGCGTTCCCCTCCTAAAAAGGAGGGGCAGGGGAGGTGTATTTTTGCTTTTTGATAAACTTAAATGTATTTTTATATCCTTCTTTATTTCATACACTTGCAACAACTAGGAAAGTCGAGTAATAAATTTATGAGTCTACTCTAAAAAGTGTCATACCCATGGAAACGGGTCTCTATAAACCTCACTGGGAGTGGATTTCCGATTACTTCGAAATGACATATAATTGTTTTTAGAGTGGGCTCATTTATAATTATCAATTATTCTCACCCTAATTCAAAAGTAGTAATTCCGTATATTCTTTTATTTTTTAATTTGGGAATACTTTCGCTGTACATACGGGCAGTGGCAAAACATTGCTTCATATTGTATTTTTCTACTAGCATCAAGGCGTTTTCATTCGTTTCAGGAATATCAAGATAAACGGGTCCTTTTCTGCCAATTATAAGAGAGAGAAAGAGTTTTTCGGCAATATCAAAATTATCTGCAAAAAGAGGTCCGATTTTATTGCCATTAAAGCACTGACGTATCATTCCCATTCCCTCAATAGCTCCGGAGCTGCTTTTATAAAAATATTGAGTATTAGTTCCTTTGTTCAACCAGTTTTTAAGAAATGTAGTTCTTTTAGAAGGGAAACATAGCCGGTCATAAGCAATAATTTCTTTGCAATCTTCTTTGTTAAAACTACTTATGTTTTTATCAATAGAGTACTCTCCTTTTTTATCAAAGAATCCTTCAAACCGTATATTTTTATGAGAATATTTAAAACCTAATTTTTTGTAATTTTCAACTCTTTCGAGTACTCCATCTAAACCGATATTGCAGCCGTTTAAATATTCCAATGCATGGCGCCCAAGCATATAGGCAATATTACCGTAGTTCCTAAATTCCGGCTTGACAATATAAAAACCAATAAATCCGAAATCATTACTGTATTTAACTGCAGAAATGGAGCCGACTGGCTCATCGTCATAAAAGCAGATGAAATAGCCGTTTGGGTCAGTAGCATAAAACGCATTAATATCATTAACACCCGGATTCCACCCCTCATCTCTTGCCCAATCAATAAGAGTGTGCATTTCTTGTCTCGTAGCATTCTTTATTGTTAGTGCCATATTTATTCCTTATTTTTCTCAAAAATAACTAAAAATATTTTTTAATAAAAATTTTTTATTTCATAATTAATTAGGAATTTTGTATATTAATTTTATTATGTTTAACTATTCAATTTATGTTATGATAAAAAAATCTATTGTTTTTTGCTTTATAGCTCTAATTGTTATTTTGGGAATTTACTCTTGTGAGAATCAAGACACAAAAATTGCAAAGGAAAATCAGCTTTCTGGTAAAACAATTGAATTCTCAGGTATTAATTGGACTTATCAGGAAAATGACATTTTAAAAAGAAATGATTTAAAAAATATTTTCGTTAAAGATACTCAACTTCATATAAAGTTGATGTATGTCGATAGCCAATGGATAGCTCCACTCTTGCTTTCTACAGACATTCTTGGTTATGGAGAGTACCGATTCAAATTTGACCGAACAATTCACGAGTTGGATTCTTTGTTTTATCTTCATCTATTTTGCCAAAGTTATGAAATGGATTCTGCTAACAGTTTAAAAGAATCTTCTCAGGTTGGAATCAGTTTAGGTAAAAAAAGAATAAATGATATACTTAATAAAATAATTTATTATGCCCGTAATGATAAAGAATCTATGAGCCAATTTAATTCCGGTTCTGAATATTTAAGAAATGAATATACATCTCACTTTATTAATGTTGATTCTTCATATATTACTTTTACTTCTTTTAATGATTATAATCCGGTAAAAAATACTCAAATTGCTACTTTTAAAACTATCAACCGCGCAAATCCTAATGCTGAAGTGAAAATTACTTATCCCGGCGAAAAGCCACTTAAACGTGCATCTAAATTTTTACGGGCTGGTATAGAACTCGTTCCTTTAGAAAAAGTTAAAAATTATAAAAAGAATGAAATTGAAATTATAATTGACGATTTTGAATTTATTCCTCTGAAAAAAGAAGAAAGTAAAAAATGAAAAAGTCAATAATTCTGTTATTAGCATTATTTATTTGTACTTCTTTTATATTTGCTCAGGAAACCGAGCGAAAATCAATCAATGTTACAATTTATAATGATAATTTGGGTGTTATCCGCGACTTAAGAGCGCTTGATTTAAAAAAAGGTGCTTCTGAAGTCAAAGTAACTGATGTTGCAAATCAAATTGATATGACAAGCGTTCATATTAAACTTGACGGGAGCGTTATTGAGCAAAATTTCCAATATGATTTGGTTAGCTTTCTAAAAGTACTTCAAAAGTACATTGACAAAGAAATTGAGTTAATTGGCGATAATATTTGTTTTAGCGGTACTCTGCTTTCAGCAACAGCAAACCAAATTATCATCAGGAATAAAGATGGCGGTTTGATTATGCTCCCAAAAATTGATGATTACCAAATCTCTGTTGGTTCTTTACCCGAAGGATTAATAACCAAACCCACACTGGTTTGGCAATTGGTTTCAAATAAAGCCGGAAAACAAGATGTTGAAATTTCATACCAAACTGCTGGAATGAATTGGAGCGCTGAATACGTTGCTGTCCTTGATGAAAAAGACACTAAAATTGATTTAAATTCCTGGGTCAGCTTAACAAATAATTCCGGTACAAGCTACCCAGATGCAAATTTGAAGATGGTAGCAGGTGATGTAAATAGAGTGAAAACACCCAGAATAATGTGGCAAAGAGAAGAACAAAGCTATGCTTCAGCTATGAAAAAATCAGAACCACAATTTGAAGAACGGGAATTTTTCGATTACCACATTTACGACTTGCAGCGTCAAACTACACTTGCCAACAACGAAACAAAGCAGATTTCACTTTTTGAGACAAGCGATATTAAAATAAAGAAAAAATACCGTTACTTAAGTTCTGGATATACAAAAAATGGAAAAGTTGATGTAATAGTTGAATTTGATAACAAAAAAGACAACAATCTTGGAATGCCACTCCCAGCTGGAAAAGTGCGTGTTTACAAAAAAGATGCGAAATCGCTCGAATTTGTTGGTGAAGATATGATTGGGCATACTCCAAAAGACGAAAAGCTAAAGCTAAAAATGGGACAGGCATTCGATATCGTTGTTGAAGAAATTCAGTTAGACAGCAGAAGAGTCGTTGACAATACATGGGATAAAGATTTTAAAGTCATTTTAAAAAACAGAAAATCGGAAGACATCGAAATTGATGTTCAAAGAAATATATGGCAAGATTGGGAAATATTGAATTCATCAATAGAATATAAAAAGAAAGACGCAAATAGTTTATTATTTGTCGTTAAAGTAAAAGCAGGTCAGGTATTTGAATTTACTTACAGTTTAAGAACAGGGACCTAATAATAATTAGGTAATTAGGTAATTGGTTAATTAGGTAATTGGTTAATTAGGTAATTGGTTAATTAGGTAATTGGTTAATTAG
>CAZCHH010000021.1:49641-49744 GCA_964498585.1 uncultured Hyphomicrobiales bacterium
GTTATTAGGTTATTTGGTTATTGGTGGTTGATGTAAAAAAATATCCCGTAGGGTGGGGTGAAATAAATCTCGTATTTATCTAAAAAAAACTTCACTCCAAAAA
>CAZCHH010000022.1:0-43458 GCA_964498585.1 uncultured Hyphomicrobiales bacterium
TAAAGTCTTCATCTTTGCTCAATTTCTGTCTTATCATCTCAACAAAATGAGGTGCGATTAAAGATTGCTGCTTGTTTTGCTTTAATTTAATCAGATTGATTGGCTCTTCTATTGCTTCACGGTATTGACTTTCGTTAATATATTTCTGCTCTTTCATCAGAGTTAATACAAGGTTGCGTCTTTTGATTGCTTTGTCGTAATCGGTCAAACCGTTATAATGCTCTGGTGCTTTGAGCAAGCTAACTAAATAAGCACATTCAGAAACTGTCAGCTTTAAAGGGGTTTTATCGAAATAAACCTCAGCAGCCACTTGAATACCGTAAGCACCACGCCCAAAGCAAACAGTATTAGAGTACATCTCTAAAATCTCATTTTTAGTGTATGTTCTTTCAATCATAACAGCAACTACGGCTTCTTTCAGTTTCCTCGAAAAACTTTTGGATTTATCGTAAAAAAGGTTGCTGGCAAGCTGCATTGTGATTGTAGAAGCACCTGCCTTAATTTTCATTGAAACTATATTATTTATAGCTGTAGAAATTACTCTCGGAAGATATACACCCCAGTGATTGTAAAAGTCTCTGTCTTCAACAGCAATTAAAGCATTTATAAAATTCTTGGGTATGCTGTCAAAAGGTAGGGAAAGACGTTTTTGTGCGTAAAAATGGTCAAGAACCTTTCCATCAGCACTTATTATGCGGGTTGCTAAATTTTGGTCGGGTTTCTCTAACTCTTCAAGTGAAGGCAAATCCTTTGAGACTATATTCAATACCCAAAATCCAGCTATTCCTACGAAAACATAGAAAGCAGCACAAAGAATAATTAAAAATTTTAATGGTGTCATTTTCATAATAATTTATTTCATAACCATTTTACAAAATTAAGATTATTTAGCTAATCGACAAAAATGGAATTGCAAATGCTTACCATTTTTATTCAAACTTAATTTTTTTTATTAAATTTGCATAAGGAAATAAAGAAATATTTGAAAATGGAAGAAAGAATAATAGAATTATTTAATGATAAAGAACTTGTAAAGAAGATACAGGTAAAACTACCTAAACTTTTCTATTTAGCTGAACTTGAGTCATCTCGTGCCGGAAAAATTGGTATGGAAGTGGGTAGCTTAAGAGAAAGAATAATAGTGGCTTTGCTCATCTATAAATATGGTGAAAGTAATGTTATGTGCGATATTCCAATAACCAAATCAGAAATTGACGTAATTGTTAATAATATTCCAATATCAATTAAAACAATTAGTTCTAACAAAGTAACTGGTGTAAAATTAATTTGGACTGTTGATTCAATTAGCGCAAATCATTTCTATGAGATATACAAACCAAGTTGCGATATGATTTACATTCATATTAACTGGAATAGTTTAGGTGCATTATATTATATTCCAAAATTTGTTCAAAATGAAGTATTTGATAGCATTAAAAGAAATGAATATATAAAATTACCTAAACAAGGAACAAATCCAAGAGGTATTGAAATTGCTACTAAAGCTATGAATCTTATTGTTAATAATAAAAATACATATAAAATTCCTATAGAATGGAAAAAAGAACAAATTAATTACAATGCTTATGAAAAATGGATTGAATTATGGAAACAGAATTAGTTAAACAAAAAAAAGGAACTTCTACAAGTATTTTCGGAACGAATGGAAGAATCAACCATGATTCAAGTATTTTTTATAATACAAAATTATATGAAGATAAAACAGAAAAAAATGGAAATACTGAAATAACACAGGATAATGATTTTCCACCTGAGTACTTAAACAAAGTAATCCTTGCAAATTCCGAGAATATGAGTATTATTCCCAATAATTCTACTCATTTAATGATAACTTCTCCGCCATATAATGTCTCAAAAGAATATGATGATAATTTGAGTTTAAAAGAATATTTAGATTTATTACATAATGTATTTAAAGAAACATACAGAGTTCTGGTTTCTGGAGGTCGTGCATGTATAAATATTGCAAATATTGGTCGTAAACCATATATTCCTTTAAGTGATTCTATTTCAAAAATAATGATTGATATTGGATTTAAAATGCGTGGAGAAATTATTTGGAATAAAGGAGCTGGTGCTGGAGTGTCTATGGCTTGGGGTAGTTGGCAATCTGCTTCAAACCCTGTCCTAAGAGATGTTCATGAATATATTCTTATTTTTTCTAAAGAAGATTTTCAGAGACGGACTAAAGACAAAGTCAATTCAATAACAAAAGAACAATTTATGGAATGGACAAAATCAATTTGGACGATGAATCCCGAATCTGCAAAAAAGGTAAATCATCCTGCTCCATTTCCTTTAGAATTACCTTACCGTTTAATACAATTATACTCATTTATTGGTGATATAATTCTTGACCCCTTTATTGGCAGTGGAACAACAGCTATAGCTGCATTAAAATCAAAAAGACATTTTATTGGTTATGAAATTAATAATGATTATAAATTAAATGCTGAAAATCGAATTAATACTTTTACTAATCAACCTATTCTCGAATTTTAAAAAAAGGAGACTTTATGAAAAATAAATTAAATTTAGCTACAAATTATTTCTTGACTTTGCTTATTATTCTTATTATCCCATTGTGTCTTAATGCACAAAATAAAAAGGATAATACTCCAAAACCAACGAGCGAACTGAAAAATGTTATAATAATGATTGCAGATGGTATGGGAAAAAATCAAATTGAACTGGTAAATTACTATTTAACAGGGAAAAAAGAAGCTCAAAAATATGAAAAATTTCCATATCAATACTTTATGTCAACATATCCAGGAAAAACTCATGAAAATATTAATATAAATACTTGGAGTAATAATTATAATTCTAAAGATGCCTGGACAAATTTCAGATGGATGAAACAAGCTTACACTTGTTCAGGAGCCGCTGGAACCGCTATGGCAACTGGAAAAAAGACTTATAATAAATGTGTCGGGGTTGGAGTCGATAAAAAACCACTCATTAATCTTACTGAATTTGCAAAAAAATTAGGTAAATCAACTGGTGTGGTTACTTCTGTAAATTTTTCTGATGCAACTCCGGCTGCTTTTTCTATTCACAATACTAATAGGGACAATTATGAAGAAATTGCCCAAAGTATGATATTAGACTCCAAATTAGATGTTATTATCGGAGCCGGAAATCCTAACTATACTCCAGAAGCTAAATTGATTGAATCAGAAGATAAAAAGAACTATCAATATGTCGGTGGTAAAGAATTATGGGAGGGCTTATTAAAGAGTAGCACTAATTTTAAGCTTTCAAATAAAAGAGACAACAATACAGTTCAAGACTGCGATAGCGATGGCAAACCAGACGCATGGACTCTTGTCCAAACTAAAGAAGACTTTTTGAAATATGCTAAAGGCGATACCCCAAAACGTTTACTCGGTGTTCCTCAGGTGCTTATGACACTGCAACAAGCTCGGAATATCAATAGAAGCGTCCAATACCAAACTACACGTGAAAAACAGGAAAATCCTTTTACTGTTCCCTTTAATCAAAATATACCTACATTAAAAGAACTTACTCAGGTCGCAATAAACATACTTGATAATAATCCCAATGGCTTTTTTGTGATGATTGAAGGTGGCGCTATTGATTGGGCTTGCCACGGTAATCAGGCAGGAAGATTGGTAGAAGAATTGAAAGATTTTAATGAAGCTGTGGATTACGTTATTGACTGGGTGAATAAAAATAGTAATTGGCAGGAAACTATGCTTATTGTTACTGCAGACCACGAAACCGGTTACTTGACTGGCCCGTTGCAAAACGACAATAGCCCTGTTACTAATCCAATAAAAAATGTTAAAAAAGGGGAATTACCAGAATTTAAATTTAATGCTGAAGACCATACTAATCAACTCGTTCCTTTTTATTGCTCTGGAGATAAAGGCAATATTTTTTCTATGTTTGCCGATGAATACGATTTTATGCGTGGATACTATATCAACAACACCGAAATTGCTCAAGCAATATTTCTTTTATGGGGAAAGTAAAATATGTGATTAATAATTAATGGTGAGTTTTAAAAATTGTCATTCCGAACCCCAAGATAAAGCAAGTGCTTTATTTATATGGAGATGAAATCACTTATATTGTCATTCCGAATCCCAAAATGAAGTAAGAACTTTATTTAAATAGAGATGACATAACTTAACACTGTCATTCTGATCGCAGCAAAGAATCCAGAATATTTCCTTTAAACTACTATTCTCTGGATTCTTCACTTCGTTTCGGAATGACCGACAAAAAAAATATGTCATCTGTAGCGGAGCGAAGAATTCAGAATATTTCCTTTAACTACTATTCTCTGGATTCTTCACTTCGTTTCGGAATGAAAAGACTGCGAAATAAAAAATTAAGAGGAGACAGAAGTTCTGTTATTGTTTTGGATAAAACAAAGAAGTCATTCTTAAATCCCAAAAAAGCCATTCCAAGTAAATTACAAGGAATGGCTTCAAATCTTTGTAAAAATAAGTACTTACACTTACCTAATAATCAAATGTTTCGTTGTATTAAAACTATTTGTTTTTACATTTACCAAAATCAAACCTTTTTGATTAATTTTTAAATCAATTTTGTTATTAACAATTGGATTAATTTGATTTTTATAAAGTAATTTCCCGTCAATAGAAAAAATTGATATATCAGCATTTTCGCTCAATAAATCCTGAAATTCCAATGTAAATTTTCCATCTGAAGGATTGGGATAAATATAGATATTATCATTTTTCAAATTATCATCAACAGAGGAGCCAGAAGAAGAATATTTTACTATAGTTCCATTTTCTCCAACAGCCCAGCCGAGTTTATTACTGACCATAAAAAGAGACTTAAGATTTTGATTAGTAGGCGATTGCTCTTCTAACCACTCATATCCGCCATCGGAAGTTTTGTAAATAATACCATTATCACCAATAACCCAGCCGGTATTATTATCGACAAAATCAACATCTTTTAAGAATAAGTTTTGATTAATATATGTTTTTTCCCAGTTTTCGCCGGAATTATTAGTAATAATAACAATTCCGGAATCACCAACAATCCAGCCATCGTTTTGGTCAATAAAAGCAACAGAGAAATAATTCGCATCACTTTCAAAAGTATAACCAATATCTAACCAAAAATCACCTCCGTCAGTAGTTTTAGCAACAACACCGCAATCGCCGGCAGCCCAGCCGTTTTGAAGTGTAGAAAAACTAACGGAATTAAAATTACATATTGAAATGCCTGTAAAACGCACATCCCAAGAGTTACCTCCGTCTGTTGAACGGGTAAAAGTTGTAGCTTCGCCGGCAACCCAAATATTATTATTGTCGTAGATAAATATATCTAAGAAATTATTATTAACAGTATTTGTATTTCTTGCGTCCCAGCTCTGACCACCGTTATTTGAGCAATAAATGGTATCCCAGCAGGAAGCAAAAACATTATTTGCAGAAGTAGCAGCAACTGAAAAAATGGTGATTTCAGTAGGAACATTTAGCTGGTTCCAAGTATTTCCACCATCGGTAGTTTTGAACATAGTAGAATTTTCGCCTGAAATCCATCCGGTATTTTGGTCAATAAAAAATACCGATTTCAGATTATTTGTTGTTGGGCTTTGAATAGTTTTCCACTCTCCTGTTCCAGTAGAAACCATATTCACAATTGACAGATTTGAAAATGCAGCTAATTCAACATTTTCTGAAGAACGAATAGTGCCGGGAGTATAATTTAAAGTAAGAATTTGCTCTTCTGTTATTGGAGTAGCAACTATTAAATCAATAATAGAATTATTATTCTGATTTAATTCAACATTTGTTATACTGTTTGTTTGAACTCCATTATTGAATAAAGTAAACTGGTTTTGATTGCCGCTTGGGTCTGCCATATCCATATTAAACTTTAGACTTATTTCAGTTCCTTCGCTATTAGTGTATGCGTTAGTTACAACAGGATTAGTAGGCGATGAGCCACCACCAAATTCTAAATTATCAATTAAGTAAGAAGTTCCAATAAATCCTCCCATTACGTTTCCTACGTAAAAAGAAATAAAACCTTCGTCTGGAACACCTTCTAAATAATAACTGATATTGACTGTAAATTTTGTCCATTCATCATTATTTTGTGAAACAGTCAAGATACCTGCTCCAAGAGGTTCGCCTTCTTTAAACATACCTACAGCAATAGTTAAACTATCGGTGCCTTCTAAATGACCTTTCATATACCCTGTTAATGTTGTATATCGTTGATTTACAGGGAAATTGCCATCAGCAAACAGATAGCCGCTCATATTTGATTCCATTATAGGATCCCAAACGACTGTTAGCTCAGCAGCATAAGTGCCACTATAGCTATCTTCACTTTGCAACACGTTGCAAGTCTCAGCGGAATTCGGAGTTATCCAACCGACTGGTTTTAAACCACCATCTTCGTTAATCTCCCAATTCTCAAAGCTTGGATTGGGTATATCCGCGTTTAAATATAAACAAGAAAAAAATAGTATAATTAGTATTTTTGTTTTCATCTGAAAACTCCTATTTATAAAAAAATCGTTTTTTCTCTTGTATAACTTACAATAATATTTAATAATATAAAAGAAAAATCTTTTTTTGAAATCTTTTTTGAAATTATCCTTTGTATTATAAAATGATATATTTGATTATTCAGCTCAATTACTAAAATGATGGAATTGTAAGATTTTTCGTAAAGAATAATGACGTATATTATTTAATAAAGAATGTATTACCAATGATATCTTTATCCCCCGCAGGCAGCGGGGGATAAATCCTTAATTCATCTCCATTTAAATAAAGCATTTGCTTTATCACAAAGTTCGAAATGATACTCAAAAGTACAAAAATTTATTTGGTCAAGCAGTGTTTATACACTATTTTAAAATAATAAATCTTGTAGTTAAAACTTTACTTTCTGTTTTTAGATTGCAAAAATACACACCATTTAGTAAATCTAAAGCAGAAAATTGAATTAAATGATTCCCCATAGATTTATTTTCGTTATTTACTAAATTTAGAACTTCACATCCCATTGAATTAAGTATTGAAATATTTATACTGGTTTCATTTTCCAGGAAATAGCTGATTTGTGCAACATCATTAATTGGATTAGGATAAACATTCAAAGAAGTTTCTTCATAGCTGACAATATTGGCTTCGGCAATATATAAAGCATTTCTCTTATAATAAAAAGGATTTTGATTTTGTGAAGATAGCTCATTAATGCTTATAATCTGAATATCTTTAAACTCATTATTATCTGGATTAAAGATTTTTACATAGAGCATTTCGTTTTCGCAAGCACCGTCAGGAATAGTAGTTGCTTCATTATCTCCCCAAATAGTAACAGCAGCAACACCGTTTTTCATTTCTGCAGTTCCAACTATTTTATTTTCAGAATTAAAAACTGCGATATTAGTTCCATCTTCAGCATTTTTAATTGTTATGATTAAAGTTGCATCATTGCCAGTATTTGAAAAATCTGGTTTAAGTATTGGCTCGTTATGAGTAATTTCTGAATAATTATTTTTTTGAGAACTATTAGCAGGATATATTAAAACATCATCATTAGTTACAGCAATGTAATAAGCTGAACCGGGAATTAAATCACCAAGAGTATTAATCTGATATGATGGAATAAAAACGCCACCATATCCATTTTTACAAATAATTAAGTTGTCTAATATCGTATTTAATGCAATATATGAGTTTAATGGTTCTGTTCTTAAATAAGAGATTAAGGACCAGCCAGCATTTAGCTCAATAGGCGTTTGCTCTGGATTGACCAAAAGTCCATAAACAGATAAAGTTGATTCATTCGTTACATGACCAAGATAACCATTGAGAATATTCCAGTTAACTAGTGTATTAATATTGTATGCCGGAATATAAACTCCACCAAAGCTATTTTTAATAATAGTAATATCTTCATCAAAATCTTCAAATAAATCTTCAATATCTAAGTTCTGTGGCTCGATATAGCTCGAAAAATAATTCCAGCCGTAATGAAGGTTAATTTCATGGGTTTGATAAGCAGAAGTTTGGAAATACCAAGCTTGAGACCAATCACTAATTCTATTTTCGCCAACAGCTCTTACTCGCCAGTAATAATCCTGTCCATACTGAGAATTAAAAGGAAATTGAGTTATATTTAAATTTGGATTGTTAATTATTAGATTAGTAAATTCTTGGTCTGTAGAAACTTGTAATACATATTTTGTAGCTGAAACCACAGGATTCCAGTCAAGATTAACTTCAGGTTCTGCAATAATTGAGTTGTTTACAGGTTGAACTAATACTGGTACAGCTAATAGTAGTATTTCAACGCTAAATTGAACATTTGGTCGGCTTGATGATGTTGACGTTACTGAAGTTAGCTCACAAACCCCGGTGCCGTCTCTTCTTCTGTATGCTACACTTGTATTGGAAGTGGTAGTATAACGGGTAGAAGCATTGCTATTAAAAACATCATTTTGGAAACAAACCTCAATTAAAATATTTGAACTACCATTCCAAATAAAAGGAGTTGAAAATAAATGTGTATTCCATCCTACATAAGGCAAATGTGAAGCTGGCGAAGTTACTTGAGTCCAAGAGCCATAATTATCAAATCCGTTGAGTGAGTTTGTTGTTGTATGTTTCATTTTTATGTAAAAATCATCAAGCTCCTCGCTAGAATTAGTATTTTCAACATCAAAAGCTAAGCTATAAATATTACCCCCTGTAAAACCGAGATTAGTAAGTTCATCAGCTTTTATTAGAATTTGATGTTTAGCACCCCAGTAAAAATTTCCATAAGGAGCCGGGTATGTGTTGAAAGCATTGCTATAATTTCCAGTTCCAATATTAATCGTAAATACCCGACCAATTGTTGTAAAACTCCAAACATCAGACCATTCAGTTGATTGACTGTTGATATTTGCATTTACTCTCCAATAGTATAATTGTTCATATTCTAATATTCCCATTGGAAAGCTAAAATTAGTATTAGTAATACCATTTTCATTTTGAATTAATGTTGAAAAATCTATGTCGGTTGATAACTGGAAAGAATAACTGTCAGCACCTACAAAGGAATTCCAAACAAAATTTGCATTTAAAGGAATATCTACAGATTCGTTAGCTGGTTCTGAAAGAATTGGAGCATTTTTCATTGTTCTAAAGCTTAGAACGCAAGACCAATCTGTATAATTTCCTGAAATCTGGCTTCGAATCCTCCAAAAATACTGAGTGTTAAAATTCAATATATTATTGGGAATTTGTAATTGTGAATTAGATAAATCTGAATTCTGATGAATTATATTTGCAAAATCGGATTCATTAGAAATTTGTATATGATAAGATGTTGCATTTGGAACATCATCCCAATCAAAAAGCGGAATAATTGTGTTATTGTTTGATTGGTTAGTTGGCAAAAGCAATGTAGTAGCTGTTGGATTAAATACATATACTAATGGTTTATAATTTGTTTGAGAAATTGTTAAAGTAACAGGTAAAAAGCAAATTGGTTCAGGAAAAACTATAGTCCCTTCACCTTCATTTAAATTAATTTTTGCTTTTAATTCGCCGTTATAAACAACAGTTGCAGTTGCATTATAAGAGTTGCAATTAGAAATAATTAAAGAAGTAGAACCTACAGGTAAAGTAGCAGGAAAATCTGCATTTATTATCTGTGGATTATCAGTCCAAATTTTTGTTGTTGGGTCGCCGAACCAATGGAACAACTCAAATTGATATTTATTTAATGATGTAGAGCCAGCCCAGGTTTGTAACATACGAACCAAGCCATAATCCATAACATCAGCTAACTGGTATATAGGCGAATGTGGATTTTCAGGTGGATTATTTACTCCACCAGAGCCAAAAACAGGATTAAGCCCGGGATAAGGCCAGATAGCATCAAATAAGCCGCATGCAATAGCATCGTTATAGCCACTATAACTAACCTGTGAAGCACCTAAAATGCCAGCTGCTCCACCATTATTATGACGCAAGAAAGCTTCGGAAAAACAAATATCCTGATAAAAACCACCAGTTTGGCAATTCATACTAAAAACAATAGTTGGGAAATCGGCATTGGTCAGTGAATTAATATTTGATATATAAAAAGATGGGTCAGCCCAACCGTTATAGCTACCATGGTCTCGATGCAAGACGTAAAATCTGCCTTGATTTATTTGTGAAGCAATATCATAAGCATCACCATTCCATGCGAAGCCGCTTGAACGAAGTAATTCTGTAGGAATTGCTTCTCCGTTAGAATACAAGGTATTATTCCAATATTGAGGAGTTACGTTGTTATCAGTATTATAAACTCTAATTATATTATAATTCTGTTCCATTAAATAATTCCTGACATCTTCACAGGTTAAAAGAAAACGGCGGTCTTCATAAGAGTTATAATTATCATAATCCTGAAAATAACCACAATTTACACCAGTATTATAATAGTTTTCACTTACAGGAGGAGTTTTTTCATAACTAATAATTTTATTTATTACCTGAAGTGCCTGGACTGGACTGGAAACAGAAATTCTGCCTCTTGAAATGTCCGGCGTCCAATCTGTTTCGTCATCCATACAGCCATAATACAAATCAGTAGCCCAGTCGCCATATTCATAAGAAGTCTTCATTTCACCCGGCACAACAGGGTGGTCGCCTATTATTACAAAATAGTCCGGATGTGGAGTCCAGTTGTTATAATATGCTCTTAAACTATCTTTTACTTCAATTGAATTCCAATTGTCTTTTAAATTCATTTCTACGCTGTAGCCAAGCTGCATTTTCCATTTAGCAAGTAATTCTGCTGCCTCTTGGTATGCTGGTGTTGTTATTATTATATAATCCTTTCTTGGTCCGTTTGTATGCTGAATCTTATCTTTTTTATTGCTTAAAGATTTTGATGCTTGTGTTACCATTTCGCTATTTAAGGGAATTCTTAAAGCACGTTTAATAAAATTCTCAGTACTTCTTTCACTTACAAAACTGAATGAATTGCTGCCACCAATAAACTCAACTTTATATTTGATTTTTGAATAAACTCTGATTGTTTTAGTAACCGGATTGAACTGAACTGGTCTTATTTGAACAAAATTCAGCTCTGTTCCACGCCATTTCTGTGATTCGATGGTTTCGACAAGATTAGACGGGAAAAATTCATTTGTTTCGTAGGTAACATAGTCAAGTTCAAATTCTGGACTGGGGGCGCCATCTAAATCTGAAGCGGGCTGAAGAGCAGGGTGAATTAAAAAACCACTATATTCTTTATAATCAGCTTGAATTATCGATATTTTCAAAACTGAAAAATCCGGAACAGCAAAAATATCATTATAGCAAGGCAGAGCCGGCCTGCCTATTTCTGTCATTTTCCCAAATCCCTCAATATGAATAAAATTATAAATCTTATCGTTAATTGATATTTCTGAAACTGCAGCATCGATAAACAAATATTCTACTTCCACAGATTCAAATCCATTTTCACGGACTATTCTTTCGGGTAATTTTGTTTGAGAATAGTTTTCATCTATTCCATTTTCAAATGATAAATATTTGTTCTGGCTAAAAAGAGATAATGAACTTGCTATCATAATAGAAATTATTATGACCGATTTACTTTTTATCAATTTGTATAATTTCATCATTAATCCTCAATATTTTTGATACAATTCAAAAGATATAATTACTGTTTTGATGAAAATAGTAATTAATGTATTTTATTTTACATATAATTTACTTAATTTTTATTTCTTTTCAAATAAATTTATATAACAAAATGTTTTTTTTGTTTTTTTATCAATATTTTTCTAATTTAATAAAAATGAAAAAAGAACAATTTTATTATGAAAATAACATTGAGAAGCAGTTTTTATACACATATTATTAAATGACTGATAGTTACAGAAAAATTATTTTCATAAGTACTTAACAATAAAAAAATGAATATTAATCTTGTCATTTCGAGAGCAGCATGGATTCTCACAACCTCTTGCTATCACAGAACTTGAGATTCCTCATTGGATTTCGGAATAACAAATAAATATATACAGATTTTGTGTTGAGTGGTTGTAATTTAATTTTAATTTTATGGAGGCACAAATGATAAATTTAAAAAAATACTCTTTTACTTTCATTTTCATTTTTTTATCAATAAGTTTTATTTTCTTTACAAATACAGGTAAAGCAGAAATGTCTTCTTACCAGGGGACACATTTTTATATTGGATTTATGCAGAATGAAAATGGAATTATGCCAGATGGTTTAACACTCCAAATGTTTATTTGTGCTTCAAATAAAGCGTATATTGAAGTCAGAGTGCCTGGCAGTACTACTAATTTTTATACACTTGAAACCGATGATATTTTAACAGTAAATTTCCCTGAAACTATTGAAAACAGGACTTCAGAAGTCGTTCTGAAAAAAGGTATTGAAGTGATTTCCGATGAGCCAATAACAATTTATACATTCTCAAGCCAATACACAACAAGCGACAGCTATACTGCTCTTCCAGTAACACACTGGGGAAAAGAATATGTGATTTCTTCTTTTCCTAATGACCAATATAGTTTAGATCCACGTGGTACCAATCCTATTGACTCCGCTTCCCGCATAGACCCACGTCAAAGTGAGTTTATGATTATGGCTGCTTATGACAACACAAGTGTTGATATTACTCCCAAAGCCATTACAGAACTTGGTAAGCAAGTCAATAAAATATATAAAATTATTTTAAACAAAGGGGAAACCTATCTCGTTAAATCGGTAAAATCCAGAAGAGGAACAAACGATTTAAGCGGAACTATTGTCCGTTCAGATAAACCAGTTGGAGTGCTTTCCGGACACGTTAGAACAGCAAATCCACAAACGCCTGTTTATCCTTTAGATAGTAAAGACCATTTGGTAGAAATGCTTTTTCCTACTGATGCCTGGGGAAAAAAATTCTATACTGCTCCTTTCGGTTTAAACAATACTGGCGATTTATTCAAATTAACAAGTATTCATCCAAATACTGTTGTAACTCTCTTCACCCCGACTAAATCTCAGACAATTAATTTTCCAAATCCCGGCTCTTATTCAGTTATAGCTCCAATGAATGAAATCGGATTATGGACATCTAACAAGCCGGTTCAACTTGCTCAAATAATTATGAGAACTGGCGAAGATTGGGATGATGATTATTACGACCCTGCTATGGTAATGATTCCACCAGCCGAGCAATTTGTAAAAAAAATTGTATTTCTTACTCCGGGTAACAATCCCAATAATCCTACACAATATATTAAGCATTATGCAAGATTAATTGCCGACAAGAATGCACTTCAAACCCTTTTAATCGATAATATCCCAGTAACAATAAACGGAGAAATTCAGCCATACACAAATATTGATAATAATATGTTTAGTGTGCGGTTAGAATTGACTAAGGGAAAACATACCATTGAATGCACCGAAGGTGGCTTCTGCGGATTGTTATATGGGGTTGGACGGGCAGATTCTTATGCTATGATTCTCGGGTCATCACTATCGAATCCTTTCGCAAACGATACTATTGATCCTGTATTAGATTATACTCAACATTGTGGAGAGCTTTCTATTATAATAAAAGAAACTTCTGATGCTTCAAATACCGGCTTTGCATATTTACTCGTTATGCAGGACAGCACTTATAATTACAGCTGGAACTATACTGATATTACAGATACAACTACATATATCGAATTTCACGCTACTCCATCTGATTACACCCAGGAAGCAAAAATAGTGTTCGATTATCGTGATAAAAATGGTAATGGTGGACGTTTTTCATTTGTTTATCCCGGAAATAATATTCAGGTACCTAAAAATATTCAGATAAAAAATGTTAAAGATGATGATTCTGTTGTAATAAGTATTTCGATAACCAATCCGGGCACCAGTGATATTACTCTTGATTCCATTTCCAAATTTGAAGACAACCGGCTAACTTTGCTTGATAATGATTTCCCAGTTATAATACCGGGAAATACAACTTTAAATATTCACGTCGCCTTTGTTCCAAAAGGTAATACCGCAAGTTTATATGAACGTGTCAAGCTATATTTTGATTGCTACAGAAATGTAATTACTAATGTGATTAGTAATGTAATTTCACCTCATCTTATTTCTTTTGGTTACGACTTCGGAATTGTTCGTATAGCAGATACAAAGGAAGGGAAAGCGTATATAATAAACCAAGGAAATATTTCAGTAATATTAAGCGCTCTTGAGTTTGCAATAGATTCTCCGTTTAGTTTAGACACAAACACTGTATTCCCTTATAATCTTGAGCCACTTGATACTTTATTTATTGATGCAGAATTTAGCCCACAAACGAATGGATATTTTGAATTATATGTTAGCGTTAAAAATGAGTTTGAAATTGATGCACCTTTTAAACTAACTGGCACTGGCGCTGCTCCTTCATTTTCATCAAAAATTATTGATTGGAAAAGAAGAAGAATCGGAACAACAAACGATACAACAATATTCTTAAAAAATGAAGGTGATTTCAGTGGAAAAATAGTTTTTTCTGAATATGTTTTGTATAACAGCGTTTTTTCAACTTATAATATAGAAGAGCTTAATAAAGAAATAGAGTATGGAGACAGCACCGCACTGCAATTTTCTTTCAGTCCTGTTCTGACAAACGATTACAGCACAGAAATTACCTTAAATGTAGATTGGCAACCCCACGATAACTTGTCTATTGAACTTCTTGGCGTTGGCACTATTCCTCAAATTCAAACTTTTGACGTTGATTTCGATACAATAATCGTATGGACAGACAAAGACAGCATTGCAAAAAATATATTTTCAATCGGAAATGAAACGCTTACTATTGATAAAATTGTACCTCTAAGCGGCGATACAAGTTCATTTGTAATTGATTATTCAAAACTAAGCGATTTGAAAATTGATTCAGGTTTTTATTTTGATATGCCGATTGATTTTTTCCCTAAGAGAGTTGGAAAACATCAGCTTATATTGGAAGTAACTAATGACGCAGCACCAAATTATGAGCGGAAAACATCATACATTAATCTTATTGGATTTGCTGTACCAGCAGATACTACCGATATGGAAATAATTCTCACTACTCCGGAAGATTTGACTGCCTGCTTAGATTCTGAAATTAATTTTGAAGTAAAAAATAAGGGGAATACTAATATAGAACTGCAAAAATTAAAAATAAGCCATCACAGCATTAAACGTTTTGAAATACTAACTGAACCTAATATACCTTATTTAATTAAACCGGATTCCTCTGTTTTTTTAAAAGCATCAGTTTTGCTTAACAGGGATAGTATTGGCTTTGTCAAAATAGAAACACAAATCAATGATTCAATCATTAAAAATTACGAATTTAATTTAGAACCGAAATTTGAGCAAATTATATTTAATCAGGTAGCGAAAATAGAGAAAAATTTCGGTGATACTATTCTTTTAAAATTATCAGGAATTTTTCCGACAAAATCTGTATTACCATTTAATTTATCTTTTGAAATATTTTTAAATAACAGGAATTATTATCTTAAATCGAATGAAGGAAGATTAGAAATTGATAATTTTTCAGAAAAATTTTTATTAAATTTAAATTTTTCTCAAAATATTGAAAAAATATTTGTAAGTTGTAAAGATGAAATAGGAAATATTAACGAAGGTGCTTCTTGGAGTTTTGAAATTCCTTTGATGGTGCTTTTAAGCGATAAAGAAGAAATAGATATAAACGTTTTAGCAAAAGTAAGCGATTGTTACGATATAAGTTCTTTAAACATAAGTCCTTTAATTAATGATGCCTGCGTTTATAATTTGCGGCTAATCAAGGCACGTGATAGCAATTTAGAAGCGTTCTTGAGTCCAAACCCGGCAAATGATAAATTAAACTTAGAGATATTATTAGCAGAAGATGATTATACTAATTTCTTTATTTATGATAAAATAGGAAAAAAAATAACATTATCATCAAAAAAATATTTGAAAAAGGGCTTACATTATCTTATATTTGAAATTGGCGATTTGCCAAATGATGTTTATATTTTTTCAATACAAACAGAAAAATATATAAAAAATATAAAATTTATTATTTCAAAATAATTTAGGTCGTTTTATGAAAATGAAATACTTACTACCAATAGCGTTAATATTTATTACTACACTTAATATTAGCGAATTGTTTTCACAAGTAGTGCCAGCAGATCCTTTAAAGCCAGGTTCAGAAAGTAGTGCTATTCTTTTAGGTCCCGTTTTTGGTTATAATAGAAGTATGCATACTGTTGATTTAGCTTCTTTCGCAAAAGAACCATTATGCCCGTATTTCAAAAATGGTGAAGGAAATGGATTTTATTTTGGTGTCGCTTATGAACATATTCTTGATGCTAAAGTAAATTCAAGGCACTCCTTAATTGGAAAGGTTGTTTATAATTATTTACCTGCTTCTTTAGAGATTAGGGGTAACGACAAATATCCATCTCTCGTTGATGACGGTCAAGATGGATACAAAGTTGTTTATACTGAAACAAACAACACAATTGAAGTTGATTATTCTACTATTACTGCTGAAATCCTCTATAAGTTTAATCCAATAGAAAATTTTGGCTTGGGAGTATTCGTTGGGCCTACTTTCGATTTTGCCTTAACTAAACATTTTGAGCAAAAATTAATGCTTGTCGGTGATAATAATGTTCAATTTATTAGATTATCAGAAGAAGAACAACAAAGACAGGATATAAAAATTGTTCGTTATGAAGACAACGATAGAACTATTGTTGTTAATGATGAAGATGTTCCTGATGCTAATGGTTTCCGTCTTGGTATTAAAGCAGGGCTTCAATACGCAATAGACCTTCAGGGTTGGGTAGTTATACCACAAGTAGCTTATAATTTTGGCGTTACAAAATTATCAGGTTCTGAAGATTGGCGTGTTAATGCTTTCCAGGTTGGTGTCGATGTAAGAATATCATTTTAATAATATTCTTTAAAGATTTTAAAAAAGCATCTAATTTTAGATGCTTTTTTTGTTATGGAGACATAGTCATGAGAGCAATTTGTTGATAGTATGACTGGAAAATGTCATTCCGAGCGTAGCGAGGAATCTCACGTCATTGCAACCAAAGAACTTGAGATTCCTAACTTCGTTTACCAATGACATCTTTACGTTTGTCTGTCATTCTGAACGAAGTGAAGAATCTCAAACTCTTTTGAAACAATGACTTGTGAGATTCTTCGCTGCGCTTCAGAATGACAGGGTAAATTAATGTCATCTCCATTTAAATAAAGGTCTTCCTTCATCGGGGGATTCAGAATATCAATTTTTAAAAACTTTTTTTTAATTTTCAGGATAAATGAATATTACTGGTAAAGACATATAAAGCCAATAACCTTTGCCCTGCTGCATATCTCCAATATTGTTAATACCAAAAGTAGGGTGATAAATATTTCCAAGTCCATCTTTTGCAAAAATTAATTCATCTTCTATACTTTGAAGAGCGAGTGATATTAGCATATCATTATTACGAAGATATGAAATTAAATTCCAACCAGCATTTAAATATATCTGTGTAAACTCTGGAATAACTGCATTTCCGACTATTTCCAATATTGAAGGACTTGAAACATAAACCTGATAACCTTCCGCAATATTCCAATCGCCTATTTGATTTATGCCAAAAACAGGATTATATATTGCTCCCGATGAATTTTTTACATGTACAAAACTGCTAATATTTTGAAATACATTAGCCATATTAGGAACTGTTGGAATAACATTGCTTGATATTAGATTCCAACCTGAATTTAGATTTATATTAATTGAGATAGTATCGTTGGTGGGAATATTTGTTATTTTAGCAGAAGAGAAACCATCAGCAATACCACCAATATATTGAGATTTAGCATTAATGCTAAAACAGAATATGAACAAAATTAATATTATTTTTTTCATTTCATTTCCTTTAAATAAATAATTCAATCAAATCTAATGACAGAACGGAAACCATAAACACTGCTTGCATCATTATGAGTAACAGCAGCATTTAAACGGTCAGACACTCTGCAAGCAGCATTATTATTGAAATGCCAGTTACCACCTCGCAAACCAGAACCTACAGCTCCTGCATTAGGCCAATTTGAAACATTTGCATTTCCGTTAGAATCTAAACTACCATCTCCATTTAAACCAGTAAAACTTCTACCTGTTGAATTACCAATTGTAACAGGACGCTCCCATAAATTCCCTGATAACTCCATTATTCCATAATAAGAAGCCCCCATTGATTGTCTTGTTCCACTAGTAAAACAACCAACCCGAATAGGTCCGCCTAAATTATTGCCACTAACTGAGTAATTACAATTTGCAGCACTATTGCTGGCTGCTTCATTATCCATTTTTGAATTAACGATTGAAGAAGCTCTTGTAATACTAGTGCTTCCCCATGCATATTCATTTGTCACTGGTAACAAAGTACCTCTGCATGCTTTTTCAAACTCAAGTTCAGTCATTGGACTCAATCCAGCCCAGTCAGAATAAGCAGCACCATCAGCCCAACTTAGCCAATTACATGCTATATTCAAACCATCATTCGATTCATTTAAAGTATCGTTAGAGTTTCCATCGCATCCATATATTCCATTAATTTGTTTTATATAATGACGACTATCATAGAATTTATTTGGAAATCTATTTACCTGCTGTGTTTGAGTTAAAGTATTTAAAAATTCGGAGTATTGTTCTTGAGTTATTTCATATTTCATACACCAAAAAGCAGAAAATCCTTTTGGAAATTCAATTGGGATTGGACCTTCTTGGTCGCCACCCGAACCGGTTGAATAAAATAGATATCCATTGGTATTTCCAACATTTATTGTATTTTCTGATGAAATATAATACGGAGTATTTTCTCCGAAAGTATAAAAATAATTGGATTCGTCTCCACTGCTTCCAATATAAAAAGCTCCTTCAGGCACATAAACCATTTCAATCCCAAATACTCTTACTTCACTTATTTCTCCCGTAATGTTATTACTAATACTATCAATCCCATATTCCCAGCGAATTTTTACATTATTAGAAGAAAAATTGCCTTCGCCATCGTTGCTTCGGTAAAACATTGCACCAGTTCCAGCATTGCTTACTTGGATAGTAGCATTTAATCCTTGTGAGCCAGTATTGTGATTAATTGAATTAGTATTTAAAGTAGCGTGATACCAATTTCCATCGCTTACTTTTTTATATTTTATAAAAAGCCAAACTCCATCATAGTTGTTAGGTGCTATGCTTGTTCTCCAGCTATTATCCAAACTAATATCAAATTGGAGCATAATATAGCTGTTTAAAAAATTTGGTTCGACCAATGCCTGAGAAGAAATTTGAATGTTGTTTGCATAAGAAATGCTTGAGAAAGAGAGAAAAGCAATGATTAATATTAACTGGTTACACCAAAATATTATCTTGCTTTTGCTTTTGCTTGTTTTTTTTCTGTTTTTCATTATTTATCCTTTTGATTTTTAAAAACAGATATTTTCTTTCGACACGAATTTTAAAATTCTATCTTTTCAATATAATATAAAAATATTAAAAAATAGAAAATATTTTTAGAGAATTAATTGCAGCCAAAATTTTTTGGGAGATGAAATAAATGTCACATTTTCCCAAACTTAGTATAGTAATTCGATAAAAGACTTATAATCTTTTGTCATTGCGAATCCCAAAATGAAGTATATACTTTATTTAAATTGAGATGACGAATTTTTTATCAAATTTTTGTGTGAAAGATAATGTAAAATAAGGTAATAAGGTTTATTGATTATTGGTGCTTATTTTCTACTAAGGTTGTCAAAAAAAATAAGGTTTTCAATTTTTTAGTTAAAATTATTCTTTAACCTGAATAATTCATCCGATGACTTCCCAGTCATCGGATGAATAGACTCAGTAACGATTTTAGAATTTATTAAAAATTAGAGAAAAAACTTAGTTTTTTTACAGAATATTAAGCAAACAATATATAATCAATAACTACTGAATATTTTTTTAAAATTATGAATAATATAGGTTAACAAAGAAAATCTAAACCTTATTTTTATAATAAACCTTAGTAGAAAAATATTAACCTGTTGAAAAAACCTTATTAGCCTGTATTATTCATAAATAAATATTCAATTCCTCCTTCCCAAGTTGCACTTGGGAAGGAGTTCAAAACTAAGTTTTTTTCAACATATTGAGTAAATCATTTAATATCAACTATTAATAAATAATAATATTGAATTTATGAATAATACAGGTTAGTTTATTTTGTATATGCTTAATACCAAGTTACATTCAAAGATATAATTAAAGTGTCATTCTGAACGAAGTGAAGAATCTCACAAGTCATTGTTATCACGATACTTGAGATTCTTCGCTCCGCTCAGAATGACAAGATTTTAAAGTCTGGTTTTCAAAGGGATATTACACTAGTTTAAAATTACACTGATAATGTAACTAATTGAGCAGAAACATTTTCGAGTAAATTCAGTTTCCGGGTTAACTCTTCATTATCTTCTGGTTTTCCAACAAGTTCTAGAATAAGAAGCCCTTCTTCAGAACAATTATCAAGGACTCCGTCGTGAATTCCAAGACGAGTTTTAATGTGGCAGCCCCAGCCTGTTAGAATTTTTTGGACATTAATTGCTGCATCTTTTCTTTTTCCAACTAATACTAAAAGAATTGATTTTGACATAAAGCACCTTTCAAAAAAATTAAAACAATCAAATTTATTTATATAATCTAATAAAACACTCACTAATAAACAAATAAAAAGAAAAAAAAATTTTTCTATTGTTATAAATATTGTTAATTTTGAAACGTAGATTTATTAATAAAGGATTGTATAATGTTTAAAATTGTGATTATTGACGATGACCCGGATATTGTAGAGGCAACGACAATGTTGTTTGAATCAAAGGGCTATTTAACTGCATCTGCTGGAAATGTAGAAGATGCATTGGCTTTAGTGCCAAAAGAGATGCCGGATGTCATCATTTTAGATGTGATGATGGAGGAGCCAGATGATGGTTTCTACTTGGCGAACAAGTTCAGAAAAATAGGCATAAATACTCCAATCATAATGCTTACTTCAGTTTCCAAAGCATTTGGATTTGATTTTGGAAATAAAGATAATTTACAAATCCAGGAATTTTTAGAAAAGCCGGTTCCACCAGCTGTTCTTTTAGAAAATGTTCAGAAATACTTACCTAAGGAGGAGCATTAATTATGTTAGTAACTGAAAAAAATGCTCTGACAATTGAAATCGAAGATTTAACAAAACGTTTTGGAAATCAAAGAGAATCTTTGCTTCCAATTCTTCAGGAAGTTCAATTGAAATACGGCCATATCTCTGATTTTGCCCAACAGGAAATTGCTCGTTTGCTTGATATTCACCCTGTTGAAGTATATGGCGTTGTTACATTTTTCGCGTTCCTCTCTACTGAGCCAAAAGGGCGTTTTATTGTGCGCCTTTGCCAGACTATTTCCTGCGACTTAGCTGGAAAAGCAGCTATTGCTCATACTTTAGAAAAGGAACTCGGAATTAAGTTCGGCGAAACTACTCCAGACAAGAAATTTACTCTTGAATACTGCAACTGCATTGGGATGTGCGACCAAGGTCCAGCTTTGCTCATCAATGAACAAGTATTTACTAAAGTTACCCCAAGCAAGGTAATTGAAATTTTAAAAAAATTTAATTAGGAGATGAAAGTATGCCAATATTAAATAAACTTGTAATATTTGATGAACAAAACATAAACGACAGCTTAAAAAAAGCACTCTCTATTGAGCCCAAAGACGTTGTTATGGAAGTTCGCGAATCCGGCTTAAAAGGTAGAGGTGGAGCAGGTTTTCCAACAGGGACCAAATGGATGCTCGCAAGTTCAGCAAATTCAAAACAAAAATACGTTGTATGCAATGCAGACGAAGGCGAACCCGGTACTTTCAAAGACCGTGTTCTTCTCGATGAATATACTAAATTAGTGTTTGAAGGAATGGTTATTGGTGGCTATGCAATTGGCGCCAATAAAGGTTTCCTTTACCTACGTGGTGAATATCGCTATTTGTTAGACAAACTCAACAGCTATTTAGAGCAGATGAGAAAAGAAAATCGTCTTGGAAACAACATTCTTGGAACGAATTTTTCTTTTGATATTGAAATTCGTCTTGGCTCCGGAGCTTATGTCTGTGGTGAAGAATCTGCTCTTATTGAATCACTCGAAGGGCATCGCGGCGAAGCTCGTAATCGCCCACCTTTCCCAGTGAATACCGGCTATCTTGGATGCCCAACAATTGTTAATAACGTTGAAACTTTCGCTTCTGTTCATATCATTATTGCAAAAGGCGCAGAGTGGTACAGCAAACATGGAACATCAAAATCAACCGGAACAAAACTGCTTTCAATTTCCGGCGATTGCAAAAAACCCGGCGTTTATGAACTTCCTTTCGGTATTAAAATCAACGAAATTCTTAAGCTTGTTGAAGCAGAAAACACAAAGGCAGTCCAAGTTGGTGGTGCTTCCGGACATTGCATTCCAAAAGCAGAGTTCGAACGTTCTATTTCCTTTGAAGATATTTCAACCGGTGGTTCAATTATAATTTTCAACGAAACAAGAAGTATGCTTCACGTTTTAGAAAACTTTATGGAGTTTTTCGTTGAAGAATCCTGCGGACAATGCACCCCTTGCAGAATTGGAAATGTAAAATTGCTTGACGGATTAAAGAAAATTAGAAAAGGCGAATGCTCACTTTCTTACATCCACGAGTTAATTGAACTTGGAAAATCAATGCAAATAGCGTCGAAATGCGGATTAGGACAATCATCTCCGAATCCTTTCATTTCAATAATGACAAATTTTGAAAACGATATTTTTTCACAAAGGTAAATGGAACTTAATATGGAAAAAACACAACAAACACATCGCGCTCCGGTTAGTCATCAACCATTAAAAGTTGAAAAGGGAAACCTCGGTGAAATCGGTAGTCTGGTAGAAGTAGAAATCAATGGTATTCCTTATAAAGTTCCTATCGGCACTACTATTTTAGAAGCTTGCAGACAACATAATATTCATATACCAACTCTTTGCTATCACGAAGACCTTTGTCTGGCTGGAGTTTGCCGCATCTGCGTCGTTGAAGTTGATGGAATGAGGGTCCTCCCCACTTCCTGCACTTTCCCCATTACAAACCGAATTAAAGTAAAAACCAGTTCTGAAAAAGTAAGAAAAGCTCGTCGCCACATTTTAGATTTGCTTCTTAGCGAGCATTACGGCGAATGTTACTCTTGCCATCGTAATGGAAATTGCGAATTACAAAATCTTGCTAAAGAATATGGCGTTGATTCCTATAAATTCGGACACGTTACAGAACGCAAGCACGAAGTTGACAGGTCAAGTTATTCTGTTATTCGCGATATGGACAAATGTATTCTTTGCAAGCGTTGCGTTAGAACCTGCATTGATTTACAGGAAGTTGGAGTTCTGGAAGCTACCCAAAGAGGAGCTAATACTACAATTTCAACATTTTTAGATAAACCACTTGCAGACGTTATTTGTATTAACTGCGGGCAATGTATTAACCGCTGTCCTACAGGCGCACTCAGAGCAAATGACCCATCAGACGAAATTTGGGCTGCTATTGACAGCCCGGATAAACACGTAGTGATTCAAACAGCTCCATCACCACGCGCTGGTATTGGAGAAGAATTCGGCTGCGAACCCGGAACATCAATGACATACAAACTTAACACTGCTCTTCGTATGCTCGGTTTCGATGCTATTTTCGATACTAACTTCTCTGCCGACTTAACTATTATGGAAGAAGGCACTGAACTTCTTCTCCGTTTGAAGAAAAAGTTAGTTGATGGCGATGATTCCGTTAAATTACCGCAATTTACATCTTGCTCACCCGGCTGGATTAAATATATTGAACATTTTTATCCGGATTACTTAGAGCATCTTTCTACTTGCAAATCTCCACAACAAATGTTCGGTGCTGTTATTAAAACATTCTATGCTCAGGAACGAAATATCGACCCAAGCAAAATTGTTACAGTTGCTCTTATGCCTTGCTCCGCAAAGAAATTTGAGTGCAACCGTCCGGAGATGACAGATTCCGGCTTCAAAGATGTGGATTATGGACTCACCACACGCGAAATGGCTCAGATGATTAAAGAAGCTGGATTGAACTTACCAGAGTTACAGAACAGTGGATTTGACGAACCATTCGGAGATACTGGTTCTGGTCTTATTTTCGGTGCAACCGGCGGTGTTATGGAATCTGCTCTTAGAACTGCTTATGAAATCGTTACTGGCAGACCAGTTCCGTTTGAAAACTTACAAATTTTGCCCTGCCGTGGCTTTGAAGGCGTTCGTGAAGCAAGTGTTACTCTTGAAAACGTAAAGCCCGAATGGAGTTTCCTCGAAGGTGTTAATCTTAAATTTATGATTGCCCACGGAACAGCAAATGCAAAGAAAGTTATGGATGCTCTAACTCGTGGCGAAATAAATGATGTTCATTTTGTTGAAATTATGGCTTGCCCCGGCGGCTGCTTAGGTGGTGGCGGACAACCAATCCCGACAAGTCCGGAAATTCGCCAAAAACGTGCTGAACTTATTTATAAAGAAGCTGCCGATTTGGAAGTTAACGAATCATTTAAAAATCCAAGTATCGTTCATATTTACGATAATTTCTTTACTGAAGGTCCTTGCGGGCATCTTTCTCATAAACTTTTACATACTCATTATGTAAAACGCGGAAAATATATTGATTGATTTTTGCAAAAGCCATTCTATTAATTAGAATGGCAATTATTTCGCTGGCTGAATGCTGCTGAAGCATATCAGCCATTTTTTTTAATTGTGTTCTTTTTGTTCTGATTTTCAGTACTCCTGATTCCTCGTAGTTTTGTATTTTGCATATTTTATAATTTGAAGTTAAATTTTAATAAAGTTCTATCATTAAGTCATTAGTTATTTGTCATTGATAATAGTATTTACAAACTAATGACCTATAACTAATAGCCGACAACCGATTTTAAGTGGTTTAATGAATACTTTTCTTTCCCACGTGTAACTTGGGAAAGAGATAGATTAATTTAATCACTCACTTTACGCAATTTCTCTTTTGAGAAATGAAAAAGTGTAGTTTAGATACATTTTTTAATCTACTTTTCTTATTCCCCTCTTGAGAGGGGCAGGGGTGTGTTCTTGGTCTTTCATATTAAATCAATTCTGTTCAAAAATGTGATTGTTGTGATTAGTACGATTCTTATGATAATAAATACATTTTAATCACATACATCATAGTTTAAAGAATTACTTCTTGTTCCCAGATTCACTATTGGAAAAAGGTAAAAGAACACACCCCTACCCCTCTCAAGAGGGGAATGCGTAAGGTGAGTTAACCTAATATTTTCTTTTCAATTATTCTGTCAATAAGAAGCAGCAGGAAAACTGAAATCAGAATGTATGGAACAAATGTAACTAATTCATTTTTAAATATGTTATTTATAATTTCTATAAATTGATTTGTAAATGAACTATAATCGCTATTGCTCTCTATATTTGGTTCATAAGGAATAAAAATTACAAATGAAATTAATGCTAATATGAATAAAATAAAAGTTATAGCAAATTTCTTTAATTTTGAAGTTACAGATAGTTGCTCTCCTACTTTAATGCTAAGAGGAGATGAGTTTATTTCATTTAATATTATTGAAGAAAAATTTTCAGACGGATTTTCAAAACCAGCATTTTTAATTATTTTTCTTAAATAATAATCATTATTTGGTTTCTTTTTCATAATAAGTTTGAGACCTCATTTTTAAGAATATTATCTAAAATGATTTTAAATTTTTTTCGTGTTCTAAATAGTTTAATTTTTACATTAGATTTTGATATTTCCATTATTTTTGCAATTTCTTCAATAGAATTATCAAGCTGATAATAAAGAGTTAAAATCAAGCTTTCTTCAGAATTAAGTTTTTCAATAGCCAAATTGATATACTGCTTTTGTTCTTCCTCTTTTAATTTGTTTAAAGACAGATTATCAACAGAAAAATCAATACCATTCCCATTAACATCAATATCGTCAGTAATTGTGTCTAAAGAGCTATTCCTTTTCCTGAGCATAGAAATTGAGCAATTATACACTATTCTATAAAGCCAGGTAGAGAAAGCAGAATTATTATTGAAATAGGGAAGAGCATAATAGCATTTAATAAAAGCATCTTGTGCTGCTTCCTCAGCATCTTCCCTGTTCTTTAATATTCGGATTGCAAGAGTAAAAGCAATTTTTTTATATTTATTGATAATATAAGAAAAATCGCTGGGACTACCTTTTAACACTTTTTGTATGTAATATTTATCTTCATCTTTTATCATTATAAGTTAGACGAAGGTTTATAATAACTGGTTACAAAATTAAGAAAAATAAATTTTGTAACCACTTTTAAAGAAATCACGTCTAAAGTATTAAGAAAAAAATTTTTTATATTTTTTTTTACTCCTTCCCAAGTTGCACTTGGGAAGGAAGATTTCTTTTCAAGCTGTGCTTCGAATTTTTTTTATGAATAAAGAGTAAGCATAGCTTTTTTGAAAGTTACATTCCCAAGTGCAACTTGGGAATGAGTGATAAAGAATTCACTTTTTTATTTATAAATAATTTATTCAGGAGTTCATTATGGAAGAAGATATCATTGTTCCGGTAACAGTAACAATTACTGTTTTTGCTTGCTTATTTGGAATAGCATTCCTTTATTTTACTACAAGGCATAAGGAAAGAGTTATGTTAATTCAGCAGGGGGCAGACCCGGCAATATTCAAAAAGATTAATAATCCTTTAAGTATTTTAAAATGGGGGATGTTATTTATTGGAGTTGGTATTGGAGTAATATTAGGAGATTGTTTTAGAAATATTTTAATATCACAAACATCTTATGTATCTATGATATTGCTTTGTGGTGGAATTTCGCTCGTGCTGTTTTTTATTATTCAAATGAAAATGAGAAAAAATAATGTTTAGTTTTATTTAATAAAAGGAATTTTTTATGAATCCAATGAAATATTTTAGTACAAGTCTGTTAATTCTCATATTTGTTAGTTTACAACTTACAGGTAAAACCATTATTATTGAAAGAAATGGAGATAAAGATGCAACTTGGGAAAATTGGAATTTAAAATTTAGTAAAGTTGAAGAAAACCACGATAAGAAAGAAAATTCAAACGTTAGCAGTTTAATCTGTCAAGGAAAAGGAAATATTGATTGTAGATGGATTACTTCGCCTGTTTCGTCAAAAACGTATCCTTACTTTTATATCAACAATATGATTGAACACGCTAAAATTCAAATGAAAAATGGAAAATGGTCTGGCAACTTTCAATCAAATTTTGAATACAAAGGAATAAAGTTCAAAAGGATTGTTAGCTGGACCGGAAAAGCACCACAAATAAACAAGATTTCTATAGTAATAGAAGAAATAGAAGAAATATAATAATTATATACCTAGTTGCTTTTAATGATAAAATGTATTTATTTGTCATTCCGAACCCCACAATAAAGCAAATGCTTCATCTAAATGGAAATGACATAAATTTGCACAGTCATTCTGAACGGAGTGAAGAATCCAGAAAATTTTTTTAAATACTAATCTCTGGATTCTTCGCTGCGCTTCAGAATGACCGACAAACGTAAAGATGTCATTGGTAAGCGCAGCGAGGAATCTTATAAATTATTTTATCAACCATCGGAATACCAGATGGTTGAATAGATTCTTCGATTCGCTCGAAATTACATCTTTACTTATCATTCTGGCGTTTTCCAGTATCCATATTCAGAAAGTAAGTGAGCTTGCTCGCTTGTTAGTTACATTTGGGCAAGCTCAATTGCATCTGTGAAATATCTAATAGCGACTGAACAATAATAAAATGGATTCTAACATCCGCCAGAATGACACATATATTGATGTCATCACTATTTAAAAAAGGTCTTCCTTTATCAAGAAGTATATAATTACATTCAAAAAATAAGGAATTTATTTCTTTTTTTTAAAATATTATATTCTGTGGATTTGAATTGACATAATAACATTAAAAAATTTAAGTTATCGTTTTGTGTTAGTAAGTTATCCACAAATTGTTAACAAATTGAGAAAAGATGTATAAAATTTGTTTAAAAATTTAATTAAAAAAACAATCAAAATGTAATAATTTGCATAATTAAAAAAAATGAAATAGATATAATATGAGTGAAATAGAAACTTTAATCGGAAATAAAAAATATAATAAAAGTTTTGGGCATGATTATCCAACAATAAATCTTGTAGATATGATAGGTAATCGTGTTCCTCCACACTCAAAAGAAGCAGAAATTTCTGTCCTCGGGGCAATGATGCTGGATAAAGGTGCAGTAGCAAAAGCTGTTGAAATGCTTGAAACAGATAGCTTTTATTACGAAGCGCATAAAACAATTTTTGATATTATGTGCAGTATGTTTGAGCGAAGTATTAATATTGATATTTACTCTGTTGTTGAAGAACTTCACAGACGGAAATTGTTAGACTCTGTCGGTGGAACCTACTATTTATCTGAAATAAATAACAGCATAGCAACATCAGCAAATATTGATTACCATTCCTTAATCGTTCAGGAAAAGTTTTTAAAAAGACTATTAATAAAATCATCAGGCCAAATACTTTCAAACTGCTATGAAGATTCAAGAGACGCTTTGGAAGAGATAGATTTAGCTGAACGTCTAATTTTTGAAATAGCAGACAAACGATTCAATCGTTCTTATATGTCAATCGATAAATTAGTTCAGGAAGCTTACGAGCATATTTCAATGCTAAAGGACAGAAGCAAATTAAGTGCATTTGGAGTGCCTACTGGCTTTACGAAAATTGACGAACTGCTTGCGGGTGGCTTTCAAAAATCTGATTTAATCATCATTGCTGCAAGACCTTCTATGGGGAAAACTGCTCTTGGGCTTTCTATTGCAAGAAATATTGCTATTGAATACAAAATTCCTGTTGGATTCTTTTCTATTGAAATGTCTGCCATTCAGCTTGTTATAAGATTAATTAGTGCTGAAGCAAGGATTGACCAGCAAAGGATAAGAACAGGAAAAATTAGTCTTGAGGAGTTAAATAAAATTGTTACCTTGCTTGGTAGAATTGCTAAAGCTCCAATCGTAATCGATGACAGCCCTTCGCTTAATATTATGGAATTTCGTGCTAAATGCCGCAGAATGAAAGCCGAGCATAATATTCAAGCGGTTTTTATTGACTATCTTCAGCTTATTCATCCACCAAAAGCAGAATCAAGAGAAAGAGAAATTTCAATTATCTCTCGTTCTCTTAAGCAAATTGCTAAAGAATTAGATATTCCTATTATTGCTTTAGCCCAGCTTAATCGTCTTGTTGAAGCAAGAAAAGATAAGCGTCCAATGCTTTCGGACTTAAGAGAATCAGGTAGTATCGAACAAGATTCTGACGTTGTGATTTTCATTAACAGACCTGAACAATATGGTATAAAGACTTTTGATGACCAAACTTCTACAGAAAACAAAGCTGAAATTATTATCGGTAAGCAAAGAAATGGTCCTGTTGGAACTGTGATTTTAGCATACTTAAAAGACTATGCTCGTTTTGAAAATCTTGCTTACGATTTTGATGAGCCACCTCCCTATGTTAAAGAGAACAATGAACCAGAGGATAATCCATTTTAAACTGCTATTTTTTTCTGATTTTCATAACATACATTTATTTACTTTAGTTATTATATAAAGGATATTATTTATTTATAAATAAAAACAAACAATGGTATTGTTCTTCTATTTATTCAGACAATATATATAAACAGTGTAGCTGTGCCCTGTTTGTAGAGATTTTGATATTTTTGATTGAAAGTAACGTAATTGCGACCTGTTTATAGAAAAATAATTTTTTAGGTCGCAGCTACGTTGCAATTTTTCTCAGATGGACTCCATTTGGGAATGTGGAGTCCATCTTTTGTTTGCTTAAAAAAACTCCTTCCCAAGTGCAATCTGGGAAGGAGATTAAAAAATCCTGCGAACAACTTGCTGCTCGCATAAACTAAACCAAAAACCTTAATTCCAAATCTGCTGATTTTGTTATTCCAATTCGTTTTGTGATTTTTATATTTTCATAGTTAAATGATTTATAATCCTGTAAAAAAAGTTCTTCACTTTGTAATGATGAGAAATTATCCTGCAAAGAAAACCCAAACGCTTTTGCTAAATTGCCCGGACCTTTGCAAAGATTTTCTAATTTGTCAGTTTTTCGGTTGATTTTCATTTCGTTGATACCAAGCATTGGAATAGCAGAGCGGATAAGCACAGCGGCACCAATTTCTTTTTCTTCAGTTACAAAATTAATGCAGTGATGGACACCGTATATTTTATAGACATACAAAATCCCACCCTCCCGAAACATAGCAGCATTGCGTTTTGTAAGCCCAACAGCAGAATGAGAAGCAAAATCATTTTCTGAAAGATATGCCTCGGTCTCGTTAATCATCGCAGCCAAAAAACTATTTTCTACTTTTTTTACAAGCACTTTACCTAAAAGAGAGCATGCAACAACTTCAGTTTTTTGTAAAAAAAATTCCTTAGGAATTGAATTTGAAAAAGTCGGTTCAAACTTACTAATCATATTTCAAAAAAAATTATTTATATTTGAATATAAATTAATGAAAAAATTTAAATTGACAAAAATGTTGCTTGGAAAATATACAATAGATAAAGGGGTTTTATTAGCTCCGATGGAAAGCATTACCGATTTGCCCTTTCGCTTGATTTGCAAAAAAATGGGTGCCGACATCGTTTATACTGAATTTATCGCGTCAGAAGCATTGATTCGGGACGTTCAGCGTTCATTAAATAAAATGCAATACCGTGAAGACGAGCGTCCAATCGCCGTTCAAATATTTGGCAGCAAAACAGAATCAATGGTAGAGTCGGCAAAAATCGTTGAGGAAAGCGGAGCAGATTTTCTTGATATAAATTACGGCTGCTGGGTGAAAAAAGTGGTGAATAACTACGCCGGGGCTGCCCTTTTGAAAGATTTGAGTTTGATGGAAGAAATGACTTCTGAAGTCGTTAAAGCAGTAAATATTCCAGTAACAGTAAAAACTCGGCTCGGCTGGGACGAAAGAAGCATTAACATACTCGAAGTTGCTACTATGCTGGAAAATACCGGAATTGCAGCACTAACGATTCACTGCCGCACACGCGAAATGGCAATGCGTGGAAATGCTGACTGGTCTTGGATTAATAAAGTAAAAGAAAAAGTAAAGCTTCCAATTATTTTAAATGGCGATGTCAGGACTCCGCAAGATGCTAAACGTGCTTTCGACCAAACCAATTGCGATGCTGTGATGATTGGGCGTGCTGCTGTAGGAAATCCTTTTCTTTTTAAGCAGGTAAAAGCATTTTTAAATAGCGGTGAAATTATTGGCGAACCAACACTTGAAGAGAGAATAGAAACTATGTTTTTGCATTTAGATTTGAATATTGAATCTAAAAGTTTTCCACGCGGACTTTACGAGTTTCGCAAACACTATACCGGCTATTTGAAAGGGCTGCACAATTGCTCGCAATACCGCCAGCGGCTTGTTGTTGCTATCTCGGTCGATGAAGTTTACTCAATAATTGATGAGTTTTTAAAAGAACTAAAAGAATATGAGGAAACAAAAAATATATTACCTTAAATTTATTTTCCTGTTACTCTTTCTTTTCTGCAATGATTTATCTGGAAAAGAAAAAGACTCGATGCTGTATATTTTTCATCCTTCAAGATATGACACCTGGGATTTTCATTTTCTTTGCGGAGCAAGCGTTACGCGTTTGCCTATTGCTATAGTGGAAGAAGAAATATCATATTCACCAATGGCAGTGGTAAATTTCAGATTGGGTCTCCCTGTTGGATTATCATTTAATCTTCAGTTCAATTCAAATTACATAGCTAATAATGGAAATATAGGTGTAAGCTGGACTTTTTTAGATGACAAGTTTTCTTTTGCTGTTGCAGGAAAATCTTCTATTTGGTTTGGTCATCTTGAAATGGATGCTATCCGCCTGAAATCTTATGGATTAATCCTGTCTCCTGCGATAATTGCTGGCTACAGAACCAATCGCTTTTTACTTTCTGCTGAATTTGAAACTCAGCATAGTTTTTTCTGGACTTTTTCTGAAGATGAAAAATTAGGCACCTTAAGAGAACCTTGGGCTGGTTTCGGGCTAAAATTTAATTTGGAGCATCCGCTTTGGAAAAACCAATGGATTGCAATAGCATTAAAACTCAATTATTCAAAATTTTATTATCAATCGTGGCTGTCATATTCCACAATTGACGAATTTTTGCTTTATCCGGAAATTCACATTGGGTTTGTTTTATGAAAAATTTATTTTTAACGATATACCAAATTTCTTTCAAAAAAGATGAAGTACACTGTCATTCTGAACGTAGTGAAGAATCTCACAAGCCATTGTTACCACAGAACTTGAGATTCTTCACTTTGTTCAGAATGACACTTGGTAAATACTTTTTATTATTCCTTTTATTTTGCTTGCTTTTTAGCTGTGATATTGACATTACAAAAGTTGTTTTGCCGGAAGAACAGATTAAAGATGCACTTTTAAATACAAGTCCTATTCCTCAAAATGTATTCAGTTTACTGGAAGGTAATTATTCAGTTGAAGGAGCTGGTAATTTTTTTGGAAATAATGCAATAATGAAATGCACCCGTAATTATTTATCTGCTTTTTGTAGTAAAAATAACAGCTTCTGCGTATTTGAATCCGGAATGAACGGAAATTCAATGATTTTTGCCGGCTATTGGAGATTTGCTCAAAGCGATGAATCTGGTTATATTGAAATGAAGATTGAAGATTCCATTACTTTTTCAGATTTATTAAATGGAATAAAACCAAAATCAATTGTTTTTAATGGAAATGTATATAATGCAAATACAGATTCAAATCTGCCCATAAGTTTTACATTTAACTATGTTGGTATTTTAAAGCAGAGCGATTTTTTAATTATTGGTCATCGTGGCGGCGGTAGAAATATAGATAGGCACCCTGCATCTGAAAACTCTTTAGCAATGCTCAAGTATTCCGAGCGGCTTGGGGCAAATGCTGTTGAAATTGACGTTAAATTAACTAAAGATAAAGTGCCAGTACTTTTTCACGATGAATATTTGAGCAAAAGATTAATCAGAGAAGAGTATTTCATTGGAAAAGTTTCAGATTATTCTTTTGAACAACTTCGTTCTTTTTGCTCTTTAAAAAATGGAGAGAAAATCCCAACTTTAACTGAAGCTCTTGATTTAATATTAAATGAAACAGATTTAAAACTTGTCTGGCTCGATATTAAAGCTACTGGTTTAATCGAATTGGTTGCTCCAATTCTTAAGGAATATAATTTGAAAGCAAAAGAAATTGGAAGGGAATTAGAAATATTAATAGGCATTCCGGACGAAGATGTTTTTAATGAATTTATTAGTTATAAGGGGTTTGAAAATATTCCATCAATTTGCGAATTAGATGAAAGCTATGTTTTCCGTGCGAATTCAAAGGTTTGGGCGCCCCGCTGGTCACTTGGACTTTTAACCGATAGAGTGCAGGAAATTCAATCGCAAGGGAAAAAAGTATTTATTTGGACGCTTGACGAACCGCAATTTATTAAGCGTTTCATCGGAAATAAACTTTATGATGCAATTTTAACTAATTATCCAACCAACGTTGCATATCAACATTTTTCAAACTGATACAATGAAAAATTATTTATACATATTGCTGATTTGCTTGTTGAGTTATACCAATGTGTTTGCTAATAACAGCACTTCAAATAAAAGACATTTTGAAGTCGGTATTGGGCTGGGGACATCGCTTTTATTAAATGCTCCGTCAAATCAGGCAAGAGAAATAATGTTTTTTCCAACCGTTCAGGCATTTTGGAAACCGGGAAAACATCTAAACATTGGCATTGAATCTGGATATATGAGCATTATGAGTAAAACTGATAAAGGAATTGAAACTGATTTTGGTAAAACTGATTTTGAAGCAAAACTATCAGCAATTCCTCTTGAAATAGTATTTGATTTGAATTTTGATAGAATTGATTTGTATGGGGGGCTTGGAGTTGCTTTTATAAGTTCAAAAATCATAGCTTTTGAAGAAACATCGTCTGTAAATAGAATAGCCGGTTCTTTTTACTATGGTTTGGGCTATAAGATTTTTACATTTTCGACTTTCTCAATCGAAATAATTGGTAACGTTCATTATATGGAAATAATAAAAAAATCTGTAGCAAGCGTTTCTGTGTTTTCAAGTGCGGAGTTTTGAGATAATGCAAAGATGGATTTTTCGGTGAAATGATTAAATATTATTACACAAAATATTAGAAGCAATCCACATAAAATGAATTTTAAAAAGTAAATACAAATCCAAATTTTATACCATCATAGCTTAAGGCATAATTAGAATTAAAAGGAAAAAATTGTTTATTTCTTCTTAATTCATAAATCAAAACAGAACAAGCACTTTTCGAAATAAAATTTAATAATGGACCGTAATTATTATTATATTTTATAATTTCGTAACTCCAGAAATCAAGTGTTCTTTGGAAAATCAGTTCAATGAATGAAGAACCAAGCCATTTCCCCAAAGCAACATTTTGAAAAGTCAAACTATGAAAATAAGAAATATTAAGATTAATAATGTCCGTTAAATTATACATAATGCCAGATTCGAAGCTTGTTCCGAATTTCATTTCTTCATCAAATTTATCAAATTCAATTTGCTCTTTTTCGTTTGCTGCAGCAAGTTCAATATCAATATGAGACCAATTTAGTGAGCCAGTATGATAAAAAGTAAGAAAGGACGAATCAGAAAAAATATGGCCATACCCATTTTTATAAGCAAATCCGAAAGTCCAATTATCTGTAGTGATGTCTTTGTTTAAACTTTTCGGCTTCAAATGAGATGAAATATTTGCTATGTGAGCAAAATCTGAAGCATAATATAAAATATTTTCTAATCCTAAATCTTCACTATATTCATAACGTGTAAATCCGTAAGAGAGTTCAATTGGATAAGAAACAGAGAATTTAGTTAAGAAATTTTTTATGGGAATAGATGGAATACAATAGCCATAATTTATACTAATTGTAGGTTGATTTTCTATCCATTTAGGAATTACAAACATTCTTTCCAAAAGAAATTTATAATTTGTTTCCTCAATGCACTTCAAGTTTTGACTGAAAGCAATGCCAAGCAATAATATACAAAAAATCCTTTTAATCATTATTTAAGAGACGTTCATATTCATTAATCATTATACCAATATTTCTTTTCCATGTATATTTCTCTTCAATTAATTTCCTTGCATTTTTTCCTAATTGACGTGCTATTTCGTAATTATTTAAGAGGAAAAGAACTTTTTCAGCGAAATCTTCAGCACTTGAGCAAACGAACAATCCATCATTTTCTGTCGCTTCAATTCCTTCGGCAGAAACAGGTGTTGCAACTATGGGAAGCTCCATTGCCATAGCTTCAAGAATTTTTATTCTAATGCCAGAACCAACGAAAAGTGGTGCGATATAAACGCTTGCATTGTTTAAAAATGGAGTTACGCTTTGAACATATCCGAGAAGCTGCAAACCATTTGAAATATTTTTATTTAAATTATCGGATTCTTGAATTATTGAATTTTGATCAAAATCCTGAATTTCATTTTCAAATTTAGTTTTTTCAAAAAATTCTTTTGGAATATTCTTTCCGATTATTGAAAGAAATACATCTTTTTTTTGTTTTCTAACTAAAGGTAAAACAGAGTTGATAAACCAACGGAGACCATTAACATTGTGAACCCAGTTAAAAGTAGTAGCAATAATGATTTGATTTCTGTTTCTTTTAATTTCAAATGGCTTCCAAATGTTTAAATCGACTCCGGCACTTGCAACAATCACATTAGCTTTTGGAGAAAGCTCCATTGCTTTTTGCTTGTCTATATCTGTAATAGCAAAGCAAACATCAGCTTTTTCATATAAAAACTTTTCTTGCTCTCGAAGCAGTTTTGCCTGAGATTCTACAAATAATCTTTTTGGATTATGCTTTGGAAGTGATTCTGCATAGCGCTGCCAGATAATAAATTCAATATTATTCAAACGAATTCCAACAGGAGCGCCGCAAATTGATTTTGCATAAAGAGCAAGTGGAGCCATACAGGAATGCTCTGAATGGATAATATCAAATGTATGTTCTTTCAACAAGCAGTTAATTATATTTTTAATTCTATTATTAAAATGCTTGGTAATATATAAAGATTGGTGGCTAATAACTGCTTTAATAATACGAGGGATAGTGTTATTTGTAGAATGTTTAACGAAATATGGATTTGAATTTTTAAAATAATTATTTACAATCTTTTCTGGAATTTCGTTTTGATGAAAGCAAAAAAAAGTAACATCGTGGCTATGATTAACAAATTGCAAGTAAGTATTTGCAATGCTAATTTTGCCACCATCATCACTTGGGAATGGAACTTGAGGAGCAAGTTGTAAAATACGTAAATTTCTTTGCTCCACAATTAATCTTCACTTTGTTTATGAAAAGGTAAATAAATTTGAACTAAGTTTCCTTCTTCAGCTCCGAATGTTTCTACAGACATACTTCCATTTAAGATATGAAGTTTTGAATTTGCCATTGCTAAATTTAGCATAACGTCATTTTTATCATCTTTTAATGATTCAATTATATTTCCAGTATGGTTTTTGTAAACTTCAATCATTTCGGCAACGAACTTATTGGGACTGGTAAGAATCTGTATTTCAGCTGCTTCTTCTTGAGAATTTGAATTTGATAATACACTTAATTCGCTTGTTTCAATTCCTTTTGTTAGAGCAAGAATCACATTTTTCAGAGAATCTAGTATAAGATTATAATCGCCTAAAACAGTAATTTCTTCACTATCTTCAAGAATTTTGACAGCAATTTCAATAGCATTATCCATTTCTTCTTTTATTAAAAAACTAACCTGCTTAATCGTTTCGTTAACAATTATTGGAGACAATTCTTTGTAACTGCTTTCTTTTCCAAGAGCCACATCTATTATGTCAGAAACAAAGGTGAAAAGCTCTTCAGAACTTTGTTCTGCTAATTGGATAAATAAATCGTGTTCCTCTTCAGATTCGTAAATTTTTTGTGAAATTAATTGTAAGTAACCAATAATACCTGTGAGTGAGTTTCTTAACTGATGGCTCAATTTAGTCATAAAATAAGATTTAAATTCGCTTGCTTCTTTTGTGAATTGTTCAGCGAGCTGAATTTGTTTTGTCTTCAGTCTTTCTTCTTCTTCTGCTTTCTTTTCTAAAGTAACATCTCGCCCTATTGTATAAATTAATCCATCTTGAATTGAAATATTCAGATTCCAATTTACCCAAACATTTTGATTTTCATTGCCTTTCATCAAAACATCAATTCTATCATTGACAATATCTGAACTTTGGTTAACTTTATTGAGAAATAGTTTTATATCATCAGAATTAACTAACAGTTCACTAATATTTTTCCCAATTAATTCTAAAGGTTCAAGACCGAAAAGCAATTTAGAAGCTGGATTCATTGATTTACAGTTTCCTTCCAAATCTAAAACTGAAATAATGTCATTTGACATTTCAACGATACGTCTTTGAGAACGAGTCATACGTTCCGCTAAATCAACAGCTCTTGCCCTTGAAGTAATTACAGACAAAACAAAACCAAAGAAAGAAAAGCTAATAATAACTGATAAAATTAAGCTGATTAAAGGCAAAGCTTGCTGCAAGCCAGAGCCAAATTCTGGAATTGTAGCAAATTTAATTAAGAAAGTTTTATCTGCTATTTTTAATACTTGAGTTTGTTCTAATTTATCGTATTCAAGTTTGGATAATTCATAATTTGATGAATGGTAATAAATTTTATTTGTTAATGTTTCTTCAATTCCAAAGAATAGAATTGAGGTATCGCTTGCAATTCTGTTAGTTGATAATGCTTCTTCAAAGAATTTATGAATATTAGATTCTACAATTACAACACCCATAAAGTTTTTCTTCCTTAAATCTATGGAATGTATTGCAGAATCCTTATTGTAAACAGGAGCAATCAAATAGAAACCGAGTGTATCATTACCTCTTATATCAAAAACCGGAGTTGAAACTATTTTGTTACTATCGCGTGATTTTTCAATAGCTTTTCTAACGATTGGATAATAAGCTAAATCTTTTCCAAAAAGATGGAAATTTTTTTGTTGAGGAACAATATAAAATATTGGGAAATAATTATTTCTAAGTCCTTTAGGATATACTTTAAAGTTAAGTATTCCTGTGCGTTGCATATCAAATTCCCTGTCATCTTTATTTTCGGGAGTGATTAATGGTGTATATGCAATAGACATAATAGAAGGATAAGTATTAGCTGGAACAGATGCATATAAATCGAAGAAATCTTTAACAACAAGTGTTAAACTTTTGTAAACACCTTGTAGCTGTTGAATGATTTCTACGTTAGTTTGGTGTTTTCGCTCAAGACGAGTCATAACTGAATTTACTGCTTTATCAAATGCTTTTTGATTGTCTTGGTCAACTCTGTCTTTTAAATAAAAATAAATGACTATGCTAATCACCATGGAAACAAATAATATTAAAAAAGCAGGGTAAGTTTTCGAGAAATTAAGCAGTACTTTTCTCCTACTTGCAGCTTCCCTGATAATACTGTCTATTGAAGCATTATCATTTGTATTATTTTTGTTCATTCTTTTTCCTTATTACTTCTTCAATGTCATTTGCAAAATTTGCAATATTAATTGGTTTAGAAATATATGAATCGAATCCCATATCTAAGAACTTTTGTCTGTCGTTAGTATGAGCAAAACCTGTTGCAGCTATAATTGAAATTCTATCTCCACCCTTTTTTGTTCTAACAAAGTGTAAAATATCTGTACCGTTCATATCTGGCAAAAGAATATCAACTAACAAGCAATCCGGCTCATTATTTCTCAACCAATCAATTGTTTGTTTACCATCTGGAAAATCAACTGTTTGAAAACCATATTTTTTAAGCAATGTGCAATATAGCTTTCTTATCGGAAGATTATCTTCTACTACACATATTTGATATTGTTTTTCTTCCATAATCTTTTCTTCAATTTATTATGTTAAATATACAAATTAGTAAAATTTTTTTAATTAAAAAAGTATATTTAATAACTTGAATTTTATTGTTTATTAAGTATTATTTCCATAATATTTTTTTTTAACTAAATGTTAAAAAGAATTTTTAAAATTGTTATATCATTTCCTATTTGAAATAATACATATAGTCGTATATATTAATTAATATTTTTCTGTCATTATAGCTTATGCCTGCATCCGTCTTGGGTAAGCAAGTGAGCTTGCTCACTTGTTTCATTTGGGCAAGCCCAGATGCATCCGTGAAATAGCTAATATCGAATGGAGATTGAACAATATAAGATGGATTCTTAAATTCGTCAGAACGACAAGTCAAATTGTCAAATATTTTTCCAGTCATACGAGCAACAAGTTGATAGCATGACATTCACTCTCTTCACTTTCGTAAAGTTTCTTAACTTTTCGAAAGTTTAGCAAGTATTAATAACCCAATAACCCAATAACCCAATAACCCAATAACCTAATAACCCAATAACTCAACAACTCAATAACTTAATAACCCAATAACCAGCAACTATTCAGTAGATACCGGCTGACTTTCTTTCTCTAGAGCAGCAACAAGAGTGTGCCAGGCAAGGGAGGCGCATTTAATACGCGTTGGAAATTCACGCACTCCAGAAAATACTGCTAATTTGCCCAAACTGTCTAAATCAAATACTTCGTCTTTATCTGTTGTAACAAGATGATGGAATTTTTCAAAAAGTTCTTTTACTTCTTCAAGTTTTTTTCCTTTAAGCAAGGTTGTCATTATCGAAGCTGATGCTTTTGAAATAGCGCATCCCGATGATTTAAAACTAATGTCTTTAATTATTCCATCTTCAACATCAATGTAAATTTCTATTTGGTCTCCGCATAAAGGATTATGTCCTTCTGCAGTGTGATTGTGATGCTCCAAGACACCAAAGTTTCTTGGATTTTTATTATGGTCTAAAATGACTTGTTGATATAATTCGCTTAACTCGTTCATAACTTTATTTGAATAATTGAATAGCTTTTTTAATTGATTCTACAAAGACGTCAATTTCTTCTTTTGTATTGTAAATTGCAAAAGAAGCACGCGAAGTAGCGGGAATGCAGAAGCGGTGCATAACTGGCTCGGTGCAGTGATGACCAGTGCGGATTGCAACGCCGTCAACGTCAAGGAAAGTGCCTATATCGTGTGGGTGAATGTCTTCAATCACAAAGGAAAGAACAGCAGATTTTTCCTTTGCACGTCCTATAATAGTTAGTTCAGGTATTTCCAATACTTTTTCAGTTGCGTAATCCAAAAGTTCTGCTTCATACTTTTCAATTTCATCATAGCCAATGCTTTCGATGAAACGAATAGCTTCGGCAAGAGCAATAACGCCAGAAATGTCGGGGGTGCCTGCCTCGAATTTATAAGGAATATCATTGAAAATTGTTCTTTCGAAGCGAACTGATTTAATCATATCGCCACCACCCTGATAGGGAGGCATCGCTTCTAAAAAATTCTTTTTTCCGTAAAGAACACCAATTCCAGTAGGCCCATACATTTTATGACCCGAAAATGCTAGGAAATCGCAATCCAATTCTTTCACGTCAATTTTCTTGTGATGTATTGCCTGAGCTGCATCAATAAGTACCGGAATACCCAGCGAATGTGCTTTCTTTATTATATGCTTAACTGGATTAATCGTTCCAAGCGAATTAGAAATATATACTACAGATACGAACTTTGTCTTTTCATTTAAGAGTTTTTCGAACTCATCTAAAAGCAACTCGCCATCATCATTCATTGGAATTACTTTTAGCTTTATACCGAGTTCTTTTTCAAGCATTTGCCATGGAACAATGTTTGAATGATGTTCCATAGCTGAAATGATGATTTCATCACCTTCTTTGAAATTGCTTCTGCCGTAAGTTGCAGCAATAAGGTTAATTGCTTCGGTAGTGCCGCGTGTAAAAATTATTTCGCTGTCTTTTTCAGCATTAATAAATTTCTGAACCAACTTCCTTGATTTTTCAAATTCATCAGTAGCAAGGTTGCTGAGATAATGCACTCCACGATGGACGTTGCTGTTTAATGAAGTATAATAGTGAACGAGCGAATCAATCACGCTTTGCGGCTTTTGCGTGGTAGCAGCGTTATCTAAATAAACGAGTGGTTTCTCCCTAACCAATGTTTTTAGTATAGGGAACTGGCTTCTTATTTCTTGTATGTTTAGCATTTTTTTTAATTATTAATTATTAATTATTAATTATTAATTTTTAATTGTTTATGGTTAATAAGTTGGCATTTCATCGTAAATTTTGCCTTCTAAAATTCTTCCTTGCTTCTTTTTATTAATACCACCCCATTGTTTAAAGAAGAAAGCAATTTTTTTCTTTTCACATTGTTTTTGAATGTCTAAAACCCATTCTTTTTCTATATGTCTGGCATTTGGACCAGATTCACCGCCCACAATTACCCAGTCAATATTTCTCAAATTCATTAGTTTTAAAGGTGATAAAAGTGGCTCTAAAGAAAGAAATCGAATTGCTGCAGGAACTTCCCGTAAAAAGTCAATTCTTTCCAAATACTCTGCTGATTCTACTGTAACTCCAACCCAAATATTAGGAGTCCATTTCAAACGATTTGAATAATGGTATAGTAATTCAGCACGTTTTGTTAGAATTTGAAAAGTATGCTCCAGATTATCATTCATAACTTTAAATACTTTTTCGATAAAGCTAAAAGGAATATCCTCGTGGAATAAATCGCTCATCGAATTAACGAACACCATTCTGCTTGTGTTCCATTTGTATGGTTCTTTTAGTAATTCAGGATGCAATGCAACTTCAAAACCATTTTTGTATTTAGCAATTCCCATACTTTTCAATCTTAAAGCCATTTTTTCAGCATAGCAGTTTTTACAACCAGTTGATATTTTAGTGCAACCTGTTGTAGGATTCCAAGTAACTTCAGTCCATTCTATTTTAGTTGTTTTCATTCGTTTGCAATATTTTAATTTCGTTTTCTTCTAATTTGTGTATTTTGGAATTTGCTGTGTTAATTTCTTCAATTAATTTCTCTTTGAACATTTTTTTTAAAACATTAGTAACATGCTTTGGCAAACATTTATTCTTTAAACCAAAAATATATGCATCTTTATTTGTTTTGATTTGCCGTTCTAAAATTAATATTTCTAAATTAGCTGATAGATTTTCAATTTTTAATGGATTATCGTTAAAAAGGGTTGATGAAATATAACTTGGCTCATGATCAATATTGTAATCAGCTTCACCAACTATTGAATCAATTTTCCAACATATATTTTGAAATTTTTCTGCTCCATAAATATGGTTAGAGCCAAATATTAATCCGTAGTAATTCCTGTTGTTTTTTATTGAAAAATGTCCAATATAATATTCTTTATTTTTAGGGATTTTATTTTCAAAATATTCAGCAATAGCTTTATGGCATTGATTGGGAGCTTTACCTTCAAAACTTAAACCTTGAAACCTATCAAAAAACCTTGATTCCTTAAAACGTCTAATGAAAGAAGAAGGTATAAAACAAATAAAGTCAGTTCGTGGAAGATTGATTAATTCATTAAATACGTTATCATTAAAATTCAAGCCGAAAGGATCTAAAAATATAATTTTCGGTTCTTTCTTATATTCCTTTAATATTTCAATAACTTTAAAGAAATAATCTTTAAAATCATTATTTCTAATAATTAAATTTTTATTCTTCTCCAACACACACAAATCATTTTTAAATATATGGCAATCTATTTTACAATTATTTAAATAACCATCAATATTATTTTTTAAAATATCATATTCTTTTTTGTCATTTAAAATTAAAAAAATATTTTTTCTCTTTTCAATTATTACATCACAATAGTTTGTAATTGTCTCCATAATGTTTAAAGATGTCCCAAATTCACCTTTTTCATCCATTCCTCTACCAGCAAAAAAATCACAAATAAAGATATTCTTCATTCCTTTAGCATGAATAAAAACAGGCAGTGCTTCATTAAAATAATCATCAAAGATTTTTAATTTTAATTTTGTGCTATTATTAAAACCATTTGAGAAAAAATTATTTTTCATTATATTTAAAATTTATATTTTACAAAACTTTATTTTTCAAATGTTTCTTTTTTCTATACATTTTTCTTTATTTTTCTCTATTTTTAACTAAAACAAG
>CAZCHH010000022.1:43468-45147 GCA_964498585.1 uncultured Hyphomicrobiales bacterium
TAATAATTAACAATTAACAATTACTTCGCCACTTTTCCATATCTCTATCTGCATCTTCAAAAGTTTTGTATTTATATACTCCTTTGGGGTATTTGGTTTTACATAAAGCGGTAGCAGTTTTGAAGAGTTTTTCAATTCGCTTAAAATACTCTTTATCCGGTTCAAAGCACCAAAGAGCTTTTTCAGCTTCCTCAAATGTTTTATATTTAATTATCGGCATTTCTTTTTATTAATTCTTTTAAAAAGAGTAAATCTAATTTATCTTTTTCTCTGTATGTGTTGCTTTTCATTTCAATTAATGCTTTTGGAGTAGCAACTTTTACTTTAATTCCTTCAAGTTCCAATATAATAAATTAAATAATTAAAAAAATTTACCAAATTTTTTCAATTTTATAATTGTTAAAAGCAATGTCTTTTGAAATAATTGGTAAATTTTCTGTAATAGCTTGAGATATAATCATTCTATCAAATGGGTCTCTATGAAAAAATTGAAGATTGTATAGGATTTCAAAATTTTTCTTTTCTAAAGACAAAATTTCAATATTTAAATTGATTAATTCATCATAAATATTTGAAATACTTTGTTTTAAATTTAATTTGTGCAAACTTGCTTTAATTGTAATTTCCCAAATGCTTACAATACTAAGATATAATTCATTATCTGGATTATCAATTATATTCAGTGCATTTCTGCTTAATTGTTTATCATCTTCAACATACCAAATATATGAATGAGTATCAAGCAAATATTTCATTCGGAATACTCCTTGAAATCTTCTAAAGGTTCGTCGAAATCGTTACTCATATTATAAAGTCCTTTTGAAATACCAAGTCCGCCACGAGATTTTTTATTTACTGGCTCAGCTATATTTGCTTTTTTTAACAAATCCTCAATTAAAGCATTTACTTCAATTTTATAATGCTCTGGAAGTTTTTCAAATTTTTTCAATATAGTTATTGTTGACATATTGTAATTATCTAAAATTCATAATATTAATTATTTGACGAATTATAATAATGTTTATTTAAATTATTGTTTTACTTGAAATTGTTTATTTGATGACAGTGTTATTTTGTAAAAAAAAATATAATATTCAATTAAGTCGGAAATTTCTTCTGTATGAAAATAAAATCTACTTGTTCCTTTTCAAGTTGCTCAATAATTTTTAATATGTTGCTTAGTTCGGGCATTTTATTTCTTTAATACAACTTTTTTGAATTTTTTTGAACTCTCTTCATCAACTTCAGAGCCACATTCACGACAATATATTGAATATTCATTAATAAATTCTGTATGAATAATATTAAATTCACCTTTTTCAAAAGACATTATATCATATTGAAATGGATCTGTAATAAACTCATCAGAACCACAATCAGGACAAACATTATTCTTTTTCATAAGTTTTCTGATTAATAATGAAACTTTTTGAATTTATTCAATTTCCCTATTTTCATATATTTGTATTGCTTCTTCAATGCTGCCAAAAACATACTCAGCCATTTCTTCTGTTGTTGAATAGCTTGTCATATCTTCAAATTCTCTTAAAACAAATTCTTGAAAATCAGTAGAATCTAATATTTCTTCATTTTCTTTTTCCATTTTTTCCCTTTCTTTTTAGTCATACGAGCAACAAGTTGTTCGTATGACCTTTTTTAAAGATGGATTCTGACATCCG
>CAZCHH010000022.1:45247-49238 GCA_964498585.1 uncultured Hyphomicrobiales bacterium
AAGTTGTTCGTATGACCTTTTTTAAAGATGGATTCTGACATCCGTCAGAATGACTGGCTTTTTCTTTCGTAATTTACTTCTCCAGTTATACGAGCAACAAGTTGTTCGTATGACCTTTTTTAAAGATGGATTCTGACATCCGTCAGAATGACTAAATTTTACTTTCGTAAAGTTTCTTAACTTTGCGAAAGTTTTACAACCACTTACAAATTATCACAAAAGTAAATATCTTCTTCAGCAAATCTTTCTGCTACTAATCTTTTAACGTAGTCGCGCAGTTCTGCAATGCTGATTTTTTCTACGATTTCGCTTGCAAAAGCATTCAAAAGCAGCGCTTTGGCTTTTTTTTCTGAAATACCGCGGGAAAGCAGATAATAAAGCTGTTCCTTATCAAGATTGCCGCAGGTAGCACCGTGAGAGCATTTCACATCATCAGCAAATATTTCAAGTTGTGGTTTTGAATTGATTGTAGCGTCATTTGACAGAAGAATGTTCTTATTCGATTGATAAGCTGAGGTTTGCTGTGCATCTTTCCAAACGTAGATTTTACCATTGAAAACAGCTGTAGCTTCATTATCAATTATGCCTTTATAGAGTTCGCTGCTTGTGCAGTTTGGTTTGGCGTGGTCGATTCTGGAATGGTTATCCACAAAATCCTTTTGCCCAATGAAATACATTCCGTAAAGGTTCGTTTGGCATAGCTCCTCGTCAAGATAAGCCCCCAAAGTATTTCTGTTGAATGCGCCTTTGAGCGTAATTGTGTTGTTTGTATAAATCGAAGTTCGCTTTTGTTGAACTTGAGTAGAGTCAATATAATATGAATTATTGTTGTTTTGGACTTTGTAATGCTCAATATTTGCAAATCTTTTGAGGATAATTTCAGTAACAGCATTTTGAAAAACCGGCTTATCTCCAATAGTATGATATGTTTCGTATATTTTCAACTGACTACATTCACCAACGATGATTAAATTGCGTGGCTGAATAATTGGAGCGTTGTTAAAAGCGGTATTAATGTAAATAATGTGGATTGGATGTTCTAAAATAACTCCTTCATTAGCACGAATATAGCAGCCATCAGTTGCAAACATAGTATTTAGTGCAACGAAAGGGTCTTTCTCAAAATTTGCATATTGAGCAAAATGCTTTTCAATAGTGGCAGCTTTATAAACCATAGCTTCGGCTAAACTACCGATTTTAATTCTTTCGGATTCAGTGTTAATTCGGGATAATTCCTTAGAAAATCGTCCGTTAATTAAAACAACGATATTATCTTTTTTCCCGTTAATCAAAAATTCCTTTATGTCAGTTATGCCTTTATAATTGATTTCATCTTCAGTGGGAAATTTAAAATCATTATTGAAAATGAATGAAGTATCGGCGTATTTCCACTCTTCATTTTTTTTTGTAGGAAAACCAATAGAGTTAAAGCTATTTTGAGCATTATTTCTTATAGTTTTAAGCTTGGCTGGAAATCTTCCGTTAGTTCTTTTGGAAAATTCAACGAAGCTATCATTTATTTGATTAATAAAATCTTCTTTCATAAAGTTCCTTATTTAATTTGATGAAACTTCTTTTTTAATCCAGTCGTAGCCCTTTTCTTCCAATTCAAAAGCTAATTCTTTGGTGCCGGATTTCACTATTCTGCCTTGATAAAGGACGTGAACAAAATCTGGAACAATAAAATTCAGCAGTCGTTGATAGTGGGTTATTACAAGGAAACCGTTATCTTTGTTTTGCAAGCGGTTAACTCCATTAGCAACGATTTTCAAAGCATCTATATCAAGACCGGAATCTGTTTCGTCTAAAACCGCAAGTCGTGGCTCAAGCATAGCCATTTGAAAAACTTCATTGCGTTTTTTTTCTCCACCAGAAAAACCTTCATTAACAGAGCGATGTAAAAAATCGGATTTGATTTCAACGAGGGCTGCTTTTTCTTTCATCATTTGCAGAAAGTCCATTGCATCAATTGGCTCTAATCCAAGGTGTTTGCGTTTTTCGTTCAAAGCAGTTTTCATAAAATTTGCTGTTGATACTCCGGGAATTTCAACAGGGTATTGGAATGCAAGAAAAATTCCTTCTCTTGCTCTGGCTTCAGGTGGCATATCAAGCAAGTTTTTTCCAAGATAAGTAACTTTACCTTCGGTAACTTCAAATTCTGTTCTACCGGAAAGAACTGAAGCGAGAGTACTTTTTCCGGAGCCGTTTGGTCCCATAATTGCGTGCACTTCGCCAGCATTAATTGTTAAATTTATCCCATTTAATATGGGCTTATCATTGATATTTACTTTCAGATTTTCAACTTTTAGTAATTCCATAGTTTTTCTTTATTTATTAATTCTTAAATTTCTTTTTTTAGCTTTCAGCTTTTTGTTTATGGTTTATAGTTTATGGTCTATAGTTTATGGTCTATGGTTTATTGTTTTATAGTTTATAGTTTATAGTTTTTTAGTCATTGGTCATTAGTCATTAGTCATTAGTAAATATTCCAATAACCTAATAACTCAATAACTCAATAACCCATAACCCAATAACCCAATAACCCAATAACCCATTAATCAATAATCACTAATCATTAATCATTAACAATTAACAATTAATCTTTCCGCAACCACTTCCGGCCTAACGTCATTTTTTGCATTGAAAAAAGTTGTGTTTTCAACTCCGCCGGGCAGTTTAAACATCTTATTTTCAAAAATATCTTCAATAGTTAAAATTTGAATTCTGTCAAATTTGTAATTAGTGTAAGAACCAGCTTCTTTTGCTGCTTCGAGCATTGGTTTAGTCAAATGCTCTGCAAAGCAGACAAATACTCCAATATCAGCATTTTGTCTATCTATAACGTTTATGAACTCTCGAATATTTTTGACATTCGAGTGTCCGCTTTTCACTTCAATTAAAACGATGCCTTTTTCATTATTATTTTTTGGAAAAGTTAAATAACCATCCCAGCCACCATCTGCGGTTTTCTTTGGATTAAGTATTCCACCAAGCAAAAACTCAACCACCCATTCCTGAAAATCTATTCTGCCTTTTTTATCTTTTATTGCAAGTTCTTTTGCAGAAGCAATGTCTTTAGGAAAGCCATTAATTGTAATTGAATTTAGAAAAGTTTTCTTTGCATCTTCTTCGAGTGGGTCAGTTAATCTTTTTAAAATCAATTTAATAGCAAGATGTGAGATGTCCACTCCGAGCCAGTTTCGGTTTAAGCGATTTGCAACAGAAACAGTAGTTCCGCATCCGCAGAAGAAATCAGCAACAATATCACCTTCGTTTGTGCTTGTTTGAATAATTCTATCTAAAAGTGCTTCTGGCTTTTGTGTTGGGTAGCCGAGACGCTCTTTTCTAACTCTGTCAACAGGGAATAAATCAATCCACCAGTCCTCAACTTTTTTTCCTAATTCTTCTAATTGTCTAACTTTTTCATTATCACCGTCTTTTGATTTCCATGCCTGTCCTGTATTGTGAAGTCCGCTTTTATGTGGAATTCGTTGTATATTAAAACAATAATCATTAGATTTTGTGTAGAAAAAAATTATATCGTGTTTTTTGGGAAATACTTTTATGCTTCCAGACGGCGTTGCATAGCACCACACAATTTCATTCCTAAAATTATCTTTGTGAAAAATTATATCGCACACAATTTTTAAATAATGGCTCATAGTCGGGTCGCAATGCAAATAAAAAGAACCAGTATCTTTCAATAATTTGTGCATATAATACAAGCGATGGGCGATTGTCGTTAAATATGCAACAGTCGATTTTGAAATATCAATATTATCTAAGTTCTTTAAAAAATTATATAAATTAATATTCAGTTCTGCAATTTCTCTCAAACCATCTTTATAGCTTACGTTACTCCAAGTATCAGCAAAAGCTTCGCGTTGTGCTTTAACGTCTTTCATATCAATATCTTCAAAAAGAATATTATAATTCCTTTTTGAGTTGAAAGGCGGGTCGATGTAAATCAGGTCAATAAACCCATCTGGGT
>CAZCHH010000023.1:0-48935 GCA_964498585.1 uncultured Hyphomicrobiales bacterium
AAGTTCACTTGCTTTCCTAAGATGGATTCTGGCATACGCCAGAATGACAAGAAAAGATTTCATTAGTAAACCCTCTAAACTATCTAAACTTTGTTTAAATTTTTCAGCAATTTAATAGCTGTATTAAAAACAGTTTGAACTGTAATTTGGCTCATATCGTCATTGTATTCAGTTGTGCTGTTTTGGGGTGGAGAAATTACAGTAGATTTTTCAGTGAGAGGTCCCCAGCGCTTGCTTGAGATATGAGGTGTATTCGGATAAAGCCCAATTACTTGAATGCCGAGAGCAGCGGCAATATGCAAAATCCCAGTTGAGTTTGATATAAATAATTTTGCTTTTGAAATAAGTGCAATAGTTTCAGCCAAGCTCAATTTTCCGCACAGATTTAATGCTTCAGTGCAAACAGAATTTACTTGTTTGCATAGTTCTGTTTCCCGGGCTACTCCGGTAATTACAATTTTTACATTAGATTCTTTAATTATTTCAGAAGCTAAATATCCAAAATTTACCGGCGACCAATCTTTAGCTGATGACTTGCTTCCGGGATGAATTACAATATAATTTTCTTTTTCTATATCAAAATTATTATTATTAATTTTACGTTGTAATGTTTGAAGTGCTGTTTCAGAAGCATTAAGCTTGGTTGGTTTTAAATCAAGTTTTAGATTAAAGAAATGCTCAATTAAATGCAAATTGTATTCTGCTTCGTTAAATTTTGCATCTTTTCTATGCTCAAAGACTTTTTTATTAAAAAGAAAGGAATACCATCGATAACCGCTTCCAATTCTATATTTAATTAAAGCAACGAATGCAGCAAGCGATTCTTCAAATTTAGGTCTTGGAAAAAACACAATATCAAATTTATTTTTCCTGAAAATATTACAAATACTATTAATTGATTTATCAACGAAAATAACATTATCAATAAATGGATTATTTTCTAAAATTGGAGCAGTGTATGAAGAAGCAAGCATAGTAATTTGGAAATTACTGTTTATTTCTTTTAGCGTCTGACACATAGGAAGAGTTAAAATCATATCGCCGAGGCCATCAGTTCTAACAATAGCAATTTTGTAGTTGTTTTCCATATTTAATTTATTTTTCACTTAATTATTAAAAAATAATTAAAAAAATTTAATTTCTCATTAATTGTAATATAAAGAAAAAAACTTTAAGTTTAAAATGTTTGTAAGTGCATAATTTACAAATTATAATATTTTGTTTAACTTATAAAGGTAAATATGTTAAAGGATTTAATAAAAGAGCGTCTGCAAAAGTATAATAGCAAGGCAATCAGCATAAAGAGGATTGGCTCAACTATTTTATTGTTCTCTTTTATCACTCTTATAACAATTTTCTTAAAAGCTGGAAGTAGCAACGAATATATTTTAATAGCAGGGGAAAATAACGGTAGAATTGACGGTTTCGAGATAAAAGACCTACTATCTATTGATACATCAATAAACGAAATCTATTATCCTTCTATAGAGCTACAAATAAACGAAGGAAAAGCTTCCTGGTATGGGAAAAGATTTCATGGACGTAAAACTGCAAGCGGTGAAAAATTTAATATGCACGCATACACGGCAGCTCACCGTAAGCTTCCCTTTGGAACTATAGTGAAAGTAACTAATACTTCTAATAATAAATCTACTCTCGTAAGAATTAACGACAGAGGACCTTTTGTTAAAAAAAGGATTATCGACTTATCACACAAAGCAGCAAAAGAAATTGATGGTTTAGGTGTTCCTACGCTAAAAATCGAATCCCTTGTTGCTGAAAAAACCAATAATACTACCTCTGAAATTCTTATGCTTTGCTACTCCCCATTTAACGAGCTTGTTTCTTTGCCTATTTCTCAGTTGTCTTTCTTACATACTACTGATGATTTCGACAAAGCAAATGAAATGTTTAATCTTATTCAAGCTGAATTTCCAAGCGAAAGAATATATATAACTGTTCCTTCCAATTATCTTTCTAAAGATAAAAATTCAGTTTCATACTATATTGCCACTCTTTCTGTTAATGAAAATGTCTATATGAAATTCAAAGAATTAACAGAGGCAAGATAAATAATGATTAGTATGGATAAATGTAATATTTGTCCAAGATTATGTAATGCAAACCGAAATTCAGTTAAAACCGGCTATTGCAATACTAATCTAAATTTCTCAATATCAACAATTTGCAGACACTTAGGAGAAGAGCCGTTTATAAGCGGCTCTTCTGGTATATGTAATATCTTTTTTACCGGCTGCAATCTTCGATGTATTTACTGCCAAAACCACCAAATCAGCCGCGCTAAATCTACTCCAAACTTTGAAATGAGTTTTCATCAGGTCATAGCTCAAATTCTTGAACTTTTAGAAAGTGGCTGCCATTCTGTTGGTTTCGTTTCACCAAGCCACGTTATTCCTCAGGTTAAAGCAATTATTTGTCATCTAAAAAAAATTGGTGCAAAAACTACTTTTGTCTATAATACAAATTCTTACGATAAGCTCTCTACAATTAAAGAATTAGATGGCTTGATTGACGTTTATCTTCCGGATTTCAAATATATGGATTCAAAGATTGCAAAAGATTTTTCTGATGCTGCAAATTATCCGGAAATTGCCTCAGCTGCAATTAAAGAAATGTATCGACAAGTTGGAAGCGGAATTGAAATTGATAACGATGACTATGCTAAACGTGGTTTAATCATCAGGCATCTTGTTTTACCGGGCAATGTAGAAAACAGCTTAAGCGTTTTAAGATATATTGCAAAGGACATTTCAAACGAAATTCATATCTCGCTGATGTCCCAATACCACCCAATACCTGAAGTAATGAACCACCCTTTACTTTCAAGAGAACTAAGGTTTGAAGAATATAAAATTGTTACTCAAGAACTTGAAGAACTTGGCTTTGAAAACGGCTGGGTGCAGGAACTCGAAAGCAGCAAACATTTTTTACCCGATTTTGAAAACGAAAATCCCTTTGGGTGATAAAAATAGATGAACTCCACTTTTAAAGTGGAGTTCATCGGATTATGTACTCCTTACCAAGTGCAACTTGAGAAGAAGTAAATGAAGTAGTTAAGGCAAAGATACCTGAACTACAACTGAAAAATTATAATTTTATAAATGATTTTGTTATTATTCCGTAATTTGTTTTTATCAAAAGATTATAGCAACCAACCGGTAAACTATTTAAGGTAATTTGAGTTTTATATTCCACTGCTTCATAAACCTGTTCATTCATTTTTATTAGCTTATTTCCAAGTAAATCGCAAATGCTGATTTCAATTTGAGTTGGATTTGATATATTGCAAGATATACTTAGCTCTTCAGTTGCCGGATTGGGAAAAAGATTTATTTTTGAGTTATTTTCAATTAACAAACTTTTTTTATCTTCTACGAAGGTATCATCGCAAGAATATTTTAAAATTACTCCATTTTGTCCAACAACCCAGCCATTTTTTTCGTCAACAAAACATAAATCACATATATAATTATTTGTTGGAATAATTTCCTTAATCCAAGTATTTCCTCCATTTGTAGTTTTTAGAATGAATTTAAGATAATATGGATTGTATGAATAACAAATAGCCCAACCAGTATTTTCATCAATAAATTGAATCTTTGATATACTATAATTAATTGTATCGAATTGCTGTATCCAAGAATTTCCAGCATCGGTTGTTTTTAATATTTTTCCATTATAACCACCAATCCAGCCAGTATTTTTATTGATAAAGTAAAGAGAATTGTAGTTATCATCTTTATTAATCTGAGCTACAGACCAAGTTTCACCCACATCTGTTGTTTTTAAAAAAACTCCTGTTCCCCCAACAATATATGCAATGCTATCATTAATAAATTTAATTTCATTAATAACTGTGTCTTTAAAACTTTTTTTAAATTTCCAGTATGAGCAAGAATTAGTAGTTTGTATGATGTAATATTCATTCGAAGAATATATAGTAGCCCAAGCAACTTGTTCGTTTATAAAGTAAATACTTCTAAAGGAAGCATTTTGTAATTCTCCGGAATTGAACCAACTTAAACCACCATCAGTAGTTTTTGAAAAATAGACTTTATGTGCATCTTTTGAAACAACAAACCCAGTATCTAAATTAAAGAATTGTAAATAAAAATTATTGGTTTCACTATTAATAAATTTTTCTTCCCAAGAATTTCCACCATCAGTTGTTTTTAAAAGAATTCCATCGTTGCCACAAATATAGCCGGTATTTTTATCAACAAATTGAATATAATTAAATTTATTATTTTGTCCATTCCTTAATTTTAACCAATTCACACCAAAATCAGAAGTTCGGTCAATAGTTCCATAATAACCAACTCCAACAAGAACCCCTTCTTGAGAAATATCAAAAGAATTTATACTACTGTCAAAAGCTCCAATATTACCTTTCTCTAACCAATTTAAACCACCATTTGTTGTTTCGTAAAGTATTCCTTTTGATAATATATAGCCAGTATTTTCATCAAAAAACTTTAAATATGTTATAACGTCATTGTAATTAATTGTTTGATTCGTCCAAGTATTACCACCATCAGTCGTTTTTTTAAGATTATGATTTTCATAGCTAATCCAACCGATATTTTCATTAACAAAAAATGCATTTGTATTATAAAAAGTTGAATCTGGAAAAATATTGATTTCAAACCAAGAATAGCCACCATCAGTTGTTTTTTGAATATTTTGTTGCATAAAAATAAATCCAATATTTTCATTAAAAAAGTAACTATTAAAATAAGATGCTTCAATACTAAGTGAATCCCAAGTATTTCCGCCGTCAGTTGTTTTAAAAATATTATAGTTGTATGGTAATGTAACGAAACCAACATTATTATTTACAAAATTCACTAAAAAATAATCATCAATTGGGACTTTTTTCTTTTCCCAACTAACACCTCCATCGCTAGATTTTAATAAAGCACCAAGTTCACCAGATAAAGCAATATTGTTTTCATCAATAATTGAAATATTATAAATATCGATGAGATATCCAGTATATTCTAAATCAATTATTTCCCAAGAAAGACCGCTATCAGTAGATTTTAAAAGTGTTTCAGCTGCTCCAATAGCATAAACTACATCTTTACTCGCAAATTTTACTTCAAAAAGGTCGTTTCCTTGTGGTAAAGGATTATTCCATTTCCAATTACATTCTTGTGAAAAACTAATATTTGAAATAAGAATAAAAAACAAAAAGAAATATAATTTTTTCATAGTTTTCCTTGTTTATCAATATATAAAAAGAATTAAATATTTATTAAGAGAAAATAATAATTTAATAATCAATTAAAATTAATGTTATCAGCCATTTGTATCTGCTGGTTGATAACTTTTATATAAGTGAATTCTAAATATTTTAATTCTGTTAGTAGCAAGGAATCCAGTTCCCTTTATTATTAACAATCTAGATTATTTACAGAGTTTCAGAGTGACAGACAAGGTTGAATTATTAGAACTCACCATAATTATTACCAACAATTAGTGTGGCAACCAGCTGGGCATGCAGGTCCAGTCGATCCACCACTTCTTTCCATACTATATACTTTAACTCCATTTACCCAAGTATAGCATATATAAATTACATCGTCGCAATATCTAAGTTGCACTGGATTTTCAATACAAATATTCATAGCCCAAGCATTAATATGTTTGTTGAAATACCAAACACTATAGCAGATTGCATCCTTTATACTAATACCGCATGCTTGAATCGGGCACTCAGGTATGGGGACTCCGAATATTGTTTCTGCAAGTGGACTCTGCGCTATTTGTATTAATATAGCATCTGTAATTTCACCTCTATTCATTTCAAACCAAATTGCGCAACTAGGGTCATTTCTGGGTGCCAATATCTTAATTGAATCAATGATTAATTCGTGATAACCTAAGCCATCAATGCCATAGCAAAATATGCCTTTATATACACATCCATCAAAGTTTATTTCCACAGAATCCTTAGAATAACCATCTGGACAATCTGCTTTAGAATACTGAAATGAAGCAAATAATACAATAATAAATAAAATAAATGGTATTACTTTAAAATGAGTTAATGAAACTCGGGGGGCGCTTCTTGGCTCGTTATTTGCTTGCTGCAAATTCACTTTTTCTTCTATGAAGAAATCCACTTTTAAAGAGTTCATATTAAACCTCAAAAATTAGTGAAAATAATAATAACTACATCATTTTCCCTGTGCGGAGGTCTTTTAAAATTATTTTTATGTATTTTTTTTCTATAATTCTAATTTACAAAATAAAAAAGTAAATGTCAAGCATTTTTTTAAAATAATAAAATATTTTTATATATTACTGAAAAGGAATATTTTATATAGCATATTGTATTGTAATATAACTATTTACAACAGTGTGGAAATATATAAATGACAATAAATACCCTCCTAATTGAACTTAGGAAGGAGAAAAAATAAGCAACACAGGCAAGGGTGCATGTGCTTTATCTGGGAAATTAAATTTTTATAAATGATTTTGTTATTATTCCGTAATTTGTTTTTATCAAAAGATTATAGCAACCAACCGGTAAACTATTTAAAGTAATTTGAGTTTTATATTCCCCTGCTTCATAAACCTGTTCATTCATTTTTATTAGCTTATTTCCGAGTAAATCGCAAATGCTGATTTCAATTTGAGTTGGATTTGATATAATGCAAGATATACTTAGCTCTTCAGTTGCCGGATTGGGAAAAAGTTCAATATTTTGTGTTAAAGTTAAAAAATCCTGAACAGCAATATAATTATTCTTCTAACGTTTTATACTCTAATTGTTTAAATAAATCATAAAATATAATAAATGGAGGTATTATGAAATTATTAATCATAATTGCAATATTTGCAATATTTACAGGCAATCTATTTTCTCAGGAAAAATATAATATAGATGTAAAAACGAGTGAACTTCGTTGGGAAGGCAAAAAAATAATTGGCGGGCATTGGGGGACAGTTAATTTTCAAGGTGGATTCCTTACTGTCAAAGCAAATAAAATTACTGGCGGCGAATTTACTATAGATATGAAATCTATTAAAGTACTTGATTTGAAAGAAAATGAAGGAAAATCCAAGCTTGAAGGTCATTTAAAATCTGATGATTTCTTCTCAACTGATAAATTTAAAACGTCAACTTTCAAACTTACAAAAGTAACAGAATTAGTTGCCGTAAGGAAGGGGCAGCCGAATTATAAATTAACCGGAAATATGACTATTCGTGGCATTACTCATCAAATTACTTTTTCTGCCCTTATCGAAATTAAAGATAATATTATCACTTCTAATGCTGATTTTTCTATTGACAGAACGAAATGGAATATAAAATATAATTCTGGCAATTTCTTCAAAGATTTAGGTGATAAAATAATCAAAGACGAAATACCTTTCAAAATTAAAATTACTGCAAAAAAGTAATTTTATTCAGGAATGCTAGTGTTTGGCAACATTAATTTTTATATAATTTTGAATGTCATTCCGAACCACCTTATAAATCAAATGCTTCATTTAAATGGAGATGACATCACTAAATGTGTCATTCTGACTACGCCAGAATGACAAACAAAGATGTCATTCGCAACAGAAGCTCAGAATGACAAGATTCTTATTTTATATTTTTAGGTCAAGCACAAGCAGCAAGTTGTTCTTATGTCCTGTTTCTTACTACTTTATTAAAAGAGATGAATCGCCATAACTTAAGAATCTATAGTTATTTTCTAATGCTTCTTTATATACTTTTTTCCAGAAATCTTTTCCGAGAAAAGCAGCAACTAAAAGAACTAAAGTTGTTTTTGGGAGATGGTAATTTGTTATGAGAGTGTCAACAATTCTAAATTTAAAACCGGGAACGATGAACAATGAAGTATCTGTATTAATGCTTTTTAAATTGTTATTTTTAATAAATTTGATAATTATTTTCAACGCTTCAGTATGATTAGGTATTAAATCTTTATAATCGAAAATATAACTATCCCACTGTGAAACAGATAAATGAAGCCCCATACTTATTTTAGCTGCAACAATAGGAAGTGATTCCAACACTCTAAGCGAAGTAGTTCCAGTTGCAATAATTCTTTTTTGCTTTTGCATTGCATCAAGAAGCTCTTCGATAGCATTTAGTGGAATAGAAAAGCTTTCCTTATGCATAGAATGTTCAAAAATATTCTCAGTTTGTATAGGTTTAAAGGTACCGATGCCTATATTTAAATTCAATTTAGCAATTTTTATATCATTTTGTATAATTTTATTCAAAATATCATCAGTGAAATGCAAACCGGCAGTTGGTGAGGCAACAGAACCGAACTCTTTCGCATAAACTGTTTGGTAGCGTGTTGCATCTTCTTCATCTGCTTTTCGTTTAATATATGGTGGGAGCGGAACCTCGCCATAAGTTTTTAAAATGTCAGTGAAACTTAAATTTTCTTTATTCCATGAAAATTCAACTACAGCTTCGGCTCCTACTTTTTCAATTATTTTTGCTTTTAAAGAAATTTCTTCATCATTCAAATTGAATATAGCAGAAAATTCATCATTAAATCTAACTCTTTTGCCTCTGATAAGACAATTCCATAAAACTGAATTTGAAGTATTTTTCTTCAGATTAATAGAATCAATTTTATCACTTTTTTCTGAATTTGGATTTACAAAAGAATTATTTGAATTTGATGTTAAATATTTATAATTTTCATTAATAGAAGTAATTAAAACATCCATTTTAGGTTCAAGGCAAAAAATTTCAACTCGTCCCCCGTATTTTTTCTGAAAATGCAAACGTGCAGAAATTACTTTTGTTTCATTTATAAAAAGTAAAGCGGGTTTTGGAAGTAAATCTGGTATTTCATAAAAATGATGATGCTTAATAGTTTGATTAAAACAATTAGCGAGTAGCAACTTACTTTGTTGACGATTTTCTAATGGCTTTTGAGCAATTTTTTCAGCTGATAAATCGAAATAATATTCTTCTAAATTTATGTTATTTAAAATTTTATCTAAGATTAAACTATTTTCAATTTCCATTTTTCAGATTCGAATTAGGTATTTCTTTATATTCAATTCTTTGGTGACTCATACCGGTAAGGTTTCTTAGACAAGTTAGTTTAATTGTCTGCAATTCTTTAAATGTAAGATTGCTTTCATCAAATTGGCCGTCAAGAAGTTTATCTTGAATAGATTTATCCAAAGCTTTAACAAATTTATCTTTTTCGTTGGAAGCAAGTCGGGAAATAGCTTCTGCGGAATCGCAAATCATTACAATAGCCGTTTCTTTTGAATTTGGTTTCGGTCCGGGGTAGCGATAATCACTTTCTTTAATTTCTAAATCGGGATTATCTTCGATTGCTTTTGCATAAAAATGCTTAATTAAAGAAGTGCCGTGGTGCATTGGAATAAAATCTATTATACGTTGTGGCAAATCATATTCCTTTGCTAACTTTATTCCATCGTTTATATGCTGTTTAATTGAGTCTGCACTTTTTCTTGGAGTTAATAAATTATGCTTATTGTCAGAGTCAATTTGATTTTCTATAAAATATTCGGGTTTTGTAATTTTCCCAATATCATGAAAATAAGCTCCGACTCTTGTCAGAAGATTATTTGCACCGATTGCAATAGCACAGCGTTCCGCCACTACAGCCATTGCCATTGTATGTTGATAGCTGCCCGGAGCTGTTTCATTCATTTTTGTTAACAACGGATGATTTGTATTATTATATTCTGATAATTTCAAGTCAGTAGTAATTGAAGTCAATCTTTCCAATATGAATAGCAAACCGAAAGTAATAAAAGGAGCAAGAGCAGAATTTATTGCAGTAACTCCAAGGCGATATCCTATTGTAACTATATCTGCTGAACGTTCAAATCCAAAGGAAATTACTGGAATAGCAAAGCCGAGAAAAATATATAAAAATGATTGAAATATCTGAGTTCTGCTTTGGATATCTCTAACAGTGTATGCCGCAAGAGTACCAGCAAATAGCATAGCTGTTCCGGTATCGTAGTCATTTCCCCTTATGCCGGCTATCATTAATGCCATTGTAATTGTTATATAAAAAGCAGTTCTCGAATCAAATACTATTGCACAAAGCATCGAAAGTGAAGGTAAGAAAATGATAAATTCTATAGGGAAATTAACTGGTATTTCCAATGAAAGCCACGATAGGAAAGAAGCGATAACCAAAACTATGCAAATAATAGACATTTGCATATTATCGTAAAAAATTCTTTTTCTTATATAAAATAAATAAATAACTAAAATTGATAAAAGAAACAATACATGACCAAACCTTCCTATATATGTCCAGGGAGAGTAAGTTATTTCATTAAGCATAAATCTGGTACGATTATGAGAATTAATTTTTTGCAGTGTTTCAGATGATATCCTCTCTCCTTTTTCAACTATGATATCTCCTTTTTTCACAATACTTTCAGTTAAAGGTACCGAATTTGCAGCTATTTCTTCGTTTTGTTTGCTAAGTTCCTGTGAATACTTCAAATTAGGTAGTAATGCTTTAGATAAAAACTTAAATGCAATTTGCTGATAACCTTCCTGTAAGTTTTGCAAAAAATGTTTTTCTGCTTTTTCAGCAATACCATTTGAATCAGTTAAGTTATACGTAGGCAAAATAAATTCTTTATTATTTGAAGCGCGTACTAATATTTCATTTTTTTTAATATTTTCAGTGTTTATATCAACGAAACCAGTCTTATACATTTTATCGAAAAATTCCTGTATTACTCTTTGTATTTTTTTTAATTCACGTATTTTAACTTCTTTTTTTGTTGTTTCAGTTAATTTTGTATTTTTTGGATCAAGCAAATCAAAAATAGTATCATTTAGAATCTCGGATTTTTCAAGATAATCTTCAACAGCCGTATTAATCTGGTTAGATGCAATCAATGGAGCTGATTCATCAAGAATAAACACCGGGATAGCTTTACTTACAGCTTCATTTATATCCTTTTGAAGTTCTTCTTTTGATTTATAAATTGGAAAAGTGAATTCAGCAACTAATGTTTTATTAGTCCAAACCATTCCACCAAATGAGCCCATTTCACTTATTTCATGAGATTTCTTATTGAAATGAAATGAGAAAAAAAAAGTGCATATCAATATCGTAATAAAAAGTATTAGAAATTTAATCTGGATATTATGCCTTTTACCTTTATATTCGGAGTAAGAATTTGCTAATGCTTCATTCCTTAACTTACTAAATAATGTTTCTTTACTTTTGCTCATTCTAATTTTTTAAATTATTTATTAACATCTAAAATACAAATATAATAAAATAAAGGTATATTGGAGATTAATTAAACTAATAAATTTTCCGAATAATTAATAAATTTTTTCAATATAATTTTTATCAATTTTATTCTTCTCAATTTAAGAACTCCTGACTTCTCGTAGTTTCTTATTTCGCAGTCTTGTCATTCTAATCCCCCAGATAAAGAAAACCTTTATTTCAAAAGATATAACATAATTTTATACTGCCCTTCTGAAACTCAAAATGAAGTAAGAACTTTATTTAAATAGAGATGACATAATTGAAACTGTCATTCTGACGGATGCCAGAATCCATCTTATTATTCAACGTTATTCAATTTTAGCTATTTCAATGAAGCATTTGGGCTTGCCCAAATGTATCGTGAGCAAGCTCACTTGCTTTACCAAGATGGATTCTGGCATACGCCAGAATGACAAGAAAAGATGTCATTGGTAACAATTTAAAACACATTTTTTTATAAACAGAATGCAACTACGTTGCTTTTTCTTCTTACTTCCCAAAAATTTCCCAATCTTTCAGAAAGTTTTGGTGGATTAAAGAAAGATGTCATTCATTAAATAAATGTTTTTCTTTGTCAGAGAATTTTTTATATTCAAATTTTGTTTATTATATTTTTATTCTTTTCGACAATTTTTACATAAATAAGGAATAAAATCGACAAAAATGTCGTAATTAAATATTTGGCACATTCATTGTAATATTGATGAATAGTGAGTTTGCAGCTTTTTCTAATTTGTTGGCACATTGATTGTAATAATACTTATAAGTTAATATTTTGTAAAACTTATAATTAAAGGATTAATTATGAAAAAGCTCATATATCTAAGCACAGCACTAATAATAGCAGTATTCCTTACTTTACCTGTCGAAGCAATATCACAACCATACAACAATTGCGGAAATCCTTCTCAAGGTATTGGGCAAGGAAAAGGATATGGCAAAAAATTAGGTGTTTGCGATAGCACCCACAAAAGACTTCGTCTAAACTGCGATACCTGCACAGTTAGAAAGTTCAATGGAAAAGGAAGAAATGCAGGTTATAAAGGGATGAACAAACAAGATGGAAGCTGCCTTTATATAAATAATATTAAATTAAACCCAGCTTATCCCAATCCGTTTCAAAGTTCAGTTTCCATTCCAATTACAATGACTGAATCTAATGATGTTTCAATCAAAGTTTATGATTTGAATGGAAATATAATCTCAACATTACAGGATGGAATGCTTTCACAAGGAGACCATACTTTTACTTTCACTCCTTCTGATTTGACTCCGGGCAGATACATATACGTTGTAAAATCTGGCGATTTAACCCGCTCAAGATATATTCACTATCAGCCATAATCTAAACAAATACTAGAGAATTCAAGTCATCTTATAACTTTAAGTTATAAGATGACTTTTTTTAATCCTATCTTTATGAAGCATAAATAAACAAAGACGTTTACTTTTTATAAAATGAACTTTTTTGTCATCGGATGACTGGCTGCCATTCGATGACTTTAAGCTATATTATACAATTTCCAATTTTAAGTGTCTTAATGTCATTCATGCGTATGTCAGAATCCAACTTATTATTATTCAGCGCTATTCAATTTTAGCTATTTCGTTGAAGCATTTGGGCTTGCCCAAATGCTTCATAAGCAAGCTCATTTGCTTTACCAAGATGGATTCTGACATCCGTCAGCATTACACTTTTAGTGATGTCATCTCCATTTTAAATAAAAGTTTTCCTTTATTAGGGGGTTCAGCATTACAACCAAAATTCAATTTTCAAAATCAACATATACCATTTCCCAATTTTATTCCTAATTTTGTAATTATTTGTTGAGGGAAATGGCAAATTTAGAAGAAATAAAAGACGAAATACTGCAAAAACTTGATATAGTTGATGTAATCAGCGATTACGTAGATTTGCGTAAGCGTGGAGCTAACTATGTCGGTCTTTGCCCCTTTCATAATGAAAAAACACCTTCCTTCAATGTTTCTTCTGAAAAAGGTATTTACAAATGCTTCGGTTGTGGTGCTGCCGGTAATCTGATTACTTTCGTTATGGATTACGAAAAATTGAATTTTCAGGAGGCAATAAAAGCACTCGCCAAAAAAGCCGGCATCCAATATCAACTGACCAAAGAAACAAACAAGGAAGTAAGTAAATATGACCTTGCATATCAGGCACTTATTGCTGCAAGGGATTTCTTTGTTAAAACACTCAAAACAAATGCCGGGAATATTGCAACAGAGTATTACGTTCGGCGTGGCTTCACAAAAGATACTATAATAAAATTCGGCTTGGGCTATTCACCAAACAGTTGGGATAGCTTAATAAACGAACTGCATAAAAAGGGCTTTTCAAATGAGGTGCTGCAAAATGCCGGGCTTATTATTAAGAAAGAGGATAAAGATTCATTTTACGATAGATTTCGCGATAGAGCTATGTTTCCCATTCCAGATAATATGGGAAGAGTGATTGGCTTTGGTGCAAGGCGACTGAACGATGACGATACGCAGCCAAAATATATAAATTCGCCTCAAAGTTTGGTTTACGACAAAAGCCGCTCGCTTTATGGACTTTACCATGCAAGAAACGAACTGCGAAATAAAAAAGCTGCCATTCTCGTAGAAGGATATATTGACGTTATAACGCTTCATCAAGCTGGGATAACTAACGTCATTGCTTCAAGTGGCACATCTTTAACATCAGAACAACTTGATATTTTAGCCAGATATGGAAAAAAGCTGTATTTGGTATTCGATTCAGATTCTGCTGGTGTAAAAGCAACTGACAGGGCGCTGGAAATTGCTATAGAAAAGGGTTTTGATATATATATTTTGCAATTACCAAAAGGCGAAGACCCAGATTCATTTGTCAAAAACCACGGTGGCGAACTGTTTAATATTTATTTAGATGGCTCGGTTTCTTTTCTTGAATTTAAAATAAACAAACTGAAAGAGGAAGGCAAACTCAATAATCCACAAAGTAAGGCGGAAGCAGCCCGCGACATTGTAAGAATAATTTCAAAAATCCCAGACCGACTGCAGCACGATGATTACATTGCAAATCTTGCCCGTTATATGAATTTCAGCGAGTTTCAACTTCAGCAAATTTATAAAGAAAAAAACGAAATAGAAAAAAAGGATAAAAAGCAAAAAAAGAGAGAAAATGTAGAACATCAAAAAGATAATGCTTTTCCTGTTCAGGAAATTGACGTTAATTTAAAGAGTAAATTACAAAAGGAGGAATATATCCTTTTGGAAACCTGCCTTGCAGAAACCGATGGAATAAAAACTCTTTTTAGTAATGAAAATTTCAATATGAATTTGATTATAAGCAGCGAAGGGAAGCGGCTTTTTACAATATTGGAAAATCTGTATTCGATTACTGATAATGTAGTAGATGAATTGATGGCAGATGAGTCTATTTCAGAAAGCGACAGGGATTTTCTTGTTAAACTTTCTTTTAAAGGGCATCAGTTCGATAAGAAGTGGGAAAAATATATTGATACCGTTCCAACGATTGACATAAAAAAAACAATAAATGATACTTTAATCCGCCTGAGTATTAAGCAGCTTGATATTCAAATTCAGGAACTAATGCAAATCCAAAAAGTTGCTCCTTTTGAAGAGCAACTTAAAGCAACTCAACAAATACAAGAACTTTCTAATAAAAAAATTAAACTGAACAAATCAATTCAGAAAATTTTCAAAGAGAATTAAAAAAAGTTTGGAATTTAAAAGGAAAGTCCGTAATTTTGTATTCTATTATTCGGGGCGTGGCGCAGTCCGGTTAGCGCGCCTGTTTTGGGAGCAGGAGGCCGCAGGTTCGAATCCCGCCGCCCCGACATATTAAAATGTCTTTATTTCTGAATTTAACTTAAAACCACACCTTCCCTAATTTTTTATTTCTCAGTTTTGTAACTTTTTCATAATTGTTTCATTTAAAGAAAATATATTTGATTTTTAGTGTTATATAATGAAATATGAGTGGAAAGAGTTTAAATTTTATTTTAAAATCTACTTTAAAAAAGGGGAAAAATTCGCTGAATTTTATATAAAATAAAAAATTATTAAAATAAAATTTTTTTAAATAAATTATTTTTTTTATATTGCAAAATAAGGTGCATTTTCTAAAAGTCAATAAATATCAACGTGTAATAAAACATTAAAAGTTATTTGTAACAAGATGGAAAAATATTTAATTACAGATATCATATAATAATGTAATTAGTTCTTTATTATTTAATTTTATATGTCATTTTGCATCCAAATTACAAATGTAAGATTTAAATACTTATGACATTATTTTTAACTTTCGCAAAGCCCAATATGCTTACGAAAGTGAAATCGGAATAACAGACAAAGTTAAAGATGACATTAGTAAGCATAGCAAAGAATCTATCTTTAGATTTAAAGATAAACTTGATTCTTGGATTTAACAAAACGGCAATTTTTAGAACTCATTTTTTAGTTATTTAAAATAAAATTAAAACTTTATTCGATTAATGTAAAATATTGAAAATAAAAAAAAGAAATTAAAAAATATTAGCTTTTTTAGTGAGCAGTAGAAAACCTACTAAGATTAAAAATAAAAACAATAAAAATTTACCAACTTATTTATGGAGGTTTTATGAATCAATTCTCAAAATTATCATTTATGATAATTACTATATGCATAGCGTTATTTCTTAGCTTAATTCCAAACCAAGCACAAGGAATAACAGCTTATGGCTATAATGCAAATGGCGGAGGTGGAATCCCTGTAGGGCCATTTTATTTTGATTTAAGCAATACTGCGGCTCTCACCTCAATTCAGAACCAGAACGGACAACCACTTATAACATCTGGCTCCTGGGCAAATGGTATTTGGTATGCCTCTGTGGGTACGGACTTTATTACCATCAACCCAACAACTGGTAACCGAACTATTATTGGCAGTATGGGAAGAAGTATAAACGGAATGTCTTATGACATTACTACTAATACTATGTTTGCTGTTGTGGAAGAAGCCGGAATGGGCAATCTTTATGAAATCAACTTAACAAATGGCTCAACATCATTAGTTGGTTCGAGTGGTCCTGAAATACTGTTTGTTAATTTAGCTTGTGACAATAATGGTGACTTATATGGCATCGATTTATACACAAACGGTTTTTATAGGATAGACAAAGAAAATGCTACTGTAACTCTTATAGGTTCGACTGGATTCACTTTCAATTATGCTCAGGATATGGAGTTTGATTTAATTAATAATATTTGTTACGCCGGAGCTATATATTATGAAGGAGGATGGATTGGTAATTTACTAACAATTGATATAGAAACTGGTGCAGCTTCCGTTGCCGGATTGTTCCCTAATAGCAACCTTGAGCTTACTGGTTTTGCTATTCCATTCACTCCTGAATGTTTGGCATTTCCACGTTTAATGGAACCTTTTAATAAAGCTATTGAGATTTTAACATCTCCGACATTCCTGTGGAACGAAGTGGCAGATGCCGATTCTTACACAATCCAAATATCAACTGATGCTAATTTTGAAAATATTATTTTCGAAGTTGACGGAATTGTCGGGACTTTTTTTGAATTGCCAATTGGAAGTGAATTAGAACAAGTAACTCAATACTGGTGGCATATTATGGCTAATGCTGAAGGTGATTGTAATAGCTATTGGTCTAACAAATGGTCTTTTACTACTGAAGGGAATTTAATTCCACCTGTTTTAATTTATCCTGAAGACATTTCAACAGATGTTTTTGCTTATCCGACATTAACATGGGAGGCAGTGCCTGGCGCTCAGTTTTATCAGGTCCAAGTTGCTACTGATGAGTTTTTTAATGATTTAGTATATGATGAATATGAAGTAGTAAATCCAGAGTTTTTTGCAAGAGCATTAGATTTAGAAACTACTCATTATTGGCGTGTAATGGCTTATAATTCTGCCGTTTATAGTGATTGGTCTGAAGAATGGAGTTTCACTACTTCTGTAATTAGTCCTGTTTTCGGTTATAACACAAGTGGCGGTATCCTTCCGGAAGGCCCAGTTGTGTTCGAATTAGATGATGTTTCAAATATGAATTCTCTTGATGAACAAAGTGATTTAACTCCTATTTGGTGTGGCACTTGGGCAAATGATGAGTGGTATGGTGCTACTTATGATGGTAATAGTGGAACCGGTAGTTTCTTCACAGTTGATAAAGTAACTGGAAACAGAAATACTATCAGTACTCTTGGTATATACGCTACAGGATTGTCTTATGATGCTACTTCTGAGACTATGTTTGCAGTTGTTATTACTGATGATGGCTGTAGTCTTTATAGTATTGATTTAGTTAGTGGTGCTCCAGCTTTAGTAGGTAATTGCGGACAGCATTTATTTATTAATTTAGCTTGCGATTTAGATGGTGATTTATACGCAGTCGATATTAGTGATGACAATTTTTATTATATTGATAAATATACTGGTATAGTTACTCCAATAGGTCCATTGGGCTATTCTCCTAATTATGCTCAGGATATGGAATTTGATAAAACTAATAATATTTGTTACTGGACCGCTTATGTTCTTACAACAAATCAGGATTATATCGGAGCTATGTTCACGATTGATAAGCTAACAGGTGAAGCTACATTTGTCAATTTATTACCTGGCGGAATGGAAATGACTGGTTTTGCAATACCTTTTGAGAATCCATGCCTTGCTTTTCCACAATTAGAAGTTCCCGAAAATAATAGCTATTGCCAAGGTATAAATCCAAACTTTGATTGGAATGATGTTGTTGGAGCAAATAACTATATTTTGCAAATAGCAACAGATAAATATTTTAATGATATAGTTTATGAATCAGAAGAAATTAATTCATCAAGTTATACTTTGCCCGGAGCAGATGCTTTAGAGAATATTACGCGTTACTACTGGAGAGTTATGGCATTTGAAGATGAAGAGTGCACAAGTTATTGGTCTGCAAGAAGTACTTTTATGACAGAAGGCGACTTACCAGCACCTCAACTTGCATTGCCAGTGAACAACTCAAATGGAATTCCTCTAATTGCCTCTTTTTACTGGGATGAAAACTTTGCTGCTACATCTTATCACCTTCAGGTTTCTTCTACTCCAGATTTCTCCGGAATTATTATTGATGATGAATCACTTACAGAAACAAGTTATACTTATTCTTCATTAGCTCCTCTAACTCAATATTACTGGAGAGTATCAATGATTAATCCCTGCGATGTAAGCGATTGGTCTGAAGTATGGACATTTACAACTGGATATTCTTTTGTAATTGGAACTGGTACTCAAATAAATGATGATATGACTTATCCTGCTCCTTATGGTAATTATTTTTGGGGTGCAAAACACCAACTCTTAGTACATTCAGACGAATTAGCTGCAGCAGGAGCTACCCCCGGATTCTTGACTTCATTGGCTTTTGAAATTGGTCAAATTTATACTAATGAACCACTTATTGATTTCACAATTAAAATGAAACAAACAACTGCTACTCAATTAATAACTGGTTGGGATGAAACTGAATTACAGCAGGTTTATTATTCACCTTCTTATTTCAACTCTTTAGGTTGGAATATACACCAGTTCGATACTCCATTTATTTGGGATGGCGTTTCAAATATTCTTGTAGATGTTTGCTTCAATAATTCATCTTGGTCAAGCAATCAAGGTACTTACTATACTCCAACTACTTTTAGTTCTGTACTTCATTTTGCAGCTGATGCTGATAATGTTTGTTCGGCATCAGGCACTGCAACTTCATCAGTAAACAGACCTAATATGATGTTTATAGGAATGGAAGGTGAACCACAACCACCAGCACCAGTTTTAAGTTTACCATTAAATGAGTCATTAGGCGAAGATACAAATCCATTGTTAATTTGGACAGAAGTTGAAGAAGCTGCAAATTACAGAGTTCAGTTATCTGACAATGCAGAGTTCGATAATTTAATTATTAATACTATAACTTCAGATATTGAATATTTAGTAACAGAAAATCTTGATTACTCAACTCAATACTGGTGGCGAGTTAGGTCAATTACACAATTAGGAACACTCGGACCTTGGACAGATGCCTGGTCATTTACAACTGAATTAGAATCTATAAATATTAATTTAGCAACTGGCTGGAATATGATTTCAAGTTATTTAAATCCTGCAAATAATGATATTGAACAATTATTTGCTCCTATTGCTAGTGATTTAAGAATTGTCAAAAATGGTGTAGGACAGATGTATGACCCTGCATTCGGTATTAATACTATTGAAAACTGGTTCTACTCAGATGGATATTTGGTTAATATGATAAATACAAATACTTTAACAATTACTGGTACGAAAATTATTCCAGAGACAACTCCACTATTTCTATTTAATGGTTGGAACCTATCAGCATATTTCAGAGATAATCCAATGTCACCTGTAAATGCTCTTGCAAGTATTAACTCTGTCCTCGTTTTAGCAAAAAATAATGTTGGCGGTATTTATAGCCCTGTTTATGGTATAAACACAATCGGCAATATGCAGCCAAACGAAGGTTACTATATATATTTAAACAATCCGGGAATTTTAACCTATCCTGCTAATGGTGCTTTAAAATCTATTGCTGATGAAGTTACTCCTAATGCAAAATTCCTTGTCCCAGCTTATAAGAATACTGGAAACAATTCTACTCTAATTTTGTCTGTTGAATATGAAGACGGGAATGAAGTTGGTGTATTCAATTCAAATGACGTTCTTATTGGTTCAGGTGTTATTAATAATGGAGTTGTTGCTGTTACTATTTGGGGCGATGATGAAATAAGTCCTAATATTGATGGTGCAAATGATTATGAAAATTTAATTGTAAAACTCTTTAATACAGGCACCAATTCTTTTGTTGACATTAATTTGACTGAAATTAATGAATTAACTAATAATGTAATTATAAATTCTTTAATATATCAAGCTAATTCAATATATTTAGCTAAAGCTGTTGTTCAAGCTACTAAAAGCAATGGCTTTAGCATAGCAATTGTTCCTAATCCGGTTTCTAATACTACTTCATTTGAATTTACATTACCATACGAAACTAATGCAGAAATTCAAATTTATAATGTTACCGGTGAATTAGTATCTAAGATTACAAATGCAAATTATACTGTTGGATTTAATAAAGTTCAATTTAACACAGGCAATTTAGCCAATGGTGTCTATAATGTTGTTTTAATTTCAACTGAAGGAAGATGTTCCTCGACAATGATTGTAAACAAATAGTTTTAATTATAATTCATTCTTATAAAAATGTCCAACAAGTAGTTTGTTGGACATTTTTTGTGCTGCTGCTTAAATAATGAAAATGATTAATACCATACCGCTTACAATAATAGCAATATACGATGACATTTTGATTTTGTACTTTAAGTTAGCGGTATTGTATTTGTGATGGAGATAAGAGCTATGAAACTACAAATTATTATGAATATACTCTAAAACCTGATTGCTAATATTTGAATTTAAAATAATTTCCTGAATTTTGAAATCGTTTCTAATATTAAAATGAATAATATTCTCACTATTAATTTTATAAATATTTGGTAACAATTTTAAAAGTTTTTCAATATTTGAATTGAAAATACAAATTTTCGAGAAATTACATTGAAATTTTTTTGTTGAATTAGCAGTTTTTTCATAAGAAGTTGGTGTGCTAGGATTAACAAAATCAAGGTGTATATTATCAATTTTATAGATAATGTGTGTAAAATTTTCAACACAATTAGAATGAGAAATTTTTGTAAACTCACCATCAGGGGAAAAAATAGATTTGTAGTGAAGTTCTATATTGGAATTAATGGCAATATCAATCATCTGGGGGAAAATCAGCTTAAATCCATTTAAAGCAAGTAGTTTAGCATCATGATAAGATATAGAAGGGATAAGTTTTGTGTTCACAACAAATTTTGGGTCGCAACTACGAAAACCTTCAACATCAGTCCAGAAAATTAATTCATCAGTATAGCATATAGCTGCAAGTAGTGCTGCACTTAGGTTCGAGCTTTCTAATCCGAGAGTTGTTGTTTGTTGAGTAGTTTTACTTCTACCTACAAAACCCTGTGTAATTACGATTTGAAAGTTATGAAAAAGTGGGAACAGTAACTCTTTGCAATTAATTGAAGTATCTTCAAATAAAGGGGATGCGTAATTAAATCTATTGTTTGTAACTATAAGATTTTCGGCATCAACTAAAGCCACTGAAAAATCCTTTTGTTTTAGAAATGCAAATACAAGCTGAAGAGCAAGTTTTTCACCATAACTCATTATTAAATCGAGAGTTCTTGGTGTCAATTCGTTGGTAATATTTATTCCGAGCAGAATTTTATTTATTTCTTCGGAATAATTATGTATATTATTGATAAGTTCTTTTAAAATATATTGATTAGAAATAAGAGATTTAGCATATAAGACAAGTTTATCAATAATACTTTCTATTATTATTTTTGCTTCATCGAAAGAAGATTTTTCAGAAAGAAAAGCAGATTGTTTTAACATTTTAGTTGTATCCGCAAGAGCAGATATAATAATTAACTGTTTAGAATCGATGTGTTTAAAGAGAATATCAGCCATAGAGCTGAAGCTGTGAGGTTCGGAAAGCGCACGCCCTCCGAACTTCATAATTTTAATTTGATTTTTTTTCATAAAATTCATTTTTTTTTGAGACGAAATCCAAAAAAATGTGTTTATCTATTTATGGAATTGAAAAATTTTAATTTTTCAAATAAATTATCGAAATTAATTGAAAAATTAGTAATTTTACTTAAAAATATAATAAATATTTAATTTTTTTAAAAAGAAAAATTATATTAAATTATATTTTACTATTTTAGCAAATTAAAAATAAAATATGAAAATTGAAATATAAATAAAAATAATGTATTATTCTTAATAATTTAAGGAATGTTTTTATGCTAAACAAATTACTTAAAGCATTTGTATTAATGAGCATTCTGATTGTATATTCATACAATTTATCTGCTCAAACACCGCCTGCTCGTGCATTCAATGCAACGAATCCGTCTGGCTTCACCAAAATTTTATTTGGTGGTAATAGTTTATATACAAATCAACCTTCTGATACTGGCTATGTAAATCGAACAGATATAATAATCCCAGTAAATGCAGAAGACGTTTATGACGTCATAATGCAGGGCTTCAGATGGGTTGCTGGTGGCGATGATAATGTCATATATGCTCAATATGTCAAGGTATTCATTGATTTGAATTGTGACAGCATTTTCACTGGTCTCGGTGAAACAGTATTTAATCCCGGAACTGCCCGCTATGCGTTCTCCGGTACGATAACTATCCCACAGCTTGCCGCCTTTACAGCCGGTGCCGGTTACTACCGTATAAGATTTGTTACTGATTATTACTATACCAATGCTATAGATATTGGCGAAGGAATGACTACTTATGGACAAGCTATTGATATGACTTTAAAAGTTGGTCCTAAAGTTCCGGCTATTACATCTACCTTCCCCGGTACCGGAACAATTCTTACTCTTGACTCAATTTACAGTCATGCAAATCAAAATCCAAAAATTAATATCAAAACAAACGGTTTAACTGACCAGGTACTTCTTTCCTACAAAATTACAGGTCCTTTGCAAAGATATGCAAACATTCAGCCAATTTTAGCAAATATTTATATTGGAACTGAAGAAAATATTCTTAATGATACATTAATTAATGTAACTCTTAGTGGTGCTAATGTTGCATACAATTTAACACATGCTAAAGGTATTGCTGCTTATGGATATAATATTGGAAATGAACCTTTAAATAATGGTGATATTGATTTAAAAACAAGATTAGACAGTTTGTCTGCTGGCGAATATGCTATAGAATCAAACCTGACTATTCCATCAATACCAGCGTTTAGACAAACATTTAAGAACATCTTTAATATTGCATTCAATAACGACTTAGAAGTTAATCGCATTATTTCACCAAAAACAAACGATTACGAACTTTATCCATTTTCAATTCCAGTAAGTGCTGTTGTTCGTAATGTTGGTAAAAATGCTGTTACTGGTTTCAGAACAATTGCAAGAATATACAGAAATAATTTGCTTGTTTATACAAGTATTAAAGATTGGGCATCAAATCCACCATCTTTACCAGATATGGCAACGGGTTCTGAAATTACAATAAACTTCGATTTATTTGCTCCGGAAGACCCACTACAATTTGGCGATTATACAATCAAATTTGAAGTTCAGTTTCCTGCTGCTTCTGAAATCATTGATGACCAGCCAATTAATAACTTTTTACCTAGAGAAAATGAAACAATTCCATATACATTCAGAATCAGAAATGAAATTGATGGAAGAGCAGATTCAGTATTTTTCTCAGCAAATGATTTATATGTTGGCAGACCGGTATATCCAAAAGCAAGATTTTCAAATCAGGGCTTAAGCGATATTTCTAATGCTCCTGCTACTTTTACTATAGACAAAATTGGTGGTGGAAGAGTTTATACAAAAACAAATTATATCATTTCTGATATATCAACTGGTAGATTTATTACTATTGAATTCCCAGATGATTTTATTCCACCTTCTGATGGACTATTTATTGCAACAGTAACTATTTCTGCAATTGCTGATAGAATATCAGTAAACAACACCATAAAAGACACATTCGAAGTAAAACCAGCTTTAAGTGGTGTTTATACAATCGGAACAAAGTATCAATTCGATACAACAATGAATAAACGTAACTTCACGACTATCGACAAGGCAGTAGATACATTATTCTTAAGAGGCGTTTCCGGTCCCGTTCAATTTATCTTAACAGATACTTTATATAACGCTGGAAATCCATTAGCATTAAATGCACCAGCTATTGACTTAAGTTCCAGAATCGTTGGCGTTTCTTCAACCAATACTATAACATTCAAACCATTAGATGAATTAGCATTAACAAAAGAAAGAATTGTTATTAATTTAATTACTAATGCTGGTATTGGTATATTAATCGGACAAACAACAACACCAAAGAATGATTTTGCACCAGTAAAAATCTTACGTGAAAGCAGAAAGAAACTTTATGCAAATAGTGCTGGTTATATTGCTTTCGATGGTGGCGAAAATAAAGCATTCAAATTTACATTACAAACAGCATCACCATTTAGAGCAGTATTTTATTTAACTAATGGTGCTTCTAATGTTACTATAAAGAATTCCGTAATTACTGATGGCGTACATCAAGCTCCAAGCTATTTAGCTTCTATTCCATTAACAACATACAATACTTCATTAACTCAATTTGTTTATGAAGATGATAACCGTGGTGCAGGAAACACTTATTCTGCTGGTATTGTCTTACGCTCTATGAGTCCAAAAGATTCATCAACACAGAATAATTCTTATTTCTTGGATACTTTGGTAAATAAAGACAATGATATTTCATATAATGAAATTAGTAACTTCGGTTATGGTATTGTATCATTGGGAACTGGTGTATTATTCAAACAAGCTGCAAATGCATTGGTTGAATATATGAACACAAATAATGGTTATATTAGAAATGAAATTTATAATGTAGGTAGAGCCGGTATTTATCTTGGTTTTGAAAAAACAAGCGCCATAGTCGGAAACCGTATTCATAATGTAAATGGATTAGGTGGTAACGTATGCGGTGGTATCCTGCTAGGTGGAGAAAGAAGTACTACTTTCAATGGCTACAATAACCTCGACTTGACTATTGCTGACAATGAAATCTATAATATTTCTGCTCCAATGCTTGCTTATGGTATAAAATCTGAACAATCAATTAATACATATCCTCAAACAAATGAGACATTTCCACAGGTTGCAGAAAATATCAAGATTTACAATAACGTAATCCGTGATATGACATCAATAAATGCAGCTTCAAACAGAATTGGTATTCATTTATTCACTGAAAGAGCAAATGCGACCTGGTACACTGTTGCCGGAGTTCCTGCTCCAAAGAATACAGTGCACTTTACATTAAATGATAAAATAATAAACAATACTATTTGGTTCCGCAATATGAGCGCACCAGTTGGTGGTTCTATTGTTGGTATTGCAATGAATCAGGCAAAGAATGCCGAAATATTAAATAATGCAATAGCTATTACAGACAACAACCCAGCAGCATTTATGGTAGCTGGTTTATACTGGCACGGCGTAATGCCACAAAACGGTGGTTTAACTTCAAACAGAAATGCTTTCTGGTTTGACCCTGTTGCTGTTCCAAACGCTGTTCTTGCCCGTTTCATTGAAACAGATGAAAATTCAATTATTCTTGAAGGTGGCAATCAGGCAACCGAAGGAAACGACTATAAAGAATTGGTCCAATGGCAAATGTGGACTGGACAGGATTTAAATTCTAATGTAAAGAACTTTACAACTGATTTTACTGTTGCAGGTCAAAAACTAAGAATTAGAAAAAATCCAGCTCCAACTGGTTCAATTCTTGAAGATAATGGTCAAAGAGTCCTTTGGATTACAGCAGATATTGATGGCAATCCACGCGGAACAGCTGGTGTTCGTTATGACATTGGTGCAAGTGAATTTTCCGGTATCAAATATTTAAGCGACCTCGAAGCAATGCCGATACTTGAACCCGGCAGATATCGCAGAGGCACTGCCCCCTTTAACGATGCTGAATACATTATGACTACTGCTCCTATTAATATCATTGGTAGAGTTAGGAATAACGGTACTCTTACCCAAACTAACACACCAACTATTTTAAGAGTTTATCGCAAAACCGCTACTGGTTACGATTCTCTTATTTTAGAAAAGTCACTCATTTTGAATTTCCTTCCAAATGAAACTACTGATATTAATTTCAATACAAACTTCATTCCTCATACTTATAATGACTTAAGAGGCGAAGATACTGCATACGTAGTTCCAGTAATCTTCAGAGCTATGGGTGCAAACGTTACTCCACTCTATAAATTTGAAGTAACTGTAAATCCATCTTACGACCAGGATAATACAAATAATATTATATCAAAATATGTAAGATTCTATATTAAGAGATGCCCACAAAGCATTTTGGTTTCTTCCGAAAATAGTATGTATGATGTTTTACCCGGCGACCAAAACATCACCGCTGGTAGATTAAATGCAGACAGCTTAAAGATGGGACTTTCTTATATTGACTTAAAAATTGATACTACTTTAGATGTAAACAGAAAACTTTCTGACCTTGATTCTAGCAGATACGATTATGATGTATTTGACAGAAAAGGTTGGGAAACAAAGAATGTTGACTACACAATGTATCGGACTATGTTCTGGACAGATGGTAATGAAAATGCTCTTTCTCGTTATGAAAGAAATGACATTACAAAATTCTTAACAGCTAATAATAGCCCTGACAAGAAAAACTTAATTATTGGTAGCCAGGAAATGTTGAGAGCAAACGTTGTTACTGACCCAATATTTTTACAAACTTATTTAAGTTTAACTAATCCAAATGTAGTTGGCGCTACAGTTCCATATAATCCAATAATTGGAAATGGAAGCTATGCAAACAATACAGTAGTCGGTGTTGCTGTTGGTAGAAATTTAACTGAAAGAGTAATTGCTACTGCTTATGCTGCTGATGCAGCACCTCTTGCCGGTTTAGTTAATGTTTATACTGCTGGCGAAGGTTTAGCCCGTCAGGCATATTATTACTCAACTCATACAGCAAGCCCATTATTAGATAGCACCATGGGGGTTGCAACTGCAACAATTACAAGAAATGTAATTTCTCTTGGTGTTGAATGGAGACACTGGGAAAATATCCGCACAGTGCTCGAAGCAATAACAGACTTCGTTCAAAATAACGATGGCAAGATTATTCCAGTCAATTTAGTTAGCTTTGAAGCTATTCCTATTGGAAACAGAGTTGAATTAAATTGGGCAACTGCAAGTGAATACAACACCGACAGATTTGAAATTGAACGTAAACATATAAGCAATCTTGAATCAGCAAACTTTGAAAGAATTGCTTCAGAAAAAGCTGCCGGTTTAAGTAACTACTACAAAGAATACGGACCAGTCGTTGATAGAAGCGTTAAAATGAATAATACTTACGTTTATCGCTTAAAGACAATCGATAAAGACGGCCAATGGCAATACAGCGACGAAGTCGAAGTTACACTCGAAGGTTCAACCCTCAACTGGCTCGGAACTGCTGTTCCAAACCCAGCAAAAGATGAAGCTAAATTTGAATTTTCATTAAAAGATGCTGCTAATGTAGAAGTTCTTCTCTATGATATTAATGGTAATTTAGTTGAAACTTTATTCGTTGGTAATGCTACTTCTGGCGTTAATGAAGTAAAAATTAATTGCAACAATTTACCATCGGGACTTTATAACTACGTCCTCAAAGTTGATGGTAATATCTTTAATCAACAGATTAATGTTGTCAAATAATTTTTAATGAAATAAATTTTATTTAAACAGCCCTTTTTTAAGGGCTGTTTTTTTTGTATTTTTGTATTTTTTTGATAGTAGATTTGAATCAGTTTTCTGTTATAATTATTAGTTATAATACTAGCAAAATTACTTTGCAATGTATTGAATCTATCTATAAAACTTGCGAAGAAGAGCAATTTGAAATTATAGTTGTTGATAATGCTTCAAAAGACAATTCTGTTTCAATAATTCAATCTGAATATCCTGAAGTAAAAATTATTCTAAATAAAGAAAATTTTGGGTACGCAAAAGCTGCTAATGTCGGAGTGAGTGTTGCAAATTCAGAAAATATTATTGTGTCTAATTCTGATATAATTTTCTTACCAAATTCAATTCAGTATTTAATTAAATATTTAAAGAACAATGCTAAAGCTGGTATTGTCGGACCTCAACAGCTATTTCCAAATGGACAGATTCAGTATAGCTATAATGATATTCCCGGTGTTAAACGTTCTTTAAAAGAGCTTTTTTTTATAAATACATTCAAACCAGTAATCAATAATATTAAATATAAATTAAAAATTTACCAAAAACCAAAAAAAGTTGGATATCTTGATGGCGGAGTCAATTTAATCAGAAAAGCTGCATTTCAATCAATTAGCGGTTATGATGAAAGTTTTTTCTTCTATTCAGAAGAAGTGGATTTATGCTATAGATTAAAAAAAAATGGCTGGAAAGTCTTTTTTGTTCCTCAGTCAAATGTTATTCATTTAAGAGGAGCAAGCAGCAATAATAAAGAAAATTTGATTAATAATTATAATGCACTTGCAAAGAGTAAAATAAAATTCTGCAAAAAGTATCATTCGGATTTTTATGTAACTTTGTATGTATTTTTGCAGATTTTATATAATTTCTCAAATGAAAAACTCTGGAAATTCTTAAATTTAATTTTTTGGAAAAAGGATTTTACAAATAGAATTTTCTATTTTAAAAATACAAAGGAAATATTTATAAAAAGTATAGAGAAAAATAATGGAGAATAATAAGTACGATTTAGTTATTGCATACAGGATATATCCAAAAATATCAAAAGTACCTGCTGTTTTCCCAAATGACAAATATAAACTATCGGAGTTCTGTTTTAAGTCGCTAATCAACTCAATAGCAGGTGAAATAAAAGTAAAGTTCTATGTAATACTTGATGCTTGCCCACAGGAATATAAAAACATATTTTTAAACAATTATGACAAAGATTCAATCGAATTTATTGAGATGGATGGAGTAGGGAATCCCTTCACATTTAAAAAGCAAATAGAAATATTGCTAAATCAAAAAGAAAGTGAATATATAATGCTGGCAGAAGATGATTACTTTTATTTACCTGATTGTTTTTTTGAATTAACTGATTTTTTAAAAAATAATAATGATGCAGATTTCGTAACTGTTTATGACCATCTGGATTATTATACAGATAGAATTCAGGATTGCAAAGCAGAGTTTAAAATTTCAAAAAACAGATATTGGCGAAGTGTCCCTGCAACTTGCATGACATTTCTAACAACCAAAAAAACATTGAAAAAAGCAAAGAAGGTATTTTTAACATACACCAGAAAGAACTATGATGCGAGCATTTGGTTGGTTTTAACAAAGAAAAATATCTTTAATCTTCCTTTGTTTTTTAATTCAATATTCAAAAACAAATTAAATTTAAAAATACTTGCAAAAGTATGGATTTATACTCCTTTATGTGCTTTGTTCGGGAAGAAATTCAAGCTATGGTCTCCAATGCCAACAATAGGAACGCATTTGGAAAATGCTTTCCTATCGCCTATAATTCGATGGGAAGAATATTTTGAAAATAAAGAAAGTAAATAAATTTTTTTGATATAAATAATTTTATTAATTTTGAAGTTGTTTAGTAAAAAGCAAATAAAATTATTTTTAAAAAATTGGAGAATAAAATGGCTTACAAAATAACAGATGAATGTATAAGCTGTGCTGCATGCGAATCAGAATGTCCTGTAGAAGCTATTTCCGAAGGAGATGGTATTTTTGTTATTGACCCAAATTTATGTGTTGAATGTAAAGGTCATTATGACGAACCACAATGTGCTTCAGTATGCCCCGTAGATTGCTGCGTCCCAGCATAATTGATTTTAAATAAATTCTATCCCTCCTTTCATTAGGAGGGAATATTAAATTACAATCCTTTCTTTTTGTTCCCTTTTCTTTTTTAAACTTTTTTCTACAAAAATCTTTTCCTTTGTAATCTGTGATTTCTCAGCATAATACATTAGCGTAGAATAAGTCGAAGGCGTTGGAGTAAATATTTGCACCTGCTCAGGATTGATTTTCAAATCATTTTTTATAAAACTTTTCAGTTCGTTCATATCTTTTTCATAACAATCAGGATGGGCAGCTATGAAGTAGTATGTTAAAAACTGCTTCTTTCCAATGCTTTTATTAATTTGATAGAATTTATTTTTGAAATCTAGTACAGAATGAACATTTTCTTTTCCCATAGCTTTTAAAACGCGTTTTGAAATATGCTCGGGTGCGATTTTCATTTGTCCTGAAACGTGATGTTCAATTATATCCTTCAAATATTTTTGACCGTTTTGCTTATCGGCAAGGACAAGCTCAAAGCGAATGCCAGAGCCAATGAATATATTCTTTATTCCGGGTATTTTCCTTAATTCTTTTAGCAATTCAATTAGTTCATTATGATTATTATTCAAATTTTTACAAATATTAGGATTAATGCAGTTTTTACTGCATTTAAAATTATCGCGCTCAGATTTGCAGCCCATTCCATACATATTTGCCGAAGGTCCTCCAATATCAGAAATATTCCCTTTAAAATGCTTTAATTTTGTAATTCTTTTTACTTCTCGAATGATAGATTCTTTGCTTCTGCTTAGGATTTTATTTCCCTGATGAATAGCAATGCTGCAAAAGTTACATTCGCCGAAGCAACCACTATGAGAAGTAACTGAAAAACGAATCGTGTCCAATGCTTTGATTTTTCCTTGTTCTTTATAGTAGGGGTGAGCATCACGCTCAAAATCCGATTCATAGTAAGAATCAAGTTCAGTTTGACTTGGTGGTGTTTGCGGTGGATTATGAACAAGGAAGCGACTGCCGTGCTGCTGATACATTCCATTTTCGTCCTGCAATTTATTGCTTTTGTAGAATATATTAAACATATTGATGAAACTATCTTTTTCTTTTAAAACTTCTTCATAGCTCGGCAATTCAATAAAATCGTCTGGCTTCTCATTTGACAGATAGCAAATACCTTTAGTATCTTTCCAATCACTTTGATTTTTTATTTTGAAAGCTAATTCGGAAATAGCTTTTTCGCCCATACCATAAACAAGAATATCTGCTTTTGAATCAAGCAAAACAGAGCGGCGGATTCTATCGCTCCAGTAGTCATAGTGTGCAATACGGCGCATACTTGCTTCAATGCCACCTAGAATAATTGGTCGTTTGGTTTTTGAAAAGCGCTGGATTAAATTCGTATAAATAAGGATTGCTCTGTCTGGTCGCCGAATATTTTGTTCACCCGGAGTTAAATCGTCAGTTCTTCTTTTTTTTAGTAGTGCGGTATAATTTGCGACCATTGAATCAACACAGCCGGCGCTTATTCCCCAAAATAGTTCTGGCTCGCCAAGTCGCAGTATATCATTTTCGCTGTTTATGTCGGGTTGGGCTATTATTCCCACTCTGCAGCCTTGCTTGATTAACAGCTTTCCTATTAGCACTATTCCATCGTAATATGTATCTATATAAGTATCTCCAGAAACTAAAATTATATCAAGCGTTTTCCAGTTTAATTGTTTAAGTTCGTTTGCAGTTGTAGGTATAAACATAGTTAAGCATTTTGATTATTTTTATAAATTTATGTAAAATCAAAAACGAAACAGAATGTTTTTAATTTTAAAAAGAGATGAGATTAGGTATAGAAGGATTAGAAAATGTAGGGAACAGGCATACCTGTTTACTACAAATCCTCAGAACGTATGGAAAGTCATACGAGCAGCAAACTGATAGCATGACAAGAGTAAAGTAATGCGAACAACTTTCTTCAAACAAATACAAACCATTATTTTATAAAATCTGATGATAATTTAACATTTTTATAAGATAATTTGCCGGCTTCAAACGGTCATCTGCCGGCTTCAAATGCTCATCTGCCGGCTTTTTTGATTATCTGAAGCTCTTAGATGAACAAAATAATTCATTAGATTATAGTATGAATCTGCTTTTTGTTGTTTTTTACTAATTTGAAAATAATATTTATACTTATTTAAAGAATAAAATATTATCAGAATAATAGAAGAATATTTTAGCAATTCATTTTAATTGATTAAATAAATTACTCTTTACTTTTAATGAAAGAAGTATTTAAATAAATATTTTACTCCTTATAAATTGTTTTTCGGAAGGAAAAATTTAGAAAATTACTTTTACAAGTGCAACTTGGAAATGAAAGGAATGAATTTTAAACTTTCGGAATTAAAATGAACTTAAGGAAAGTAATAAAAGTCATACGCTCAGCAATTTGATAGTATGACTAAAAGAAGATATCCTACTCGTCTCGGAGATTTAGGACATCTTGCTTTTAAGTTTCTTTCCTCCTTCCCAAGTTAAACTTGGGAAGGAGTGAGTCATATATAAATCATCATTTTATCATTTTATCTTACTTCACTATCGTAACAGGATAAGTATAACTAAATTCCTTATCGCTAATCGTAATATAATAAATACCACTTTCTAAGTGCTGAGTTTGTATTTGGATTTCTCCATTTTCAACACTATCATTTATCTGCGTAGTAATATTAAAAGTTGAATTATATTTTCTACCCAGATTATCGAAAATATTTACGTTAATATCCGAACTTAAACTTTTTCCGTTTGTGATTGAAAAAGGAATAGTGATAATTGTATTTGCTGGATTGGGATATGGCAAATTTGCTTCAAAATTGTTTATGAGTGTTTCAGTTTCGGGAACATCGGTTATCATATCCAAAATCTCTTCGCCACTTAAAGCACGGCAGTGAATTTTTACTTCGTCTATCGCTCCCTGGAAACGAGTTGAAACGAAATTATCGAAATGATGTGAAGCTATTGCTGCAAAATCACCCTCAATTCTTATATCCTGCTCTAATGAATCAATAAGAACGCCGTTTATATATCCCTTTAAAACTCTATCTTTATAAGTCATCGTATAGTTCATCCATCTGTTCCTGTAAGAATCAGCATAAAGTGAGTTAATTTCAGGATAAATACCATAAGCTGAACCTACTGCAAACTGAATATAATTTGGTGGCTCTAATCGAACTTTATACATATTTGTTATTCCGAGCCAGCCAGTCCAATGGTCGCCAAACCAAATGTATGCTTCTCCTTCTTGACTAAACATATCTTCTTCTTTTACCCACATAGAAACGGAAAATTCTTTGTAATCTTCAAACGGAATTCTTGGCAAAAGTATGTGGTCTCCTTCATTTCCTATTTCAGTTCTTGGTTGGAAATACATTGCTCGTCCACCATTAATTCCATCAACAGGATAAGGAGAATGGACTTTAGTTCCATTATAGTGATTATCGCTTGAATCAAGAGCTGTTCCATCTTCAAAGCTATAATATGCAATGTATTCTTCATAGCCAACTTCGACATTTCCATAGCCCTTGCAACCCTCATTATCTTCTACTTCAACTGAATAATTTCCCGGTCTCGAAATCTCAATTTCTCTTGTAGTTTCGCCAGTTGACCAAAAATAAGATGAATATTGTTTAGAAGTGCTTAGCACCCCGTCTTTTCCACCACAAAGGTTTAAATCGCCAATTATATTAGCTTTTGTTCCAACAACATCAGATGATTTGAAATGCCAGCTTAAAATATCATGGTTCTGATAAGATTCACCTGTTGCAGAAGTAAAACCGACATAAGCACAGCTACACGATAAATCTAAGTAATCATCAATACAAAAATTATTAATTTCAAGAACTGGCTCTCCTAAGTTTATACTACTATTCATATAAATGATTAGCTTCTCTTCTTTTGCGTCATATACAACTTTTACATAATAAACTTCAGAGCCATTAGATTTAACAATTGGGATATCTGATGTAATGCCCAATGTATATTGCGAGTTATGTAAAGCAAAGTTTTTTCCCTGCTTGTTTGTTTGAACTGCAATATGATTTCCATCAGGGTCATTAAAATCATCATTCTTAAACAAATCTATTTCAATAGCAATAGAGTTTGGAATATCGGTATATCCAATCCAGCCAGCCCATTTGCCAATAATAGTATCGTTATTATTCTGTATTACAAATGCCAAGCCATCTGCACCCGGTTCAGAATGCTCACTAGGATTAGCTTGATACGCATCTGATATTTTGAAAGAAAAAGTAGTTTCGAAGCCATGACTTAGTGGGACTAAATGCTTATACCAAGCAGCCCCTACCGACCATTGCGCCGAAGATGTTAATCTAATAAAATCCTGTTTCGGTGTTGAACTTTCAATTAAATTAATATCTTCTTCTATTGTATTAACTAATTCAAAATCAGTTGGTTCGCAATCCTTTGTTATAATCGGACTTTCATTCTCAAAAATTGTTTTTATTTCTTCATCTGTCAAATAACGGCAAAATACCTTCACTTCATCAATTGCTCCCTGGAAACGGGTAGAAACTAAATCACCAAATTTATGTGAAGCAATAGCTGCATAATCACCTTCAATATTAATTTCCTGCTCTGTTGAATCAATTAACTCGCCATTAATAAATGCCTTAATTTTTTTATCCTTATATGTCATTGCATAATGAACCCAGTTATTTTTATATAAATCTAAAAATTCAGAACAAATTGGATTAATTCCTGAATCAGCACCAACAGCAAACTGAATATTATTAACAGGGTCTAAATTTGTTTCTAAAAAATTACCAATACCAAACCAGCCAGAATTATAATTCCCAAGCCAAAGATATCCTTCACCTGCTTCATCTGACAAGCTGTCTTCCTTTACCCACATTGAAACTGAAAACTGGTCAAAATCTTCTAAATGTAATCTTGGCAATAGTATATGGTCGCCTTCGTTCCCTATTTTTGTTCTTGTTCGGAAATATAGTGCTGTGCCACCATTTACCCCTTCAACAGGAATCGGATTGTTTATTAAAGTTCCATCAAAACCATTGCCACTCAAATCTTTAGCAGTTTCATCTTCAAAACTATAGTAAGCTATATAATCAGAAGAAATGACATTTACAGTGTCATAACCAATACAAGCAAATTCATCACTAACAATTACTGAATATTCTCCGGGTAAAGATACTTCAATTTCTTTTGATGTTTCGCCGGTTGACCAAAGATAAGAATCGTATTCTTTTGAAGTAGCTAAAATACCCTCGGTTCCGGTGCATATAAACAAATCACCGGTAATTTTTGGATTAAGACCAACAAAATCAGATGATTTAAAATGCCAACTTAACAAATCATGATTTTGATATGATTCGCCGGTAGTAGATGTAAATCCGATATAGGAGCAACTACAATCTGTATTTACATATTCGTCTAATTGAAAGTCATTTATTGTTAAAACAGGACTATTTAAAACATTAGTAGTATCTAAATAAATAATTAGCTCTTCTAATTCAGAATCATACTTAATTTTGCAATAATATATTTGAGAACCATCTGATTTAATTATTGGTATGTCCGATGCAATTCCCAAAGTAGTTTTCAAGCCGTGTTTTGTTGTATTAGGTTTTTTCCTGTTTGTTTGAACGGCAATATGATTTCCATCGGGGTCATTTAGGTCTTTATTCCTATACATATCAATTTCGATTGCTAATGAATAAGGAATGCCTGCATATCCGAGCAAACACTCTTCTCCGCCAATTATAGAATCACTTTCATTTTGAATGACAAAAACAATTCCGTCTCCACCCGCTTCAGAGTACTCATTTGGATTTGCTCGGAATCCATCAGAAATTTTAAATGAAAACGTTGTTTCAAAACCATTAGAAACCGGAACTAAATGCCTATACCAAATTGCACCGCTTTTCCAGCCGGTTGCTCTTGATAAACGGATGTAATCATTAATTACTTTTGCCTGTTCAATATAATTAATATCAGTATTAATAACGTCTTCCAATTCAAATTCAACCGGAGCGCAATCATTTACTATAATGGGATTATCCATTTCATAAACTAATTCAACTTCTACATCAGTAAGGCACCTATCATAAAATCTCATTTCGTCAATCATACCAATCCATTTCCAATATGGTTCATCATCAACAGAACCTAATAAAAATCTCATATCTCTATCATAATTCATACATAGCTTTCCTTGCCCGATTGGCTGATAAGTACTGGCATTTGAAAGATAATCAATAGTTTGAATTAATTCACCATTAACGTATATTTTAAGAATTGAAATATTTTCATCAGTGCATAATGAGACAGCCCAAAATTGCCATTCATTCTTTTTTAATCTTTTTCCAAAAGAGTTATGATGCGACCTAATTGCTTTATTTTCACCAATGGTTGTTTGAAAAGAAAAATCAAAAGGTTTATAATCCATAAACTGAAATGAAATGGGGTCATAATTTGGACGAAATCCATCACTTGCAGTCAATAGCTGCCATTTGCCTGTTTCGCCAAACTCTGGGCATATCCAACAGGAAAATGTAACATTGCAACTTCCATCTAAAAATCGTTTATTATTAATTTCAACAAATTGAGTGCCGTCTAAATGAATAGCATTGCCTTTTTTACCTTGTTTTAAAATTGGTCCTCTGTTTATTATACCAAAATTATTATTATTACTTAAATCAGGCAAAGTATCCCCAATTAAATAGTCGAAACTCCAATATGCCTTCAAATTGGAAGTTATATCCTGTGAATATAAAACAGCTAAATTAGCTAGCAAAATTAAAACGATAGGAAGAATTTTTTTCATTATCAACCCTTTTTTTTTAAAAAAATAATTTTATTTCTTTATATTTAAATTTATTTAATTTACAAAATATAATATGAATAAAGATATTGATTTTAATGTTAAAGCACATAATCTTATTGCAAGTAAATACAATAAAAATCACAATGAGATTTATAATGAAATTGAACAAGAAAGAGCTTCAAAAATAATTCAATACGCCCTAAGTCTTGTTGGCAAAAATTTCAAAGAAATAAAAGCTTTAGATTACGGCTGTGGCACTGGGAACCTTACATCTAAATTTATTGATAATAATGTTAGAATTACTTCAGCCGACATTTCATATAAGTTTTTAGATATTATTAAAAAGAACTTCAGTTTTTATCCAAATTTAGATACAAAACTTATAAATGGTTACGACTTAAATAACTTCGATGATGAAAGTTATGATATTATTTCAGTTTATTCGGTGCTTCATCATATACCGGATTATTTATTCATTATAAAAGAGTTTTGCAGAGTATTAAAAAAAGGTGGTATCTTATACATTGACCATGAAAGATGCCCTTCTTCCTGGGAAAAAAACCTGCCTTTAGCTTTGCAAAATGCGAAAAAAAGTAAAATAAGTCCTTTATATTATTTCAATGTTTTCAATCCAAAATGGTATATTAGAAAATATAAAAAAATTAAAAATCCCCGTTGGCAATTAGAAGGAGATTTACACGTTTGGCAAGACGACCATATTGAATGGGACAAAATTAATAATGTTCTTGCTGAAAACAATATGAGCACAATCAAAGAACAAGATTATCTTTTATACTATCCTGAATACCCTATGGAAATATTTGAAAAATATAAAGATATATATTTTGATATGAGAATGAGTTTAAGTAAAAAATTATAATTTTAAAATCTATTCTTTTAAAAAAATATTTGAATAAGTTATAAAATCACTATTAATTATAATAAAATAATAACCTCCTGACAGGTTATTAATAGAAATATTGGTTTGTATATTTCCACAATTATTAATATATTCTGATTTTTTTAACAACAAATTGCCTTGTAAATCATAGATATTAATCTCAACAAACATTGGATATGGTAAATAATAATTCAAAAATACCACGTTAGAAGCAGGATTAGGATATATACAACAGTAATCTTTATTAAAAATAAAATCATTTACATTTGAATTAGATTTTGTTTTAAATCTGCGAATATCAGACCATTCACTGTTATTAAATCCATCAGAAGCTTGTACTCTCCAAAAGTATACTGTATTTAGATCTAAAGTTTTTGAAATTTCATTATACTGAATAATAGTATCAATTTCTTTAAATAAAAAATCATTATCTAATGAAATCTGAAATTTAAAAAAAACATCACTTGATTGACTTTCCCATTTAAATAGAATGTTATTATTTGAAATTTCATCATTATTAATTGGTTTTAAAAGATTTGGCTTTCTTACTATATAATTTAATGTTTTAAAAGTCCAAACTTCAGACCAATTAGTTACTTCAGAGTTATTAGCTGCTCTAACTCGCCAATAATACTGCGTATTCATATCTAATTCAACATTTACATAATTATCTCTTAAGTCGGCGTTTTCATAAATTTTATTTAGAAAATCTGTATTTTTTGCAATCTGAATGTGATACTTAATTGCATTGCTCAGCAATTGCCAAGAAAGTTGTAAATCTGTTGGTTGTTGAATTGAGTTGTTTAAAGGACTTATTAATTTTACTTTATTAGAAAATGTAGTAAAATTCCAAATTTCAGACCAAGGACTAGTTCCATAGTTATTCATAGCTCTAACTCGCCAGAAGTATGTAGTACTTGTATCTAAATTTGTTAAGATGAAGCTATTTTCAATAATTCCGTTTATATCATATAAAAGAGTTGTAAAAGACGAACTATGAGAAAGTTGCAAGTTATATGAATCAGATAAATAGTCTCCATCCCACTGAAATAAAGGACTTAAACTTTGAATAATTGAATTTTTTATCGGTTGAATAAGAACAGGTGCTGAAAATTCATGATATATATTTTCATTTACAGCAGATGAATAGCCATCACTTGTTCCTCCTACATATTGAGAAGACAAAATAATAGGATTAAAAATAAACTCAATTAGGAAAAGAGTGCATTTTAATATGACAATTTTTTTAAATATTTTTTTCATAATATATTCCTAAAAATAAACTAATAAATAGATAGAACACACCTAAAACCATAATCATAACTTCTATTGTTATTAACCAAAGTCGAGAAAATTCTATCAGATACACGGCAATAAGAATCGAAATAGCAACTTCCACCTCTAAAACCAGAACCAAGATTTTGCTCCATAGGCCAAGTACTAACATTTGCATTCCCTAAATTATCAAGAATACCATCGCCATTTATACCTGAAAAATTTCTTCCATTTGGATTCCCAATAGTTATACATCTTTCCCACAAATTTCCACTCATATCCATAACTCCATAATAACTACTTCCAGAACTTTGTCTTGTGCTATTGCTCCTTGCAAAATTTCCAACTCTTACAGGCCCTTTTATTTCTAAAAAATCACCACTATTTATATTTGCATTTGTTGGTAAAGCAATTTCGTCAGCAGTATTGATGTAAGCTAAGCTATTTGCCTGAACTAAAAAAGTATTTCCCCAAGCAAATTCATTTGCATTTGGATTTTCAGTTCCCCTGCATATTTTTTCAAATTCAAGTTCAGACATTGGACGTAAACCAGACCAATCAGCATAAGCAATTCCATCTTGCCAAGTTAAAAAATTACAAGCTACTTCTTTCCCGTCATTTAATTCATTTAATATTTTATTATTATTTGCATCACAGCCATATACTCCATTGATATTTCTAATATAATGTCTATAACTATTAAATTGATTAAAATATCTATTAGCTGCTTGTTCTACTGTTAAAGTGTTTAAGAAATCTGAATATTGTTCCTGAGTTATCTCATATTTCATACAATACAAACTATTGTAACCTTTTGGAAAAGAAGCTGGCACTGGCCCTGTATGGTCTCCTGTATATTCTCCTTCTGTATAATTTAATGAGCCATTTGAAAAACCTATTGGAATAGATCCTTCAGAAGAAATAAGATAAGGATAATTTTCGTTCGGGTATGAATAGAAATGATTATTTTCATTTCCACCGCTACCTAAGTAAAAACTACCTTCAGGAATACTAACCATTTCGATAGCAAAAACTTTAATATGGCTAATTAAAGTTGTTATGTTGTCATCAAGTCCATCAATTGCATAATTCCAGTTTAATTTAATTCCTGTTGAAGCAAATTTACCTTTACCATCAACTCCCCTATAAAATATTGCTCCTTTTCCATTTGCAGGAATTGTAAATGAAGCACCGAGACCTTGACTTCCCGTTGAATGTTCGTCTTTATTTGTGTTTATTGTTGCGTGATACCACCTACCATCGCTTATTTTTTTATATTTAATAAAAATCCAAACAGCATCCCAATTATAAGGTGCTATACTTGCTCTCCAGCTATTTTCCCAACTTAAATCAAATTGAATATTAATTGATTTCTGTTCAATGCTTTGATCTAATAATACTGGAATACTAACTTCAACATTATTAGCTAGTAAACATAAAGGTATAAAAGCTAAGATTATGAAAGTAATAAATTTTAATTTTTTCATAAAAACTCCGTTTATTTAATATCGCTGTTATTTTTCTCTCTTCTTTTATCTAAAATTATACATTATTTTTTTTATTTCCAAATATTTTTTTAATTATTTTTTTCCTTTTTAATTTAGTATTATTTTTGTAAGTTAAATGTGTGTATTTTATTATTTATTATTGGAGTTTATATGAAAATATTAGTAAAAATGCTGCTTGTCCTTTTTGTTTCCTGTTTGTTCCTTAATAGCAGCATTTCTCAAGATGTTAAAACCATTCCTTCTGCTTCTATAAAAAATCTGAAAAATGAAACTATAGATACAAAAACATTTAACAACGAAGGCAAACCATTTGTTATTAATTTTTGGGCTACCTGGTGCAAACCCTGCATTATGGAACTAAACGCAATAAGTGAAGTTTACGAAGATTGGCAAAAGGAAACCGGAGTAAAAATATTTGCTATATCTGTTGACGATTCCCGTAGCAGCAAAAAAGTAGCACCATTTGTGAAAAGCCGCAACTGGAAATACGATAGCTATCTTGACGAAAACAGCGATTTCAAGCGTGCTATGAATGTGAATAATCCACCGCATACTTTCCTATATAATGGCAAAGGCGAGTTAGTCTGGCAGCATAACGGCTACGCCCCCGGCGACGAAGAAGAACTTTATAAGCAAATTAAAAAATTACTTGATGAGAAATAAAATCTTTTTTATATTTCTGTTTATAACTTACTTTGCTTCAATTGATTTGCTAATTGGAAGCACTCCAATTAGCAATATTGAAGTATTAGATTCACTTTCTAAAAATGCTGCAAACAAAATTGAACAATTTATAAGCAATCATAATTTTAATTCTGTGTATGTTTCTATTGATGAAACAGAAGGAAACTGGCTACTTTCAGAGCATCTTTTGCAGAATAATAAAATTAAACTATTAACTCCCCAATCGCCTAACAAAGATTCTTTTCCACTTATCGAAATTCATACAAAAGAACTTAAAATCCAGTATTATCTGCATGAAAACCCTGATTCTCTCGTTCGAACCGGGAAAATTGAACTAACTGCTTTTTTGAAAACAAAAGATAAAACTGAAATAATTGATAGCTTGAATTTTGTATATAAAGATGAAATCTCTTGTTCTGATGTGGACTTCATCAAAGGGAAATATCCTTTCGCAAATCCAAAAATCCCTGAAAGAGAACAAACAGTATGGGAGAAAATTGTTGAGCCAGTGGTAGTGATTTCTACAGCAATTATTACTTTAGTTTTGCTTTTTACAGTCCGTTCAAATTAATGCTTGCAATTCAAAACGCAAACAAATTTATTTTCTTTTTTCTTCCATTTTTGTTCAGTTACGATTCCCTTTCCAATAATTTCAGTTTCAAAGCCCTTGTTTTGCAGAATAGCTATGGCTTTTCTGAGAGATAATCCCCGAACGTTCGGCATACTATCATTGCTAAGCATAATAACTGAATCTCTTTGAAAATTCTGTGTAGCAACAGGATAAGATTGCAAATTAATAGGAAAATTAGTTTTATTCGTTTTGAAAAATTGTGGCTTAGCAATCATCCATCTTTGGACAATACGTTTAAAAAGAGGAGCAGCAACGGCTCCGCCATAATATTCTCCCTGTGGTTTATCGAGCAACACAACCATAGCGACCGTTGGAGTATCAGCAGGGAAAAAGCCGGCAAAGGAACTTGTATAATTTTGTTTTGAATATTGTGTTCCGGCGTATTGCTGTGCAGTCCCTGTTTTACCGGCTATTTTCAAATTGTTTACTTTTGCTTTTATTCCAGTTCCTTGCTCTACTACATTAACCAATAGTTCCGTAAGTGATTTTGCGGTTTGTGATGAAATAATTTGTCTAATTTTTTTGCTTATGGTTGAATCTAATACTTCATTGTTTGAACTCAGTATTTCTTTAACAATGAAAGGTTTATTCATCACTCCGTTATTAGCAATCGTAGAATAGCAATTTAATAGCTGTAGCGGAGTAACGGAAATACCATAACCAAAACCGAGAAATCTTTTTGTAATCGAATTGTAATTCTTAATGCTTTTAGAAATACCGGAAATTTCGCCTTGCATATCAATACCGGTTTTTGCACCGAATCCGAATGAATGAATGTATTTAAATAATTTGTCATTAGATAAAGAATTAGCAAGATTTGAAAAAACGATATTGCTCGAATACTCGATTGCCTGTTTAAAAGTTGTTTGAGCAAAAGCGTGACCATCAATAATTCGGTAGTCGCCTATTTGGAGCAATCCATTGTATCCCTGAACAGTATCATTTGGTTGGAGTAATCCTTCTTGTAGCACAGCACTTGCAGTAACAACTTTAAAAGTAGAGCCGGGCTCAAATATATCAGTAATAGCACGGTTTCTCATATTTGCTGGCTGCACATTTTGGATATTATTAGGATTAAAACCTGGGTATGAAGCCATAGCAAGAACCTCTCCTGTTTTTACATCCATTGCAGCGACGGTTCCGGATTGCGCATTGCTGTTAATTACAGTATTCATCAGTTCGTATTCAACGATTTTCTGTAAATCAATATCAATAGTAAGTTTGATTGATTTTCCATTTTCTGGTGGGACCTCTGGTAAATCGGGTGAAGGACGAAGGCGCCGCTTAGCATCGCGATACATCTTCATATAGCCGCTTTTTCCTTTAAGCAAAGTATCGTAAGCAAGTTCTACTCCAGTAATTCCTTTATTATCGACATTGACGCATCCGATTAGCTGCGCCGCACATTCTCCGTATAAATAAATACGGCGTGGCTCAATTTTTTTTATAAATCCATTTACGTTAATTGTGTCTAATCCATTTAATTTATTATATTTAAGTCCTCTTGCAAGCCAAACAAATGAGCCGGAACTTTTCCTGATTTTTTCGATTAATTGATTTGCTGGAATTGAAGTAGCTTTTTCGATTTGCTGGCATAGTTCCAATTGTTCTGTTTCATCTTTAAGAACCAATGGGTCAACTGCTAAAGAAATTGTTTGTATTGTTGTTGCAAGTAGTTTTCCTTCCCTGTCGTAAATATTTCCTCGTTCAGGATTTAGATAAACTTTTGCTTCATGTTGATTTTGAGCGATCTTTTTATATTCATCAGTATCAATAACCTGGATGTAAAATAGCTTGATTATAATTACTAATATTGCAATATTAATAAGTAAAAAAAGTAATAGAAATTTCCAAAACTTCTTTCTAATTGTGCTATTATGCTTGAAATCTTCTATCATATACTAATTCTGGTATTGATATTTTTCATGAACAGTAATAGGTGAATACAAGCGGTAATCGCCAAAACCGGTATTATCAAGAAAGATATATTGCTGATTGTTTCCATAAGTCCATCTTTCAATCGTTCTTTGGTCTCCATAAGGGCTTGATTTTTCAATATTTATCGGTTCACCTAAAATAACAAAAACCATTCCCATATCAGTTCGCCAGCCCTCAGTGTAGGATTTGAACCGCTTGTTTGCAATTTCTATTCTTGCGTAGTATTGTTCATAAGCTTCGTTACGTTCAGTAGTAGGAGATGGGTCGTGTTTTTTCCAAAATTCCTCGAAACGCTTTTGTCTTTCTTCGTTTGTTGTTCCGGCTTCTATATAATCAATATCATCTTGATTTCCAATATATCTTATTTGTTTAATAGCTTTGCTTAAATCCTGCAAGACCATTCCACCAACGGTTTTGAAATACTGCAAAGTGCGTTCTGAAGCAGCAAGAATATCCATTTGCGAAAAATTCAAAGCCGTATCTTTTTTTATGCACAGCAATACTAATTTATAAGTTCCCTGTCCAACTGTTCTTGGGAATTCCAAAGGTAAATATTTTTGAATACGGTCTGAATTTAAATCAACTGGAAAACGCTTGCTTCTATAAATTTCTTTATTTTGTGAATCTAATATCTGATATATTAAGTCAATCTGATTATTATCTGAACGGTTATATATCTCGAAAAAACCGAAAAAAGTGGAGTTTAGCTCAGCAATATTGTCTGATATATGAGGAGTTATTAAATATCCACCATTTTCCTTTTCTTCGATAGAACTTACTAAAAGAATACTACTTATTGAAAGAGGATATTTATCGAAATCAAGTACCGATAGACTTCTTATCCTTTTGCTTTCTGCTTTAGAAATTTCATCACGAAGAAAAACCTCAAAAGAATAATTTCCATTTTTTAAATAAAAAATAGTTTGTGAATAGTCGAATTTTCCTGAGCTACCTTGAGAAACAGCATAGTCTTCTTCTGAAATATTTCTTTTCACGATTTCAGTTTTAATTCTGTTGCCGTTTGTGTCGATTGCTGTAATTGTTACACTGTATGAAGCACCATATTGATTTTCACTTTTTAAAAAATGCAGTGTTTGGTAAGGGACGAGGACGTAAATATCAATTCGAGCTAAGCTGTCGTTCATTCCTTTAAAGCACACAGCATCGAAGAAAAAATATACCCCTTCTTTTTTGTCTTCGGTGAATTGAGATTTCAAATCACTTTGGCTTCCTGTAAGAACAAAAATAAAAAGAAAAATATTCAATAATGGCTTAATCAATGATATTGCTTTTGAAAAACCTTTTAGGTTCTTGCAGTTTAAAACAAAATTTTTATACATTTTCTTATTTACTATTTATTAAAAACAATTCTGCAATTTAAGAAAAAAATGCTTTTTTTTGCAAATAATACAGCAAACAAATTGAAAAAACACCAATAACAATAAAAAGTAACCAAAAAATATATGGTTTTTCTTCTCTCCAAAGGAATTTAGTTAGTTCCTTTGAATTAATTCCTTTAATTTCAGATAATTTTTGCATTGCATCGCCTTGCTGGACATCTTTGTATTCCTGGTGATGAGTTTGAATATAGCTCAAAGCCACATTAGATTTTTCAGCGGTATTTTGAAAAATATATGAGCCGAATAAAGAACCGAAAGCAAAAGCGATTGCCATTGATATATTTATAAAACTCATATAAATACTTTTTTCTTCCGGCTTCGCTAATTTTGATAGCAATTCACTGAACTTCGGGTTGATTATGATTTCACCTACGGTATAAAAAGCAACTCCAATTAAAGTTAAATATCCAATATTAAACAAACCAAAAAAGATTATTCCAATTAAAGCTGAAGTTAGACCTAAAATAATCGAAAATATTTTTGTAAATCTCGAAGTTAAAGTTGAAATAATAACTACGAGCGTAATGATAATGATTGAATTGAAAATATAGTAGCACTCATAAGAAAGCATAGTTCCACGGTCAGTTGCCATAGTGAAAGCAGATGGTAAATTCAGTAAACTTACTATTCCCGAAGAATCCACCCAGTCAAAAATAAAATTTGGAAGCGTTTCGTAAAATTGAATATAAATAGTAAAGAAACCAGATACAGCTACTAAAAGCAAAATTATACCGGGTTTTAAAATGTTTTTAAATATTTTTTTAAGAATTTGAAATGGTAATAGATTTTCAGTATGGCTTTGAACCTGTTTTTTATTAATGAAAAAAACAATGATAAGTGAAAAAAGGAAAACTAAAGTAGAAAATAAAAAAATGTAGTAAAAAGATTGCTCTTTAAGAAGTTTTGAAATAGGGGCTGCGAGCAAAGTAGCAGTATTTAAGAACATAAAATAGATGCCCCAGCCCAAAGAACTATTCCGCTCATTCATTGTATTAGCCAAAGCACCAAGCAATGCCGGTTTGAAAAGACCAAGCCCAAAAGCTAATATTAAAGTACCGAAAAGGAAATAAGTGAAGCTCTGTGTATGCCCCATAACCAGGAATCCGCTGGAAGCTAAAACTATTGAAATAAGCACGAAATTTTTTCTCCCATATCTGTCGGCAAAACCACCGGCAAAGATTGGAACGAGATTTTGGACAATTGCCCACCAGAAAAAAATAAATCCTTTTGTAGTTTGTTCCCACTGCAAACCGCCAGCGACATCTTTCTGTGCTATATAAATTGGGAGTTGCAAAAGCAACGCCCAATACGCAAGCATTTCAAGAAACTGCACCGCATTAATTAGCCAGAATGCAGCGGGAAACGTTTTTAAACTACTGAATCTTATGTTACTAACCTTCAATTATTCAACTTTTCTATATGATAAAACAAAGTAGCAGTGCATTTCATACCAAGTTGCTTTCATAAATATAATTAAAGTGTCATTTCGAAACGAAGTGAGAAATCTCACAACTCTTTGTTACCACAGACATTGAGATTCCTCACTTCGTTTACCAATGACATCGTAGTTTGTCATTCTGACGAATGTCAGAATCCATCTTGGTTTTAGACATTAGTCATTGGTCATTAGTTGTTAGTAAAAATACGAATGACGAATAACTAATGACCTATAAAAACTATTTTAAAGATGGATTCTGACATTCGTCAGAATGACACTTTTACTTATGTCATCTCTATTATAATGAAGCAGTTGCTTTATCTTGGGGTTCGGAATGACAAATAAACATATTTTATTATTAAAAGCAACTTTTTATCATATAAGAAACCTGTTAAAATTCTTAGAAAATACTACTTTGATAAATAAAACCTTTTCACACCTCCCCTGCCCCTCCTTGTTAGGAGGGGAACGCTTAAGTGAGGCACTGTTCTTATTCCCCTCCTAACAAGGAGGGGAAAGGGGAGGTGTTTTTTGTCTTTTTAAACAATTAAATAATAAAATTATTATATTAAATATGCTTACTAAATCAAAAAAACCTGCAATTATTCTAAGTTCCTTGGAGCTATCATATTTTCAGGTAATAGCAATTCTTCAAGTTTTTCCTTAGTCATATAATTTCTCTCTAGCACTAAGTCATAAACACTTACATTATTTTCTAAAGCATCTTTTGCAAGCACAGAACAAATTTCATAACCGAGAACAGGAACAAGAGCGGTTATAATGCCGATGCTATTTACAACTAATTCTCTGCATCTTTCTCTGTTTGCAGTAATTCCGTCAATACAACGGTGTTTTAATACAGTAATACCGTTTTTAAGTATTTCAATTGATTCGAAGATACTTTGGGCAATTATTGGCTCCATTACGTTTAATTGCAACTGACCAGCTTCGGCAGCCATAGTAACAGTAATATCATTTCCAATGACCTTGAAAGCAATTTGATTTACTACTTCTGGAATTACTGGATTAACCTTACCCGGCATAATCGAAGATCCTGGCTGCATCTTTGGTAAATTTATTTCATTTAAGCCGGCTCTTGGTCCGGAGCTTAAAAGACGTAAATCGTTGCAAATCTTTGATAATTTCACGGCAAGACGTTTGAGAGCAGAAGCATAAATAACAAATGCACCAGTGTCCTGAGTAGCTTCTACAAGATTTGTTGCCAAGCGAAGTGGAAGACCTGTGATTTCCCAAAGATATGATGTTGCAAGCTCGCGATAGTTTACCGGTGTATTGATTCCAGTACCGATAGCGGTTCCGCCAAGGTTTATTTCCTGAAAGAGTTTTGCATTCTGATTCAATCTTTCAATTTCTTCTGAAAGAGTTACAGCGTAGCTTTCAAATTCCTGTCCGAGTGTCATTGGTACTGCGTCCTGGAGCTGAGTTCTTCCCATTTTAATTATATCGGAAAATTCAATTCCTTTTTTATGGAATGATGCAATAAGTTCTTTTAAACTCTCAACCAACTTTTGATTGCAATAAGTAAGTGCAATATTAAGAGCAGTTGGATAGACGTCATTAGTTGATTGAGAAAGATTGACGTGGTTATTCGGATGGCAATGGTCGTAATCGCCTTTTTCGTAACCCATTATTTCTAATGCACGGTTAGCAATAACTTCATTTGCATTCATATTTGTTGAAGTACCAGCACCACCTTGAATCATATCGACTACGAAATAAATATGGTTTTTTCCGTTGATGATTTCTTCGCATGCCTGAAACATTGGTATTGCAATTTCTTCAGGCAAAATCTTTAAATCATAATTTGCTTTTGCACAGGCGAGTTTAACCTGAGCCAAGGCAACGATTAGCTCTGGCACGTGATTAATTGGAATATCTGTAATATTAAAATTTTCAAGAGCGCGAAGGGTTTGAATTCCGTAGTAAAATTCATAAGGGACATCGCGATAGCCGAGCAAATCGTGTTCTTTACGTGTTCTTCCAGATATATACTGAGCAGCAGCATCAACAACCTTATTTGTTGTTTGACGCATACGCCTTGAAATGATTCTCGAAACAGTTGATAAGATTTTTACAACTGTCTGAGGATGAGATTGCATTAATTTTTCAATACTATGCCTATGTATTGTTAAAATTATACTATCTTCTTTGGCAATAGCAGAAGTGGAATGCGGATAATCATCCATCAAAGCACCTTCGCCGAGAAAATCTGACTTTCCGAAGAAAGTTATACGTTTATCATCACCATAAGATGATTTTTTAAATAGTTCTACTCTTCCCTGATAAATGATGAATAAGCGGGCGCGTGGAGTGTTTTCTTCAAAAACCAGCTCTCCTTTCTGGTAAAATCGCTCTTCTATATTACTTGCAATTACATGCAATTCTTCATCATTTAATCCATTAAACAGCTCTATTTGCTGTATGAAACTCT
>CAZCHH010000024.1:0-13660 GCA_964498585.1 uncultured Hyphomicrobiales bacterium
TTGTTGCTCGTATGACTTTTTGAACTCCTTCCCATGTTCAACTTGGGAAGGAGTTTTTTATTCTCCTCTTGAGAGGGGCAGGGGCAGGGCTGATACGTTCTATATAATTATTTTTTTTTAACGTTCAGAAACAATTTTCATTTTTATAAAATTCCGTTAGGAATTTAATATTGGTAGAAAAATAACGAATTGATTGTTGTAACTCCGTAGGAGTTAAATATTTAATACATCTTGATTAATATTCAACTCCTACGGAGTTGTAAAACAAAAATAGATGCAATTTCTACCAATATTTTACTCCTACGGAGTAAAAAGAATAAAATCGTTATGAATTCTAACACTTTTTAAAGAACGTATCAGCCCTGGGGGCAGGGGTGTGTTCTTTCCTCTTTATCTCACTACTACAAAGCTCTTCGTTACTCTTTCCGTTTGATTAACAAAAGAGCAATGATATAAACCAACAGGCAAATCTGTTGTTGAAATTGTTATTTTATTTCCAATTATTTCAGTTTGCTCAATACTTTTAACTTCCATACCAAGGGAATTGAAAATTGAGATTGAATTTATATTTTGTTCTTCAGGTAAAGAAAGAGTGATTTCGTTTGTAGCTGGGTTGGGGAAGATTTGGAAAACTTTGTTGTCGGAAATGGTGAGAGGTTCTGCAATGTCAGAGTTAATACAAGAGTATTCAAGTATTGTTCCGTTATTTCCAACTGCCCAGCCAGTATTTTCATCAATCATACAAATTGAGTGCAATTGGTTATTTGTGCAACTGTTCATATAGTTCCACTCATCACCTCCATTTGTAGTATGAAAAATTGAACCAGAACTTGATACAGCATAGCCAAGATTTTCATTAATAAATTTTATTTCAACTATGCTAAAGATTGAATCCTTCTGCACTGCCCAGCTATTGCCAGCATCAGTAGTTTTTAGAATTTGGTATTCATTAAAAATCCAGCCAGTATTTTCATCAATAAAATATAAACAATTAATATTTTTTGTATTGCCAATATTTTTTACTTCCCAGTTTTCACCGCCATCTGTTGTTTTACGAAAAGTGCCTTTTGCCCCTACAGCAAACCCAGTATTTTCATTAACAAACTGTAAGCTATAAATTAAAGTATCTTTCGTTCCTAACTGGTAAAACCAAGTTTCTCCACCATCAGTTGTTTTATTTATAAAATATTCATTTATTGTAGAATAATATGCCACCCATCCAACTTGCTCACTTATAAAGCAAACACCATACAGCGTTACATCGCTAATACTACCTGTTTTGAACCATTCATCTCCGCCATTAGTTGATTTATAAAAATTACCCTCTCTTTCAGCAATTATTATAGTATCTACATTAATGTATTTAATATAATCAAGATAATGTTGGATAATACCATTAATTTTTCTTACCCAGTTTTCACCCCCATCAGTAGTTTTAATAATAATTCCACCACCTCCAATGGCTAATCCATTATTTTCATTATAAAAATTAACTTCATAAAAGCTATTATCAACACCTTTTTTTTGATTTTCCCAAGTGTAGCCAAAATCAGTTGTCCTTTTAATGTTACCATAACCACCAACACCAATTAAAAAGCCGTCTTCATAAATATCAATTGACTTAATAACTTCGTCAAAAGTAGGACCACCAAATTGTGCCTTCCATTTCTCGCCTCCGTTAGTGGTTCTATATAGATAACCATCTCCGAATATATATCCAAGATTTTCATCGAAAAATTTAAAATAAGACACTGGCATAGTCGCAATAATTCTTTGTTTAGACCAGGTATCGCCACCATCAGTAGTTTTTATTAAATACGAATTAATAGAACTAATCCAGCCAGTATTTTCATCAACAAAAAAAATCGAATAGTTATTATAAGGTTCATTCAAGATATTTGAAACAGACCAGTTTTTACCACCATCTGTAGTTTTCATAAAAGTATTCTGTTCAGCAGTAAAGCAGATGTTTTCGTTAACGAAGCAAAAACTTCTATATATTGATTTTGATGGCAAAGATAAAGTTTCCCAAGTTTTTCCGCCATCAGTTGTTTTTTGAAATATACTATCAGTTTGGGAAAAATAAAAACCATTATTAATATCAACAAATTGATAAGAAGCACCGGTTAATAAAGTAAGATTGAAAGTTTGCTCAAACCAGGTTCGCCCACCATCGCTTGTTCTTAGCATATTCTTTAGTGGTGGTAATTGAAGCATTACATTATTTTCATCAAACACAAAAGTTTGGTAATATTTTGAAACACCCGTATTTATTATTTTCCAATTAAGCCCACTATCGGTTGACTTCATAATTGAGCCAAAATTTTTGGAAAAAATATAAACTACATTTTTACTCGCGAATTTAACTTCATTTAATTGATTGCCTTGTGGAAGCGGCTGATTCCATTTCCAACTGCAATCTTCTGCAAAAGAAATATAAGTAATAAATAAAAAGAAAAGAATTATTTTTTTCATAGTAACTCCGTTTATGGTTATTAAGTTATTGGGTTATTAGGTTATTGAGTTATTGAGTTATTGAGTTATTAAGTTATTAAGTTATTAAGTTATTAGTCATTGGTCATTATTATTTTTACAAGCACACAATAACCAACTCCCAACTCCCAATTCCTAATTCCCAGTCCCCAGCCACCAATCCCTAATCCCCAATAACCATTAACAATTAATAATTAACAATTATCAAAACCCTACAAGAATTAGACGCGACATATTGCTTTTACCTGCACTAATAGTAAGAATATAAGCACCTCTTGGCAAATCAGATACAGAAAAATCTAATGAAGCACTCATATTATAACTATCGTATTCTAAATTGTCATTAATATCTTTAACTAACATTCCCAATGTATTATACATTTGGATTTGACATTTACTGCTTACGCTCCTTTCAAGGAAGAAATCTACAGTAACATTTGAATTAGATGGATTTGGATAAAGTTTTCTAATCCAAACGTCTGGCAAAGCAGCAGATTCTATAGTGTAACTTTCTGTAACTGAAGTAGTACTATCTGGGTCAAAAACATATATTCCCCAACTTAAATTTCCACTTTTATCGCTGATTATCCAAATTTTTCCTTCATTATCGGCTTCAATATTGTTTTTATAGCAATCAAAGTTTTCAAGTCCGGGATTTGGAACAATGTATTTTGTCCAATTATCAGCACTGTCTAATTTATAAAGATTGCAAGTTGGACCTGTAACCCAAACGTTATCCGAACTATCAATGCACATCATATAATTATTACTGATATGAGGATTTTCATATCTTTCAATTTCTAACATATAATTAAATGAAGAATACTTTTCGCCGTCAAGTTTATATAGCATTAAACTATAATTTAAAATATAAGCAACATTTTTACTATTAATCACAATTTGAGATATATTGCCATAACCGTTTGGAAAATCCAATGTGCAATATTTTTTTATTACTTTTTCATTTTCAATTACATATATAGAATCAGCATTAGACTGCCAAACTCTGCCTAAATTGTCGAATGCTATGCTTTTTCGTACTGAAGTACCAACATCTGAAGTATATAAATTATTAACTGTTACAAAAGCAGTATCTTTAAATTTGCATAAACTATATATATATTTATTAGTAGCAAATTGTTTGATAATTGCCCAAACATCTCCATTTTTGTCTGTTTTTAAATCAGCAATACTATTAATATCAATAAATTTATTTTCATCAGTGTTGAAAACTTGAGTATAAACCTTTGCTGTGTCATTTAGAATTGAAATTATAAAATTTTGATTTGCCTTTGTCCAGAGTTTTCCTTTATTATCGTAAGCTAAAAAGAACATTCCATAATTAAAATCATATTCAGAATAATTATTATCTTCTTTAATCATATCGCAAACGTCTTCTTTTGAAATAAATTTCCACTCTTTCGTTGATTTATTATAAATAATCAGCCAGTTTTCATAATTTGACCTGCTGATAGCAATATTATCTTTATTAATTGTTAAGCAATTTGATGAAAGAAATTCGTGTTTACCAGTATAAGGAGCAATAGGCAAGAAATCATCTTTATTCATAAATTCCCAAGTTTGTGAAAAAAGTTCACTAGTAAGTAAAATTAAAAAGAAAAGAATTATTTTTTTCATAGCTGCTCCTGTTTGTGGTTTTTCTCAAAAAGAATTATGGTAAGAAACAGCTACGCCTGTTTCCTACATTTTTTTATTAATCGCAATTAGAAAAAAAGTATTTTTTTCATAAAGCATTTCTACTTAAATTTGTTTATAAATTAATGTATTAATTTACCCCTGCTTTTTAAAGCGTAGTAACCCAAAAAGCGGGGGATTATTTTTCTATATCTTTAAAATAATATTCCTTTTCTTTCTATATTTTTTCTCTATTTTTTTCTTGATTATTTCAACAATTGCAATATAGAAAAAAAAATGAAATATGCAAGAAAAAAATAAAAATTTTTTCTATTTTTTTTTCCAGACATACGAGCAACAAGTTGATAGCAAGACATCAATTTTCTTGTTATGCTAACTGCTTGCTGCTCGTATGATTGGTTGTTTTCTATTTTTACTTTGCGAAAGTTTGAATTCTAAACTTTCTAATCTTTCTAAACCCTCTAAACCTTCTTAAACTCAACAATAAATTGTGTTCCCGGATTTTGTTCATCTTTAAAAAGATATGAAGGTGATTCCACACGAACAGTGCCACTAAACTTTTTAATAATATTATTTACAATCGAAAGTCCAAGTCCGGTTCCTTCAATTCCCATTTTTTTAGAAATAGAGGAGCGATAGAAATCGTTAAATATTTTATCAATGTCTTTCTTTGGGATTCCTATACCATTATCGGCAATTATAATTTTTAAAATATTATGATGTTCTGTAATTTTAACTTCGACATTACCATTTTGATTTGTATATTTAAAAGCATTAGAAATCAGGTTGGAAAGAGCTAACTTGAGTAATTTCGGTTCACTTTTAATAGTAAAAGGACCTTTTTGTTCGCATACCAAATCTATATTAATATTTTTCGATTTGAAAAGCACCATAGTGTCCGCAAAAATATCGTGGAAAAGGTCGCATAAGCTAACATCTTGAAATTCTTCCATTTCTGATTGCAATTTAAGCTGGGAAATGTTCAAAATATCATTAATGGTATTAACTGCAGCGGAAAGCCGTGTTTTAGAGCGTTTAAGCGGTTTCTTTTGCTCATCTCGAATTTCGCCAAGATTACCTTCTAATATCATATTTAAGTAAGTAAGAGCAGCAGCGATAGGAGTCTTTAAATCGTGAACAATTGACATAACATATTGAGATTTTTCACGTTCAGCATTCTCTAAATTTTTATATGCATCTGTTAAAAGACGTTCCCGAATATATAGTTGTTTTGCTATTGAATTTGTAAGATAAATACAAATTGAAAGTGTAAGAGTTAAAAATAAATAAAAAATTAAAATATATGAGATATTATCATAGAGTGTTTCTGGCAGCAAACCAATTATTGAAAATTGAGGAATATAATCATAATAGCTTAATATTGATAAACTTGCCTGTACTATAATTACAACAGCCAGAATCAATCCAATGACAGTGCCGGGAAGCAATAAACTGCCAATAATAATATGGAAAATCAGAAAAGCATTTATAGGTGATTCCACTCCACCAGTAAAATATATTAAAAAAATCAAGGCACAGAAATCGAAACAAATCTGGAACAAAGAAAAATGTAAACTATGGAGTTTCAGATTTTTTAGTTTTATATTTGGAGCTGCTATCCATATTTTATGAAAAATGATATTGTAAATCAAAATTATAAAGGAAATAATCCACAATGGTATTTCATAAAAATCTATTTTAGGGAAAAAGCTTTCAATAGCATCAATAAATAAACACATAGAAATTAGCATCACAACTGCGCCATACCGAAGCAGTATTAACCAACGATTACGCTGACGGATATCAATCCAAAACTGGTCATATTTTACCCTTTCGGGAGTTAATGTAAAAAAACTCTCTTTATTCATAAATTAAATTCCCAATGCTTGAAAAACAAAAGTAAAAATAGAGTCGAAAAGAATAATTAAAAAAATCCCGGTTACAACTGATGCAGTGGTAAACTTACCAACGCTTTCAGCACCCCCCCTGACTTGCATACCTCTAAAACAACCAACAGCAGCAATCCCAAAACCAAATATTAAACTTTTAATAATTCCGGTTAAAATATCACTGATTCCAACTGCAATTTGCAACTGATTTAAATAACCGGAAATTGTTACATCTAAAATTGAAATAGCAGCAATAAGTCCACCAAGCACTCCAGCAATATCAGCTATAATTGTCAAAATCGGCATTGCGAGTAAGACACCAAGGACCCTTGGCAATACAAGGAAATTAGTTATATTAAATCCCATTGAGCGCAAAGCATCTATTTCTTCAGAAACTTTCATTGTTCCGATTTCAGCAGCAAAAGCAGAACCGGAACGCCCTGCAACAAGTATTGCAGTCATAAGTGGTGCAAGTTCGCGGGTAATTGAAATTCCAATTAGATTTGCTATGTAAATGTCGGCTCCAAATTGTTTCAGTTGAACTGCACCCTGATAGCCGGTAATAAGTCCGATTAAAAATATTATTAGTATAACGATTGGAAGTGCTGCTGCTCCAGCCCGAATAAAATGAAAAGGGAAATCTTTCCATCTGACTTGCAGTGGAAAAATAATTATAGATAAAAATTTAATAATCAAATCGCCAAAAAACTCAACAAAATGATAGCTGTCTTCTAAAACTGCCTTCGTTCTTTTTCCTATGTCTTCAATCAAACTCTTAAATTGAGATTCTTTTTTTTCTAATTCATCAATATTTTCGTCGGTTAAACCATTTGTAAGAATATCAATCATATTCTGAATTTCATCAGTTTGATTAATTCTTTCTAACTGAATATTATTTTCATTAGAATATTCAGCAAATTTAAAATAAACAGCAGCGAGAAAAGAATCATATTCTTTGATGTTTGAAAAATCAAGTGCAAAAGAGTTTACTTCTTCAATTTGTTTAAAGTAAGAATTAAAATCTTTATAATAAGGTGCATCTTTAAGAGTAAAACTTCCATTTAAAGAAATTTTAGCTTCCTTGCCATTTTTTATTATTTCAATATTTGTTTTTTCAAATTTCGACATAATATTTTAATAAATAAATATTAACAATGCAAATATACAATAAAAAGAAAATTAAACAGAAATAAAAACGTCATATTTTTATTTAAACAGAAAAAGGAAGCGTAAATGAGTGATGTCAAAGGCAAAATTCTATGGATTGATGACGAGATAGAATTACTGCGTCCCCATATCCTTTTATTGCAACAGCGAGGATATGAAGTAGATACCGCAATGAATGGCGAAGATGCTATTGAACTTGTCCGGAAAAAGCATTTTGATTTGATTTTCCTAGATGAAATGATGGTTGGAATGAGTGGAATCGAAACCCTGCCACTACTTAAAGATATTGACTCTTCTACTCCCGTTGTGATGGCTACAAAAAACGAAGCAGAAAGCTTGATGGATGAAGCTATTGGTAAGAAAATTGATGATTACCTAACAAAACCAGTTAATCCTGCACAGATTTTAGCTGCCTGCAAAAAATTCTTAGAAACAAAAACAATTGAACAAGACAAGCTAACTCAGGATTACTTTAAGGGCTTTAATGAAATTACCCAAAAACTTTACGAGCCATTGGAATGGAACGACTGGAAAGAATTATATTTAAAATTAGTTAACTGGTCAATCGAACTTGACAGATACCCCGATTTAGGATTTTACGAAACGTTGCAAAATCAGTGGCGTGAATGTAACTCTGAATTTTCCAAGTTCATAGAAAATAATTATAAAGCTTGGCTCAATGCTTTTCCAGATGATACTGTTCATCCGGTACTTTCGCCTCAAGTAACTGAAAAATATTTATTTCCGCTTTTAAAAAACGATAAGCCGACTTTCTTTTTTGTTGTCGATTGTATGCGTGCAGACCAATGGCTAATTATGGAAAAACTGCTTGCTCCCTTTTATTCATTCAAACGAGATTATTACTGCTCAATTTTACCTACAGCAACTCCTTATGCTAGAAATTCAATATTCAGTGGGCTTTTTCCTGCTGATATACAAAAATATTACCCTCAGTGGTGGTCTAAAGAATTGAATTCAGAAGACCATAAATTAAATGCTTATGAAAAAGAACTGATGGATGAGCAGCTAAAAAGAAGAAATATAAAATTGAGGTCTTATCATCAATACATAAAAATTCACGAAACTGAATTTGGTAAAAAAATTGAAGCAGACATAATGAAGTTCTCAAAGAATCATCTTACTTCAATTGTGCTAAATGCTGTTGATATGATAGCTCACTCCCGCTCCGATTATGCAATATTAAAGGAAATTGCGCCGGACGAAGCGGCTTATCGCAGCTTAACACAATCCTGGTTTCTTCACTCAAGTTTCTTTGGAATGCTTCGCGCTTTAGCGAATGTGAAAGATGTTCAAATAGTTATAACCACAGACCACGGTTCAGTCCGCTGCCTACGCGGTGTTAAAGTCCTTGGCGACAAGGAAACAACAACCTGCTTAAGATACAAATTTGGAAAAAACGTAAAAGCAGACGCAAGACATGCAATGCAAATACCAGACCCAGCTTATTTCAAATTACCTAATCTCGGTATTACTGTTAATAACATTATTGCTAAAGAAGATTATTATTTTGTTTATCCAACGGATTACCATTATTTCGTGCAGCGTTACCGCGACAGCTTCCAGCACGGCGGTATTTCTATGGAAGAAATGATTATTCCGGTTGTAACTCTGAAACCAAGATAATTAATTTTTATTAATGTTTTTTTTCATATATTTGTATATGGAAAAAGAAACATATATATCGAATAGTGAAAATCAAACTGTTGAGCTTGGCTACAGTTTTGCAAAAAAGCTTAAACCGGGCGATACTGTTGCATTTTTTGGCACACTTGGTACTGGTAAGACTCAATTTATTAAGGGTATTTGCGATTTTTTTGATGTAGAAGAAATCGTTGTCAGTCCTACTTTCAATATTATGAATCAATATAAAGGACAAATTGATGGCGATGATGTTATAATCTACCATATTGATTTATATAGAATAAAAAAGCTTCCGGAACTTGACGAAATCGGATTTAAGGAATGTGTCTATTCCGATAATTCCATTAAATTAATTGAATGGGCTGAAAAAGCAAATGGCGATTTACCGGCTGAAAGCTATATCGTCCAAATTGATTTCAATCCAAAAGATGAAAATGAACGGCTTATTTCTATTTCAAGATTGTGAGTTGATTGTGAATAATGAAAAAGAATAACTTAATATGTTTTTTTTTAATCATCTTGCTTTTTGCCTGCAACAGTAAAAAGCAAGATGATTCTGCTCAGAAAAATATAAATAAAAGTACTCAAACTCTGGAAAAAAAAGAAAATCATTTAACACTTCAAAAAACACCGCGCAGTATTCCCGAAGACACTTCCATAATAACTCATCATGCTACTGTAACAACTAATATGGGAACTTTTGTGATTGCTCTTTACGGGCAAGATGCTCCCATAACTGTAAATAATTTTGTTGGGCTTGCACGTCAGGGATACTATAATGGAATACTATTTCACAGAGTTGCAAGAAATTTTCTGATTCAGGCAGGAGACCCAAATACAAAAAGTATTAAAAAAAAGAATGAATGGGGACTGGGCGGAAAAAGCTATTACGGAAAAGAATTTGAAGATGAGCTAAATCCAAATACTCCAAGCTATAAATTAGGTTATATCAAAGGGACGGTTGCAATGGCAAATCGTGGGCAAAACACAAATTCAAGCCAGTTCTTTGTTTGTTTAGATGAAGCAGTCAATTTAGATAACGAATGGACAATTTTTGGAAAAGTAATAAGTGGAATGGATGTCGTTGAAAATATTTCTGCTGTCCAGGTTGAGCCGAGCGACCGCGGTTATTCTGATGGAATTCCACTAAAGCCAATAAAAATTAATTATATCAAAATAAAAAAAGCTAAAATTAGTCAATAGTCTAAGGTAAGTTCAAAAATACAATTTTGTTTGTCATTCTGAACTACAAAATGAAGTAAGCACTTTATTTAAATAGAAATGATATAACACAGTCATTCTGAACGAAGTGAAGAATCCAGAAAAATTTCTTTTAACCACTATTCTCTGGATTCTTCACTTCGTTCAGAATGACAAGAAAAGATGCCATAGACAACGTAGTGAAGAATGACAATTTTGAGAACTTCCCTAAATTTAATAAATAAATTTTTTAAAACAATTTTTGAGGATTAAAATGTCAAAAGCATATCGAATGATTGCAATTTTTACTTTCGTTGCAATTTTAATCGGAGTAACAAATAACGATTTATTAAGTCAAAAATCAAAACAAGAAACAAAACAAGGAAAGAAAATGAATCCAGAGTATATCATTTCTGTAAGCCAGGGCGGAAATTCATTAGGTGATATAGTTATTGAACTTTATCCGGATATAGCACCGAAGCACTGCCACAATTTTGATAGTTTAGTCGCAATAAAATATTATGATGGAACTGCCTTTCACAGAGTCATACCTGGCTTTATGATTCAAGGTGGCGACCCAAATTCAAAGAACAAACCAAAAGATACCTGGGGTGGTGGCGACCCTACTCAAACAAAAGTTCCTGCAGAATTTAATCCAACTCCTCATAAAAGAGGTATTCTCTCTGCTGCCCGCACTCCAGACCCAAATAGTGCTACGTCTCAATTCTTTATCTGTGTTGCCGATGCTCCATATCTTGATAACCAGTATACTGTTTATGGTGCTGTTCTTACAGGTATGGACGTTGTTGATAAAATTGTAAGCTCTCCTAGAGATAAAAAAGATAATCCATTAGATAAAATTGAAATGAAAATAAGAAAGAAAGAAGCAAAATAATTCATTTCTTGTTAAATCTTGCAATATAACAAGAGTGTTTATATATGATTAGATAGTTTAGCTTTTAAACTTTCGTAAAGTCAAGAAACCTTCCGAAGTTTCAAACTTTCGGAAGGTTTTGTTCGATAAAAGTAGCTATGTCATTCTGGCGTATGCCAGAATACATCTTGGAAAAGCAAGTGAGCTTGCTCACTTGTTTGTTCATTTGGGCAAGCCCAATGCTTCCTTGTAATATCAAATATAGAATAGCAACCGCACAATAATAAAGATGGATTCTGACATTCGTCAGAATGGCAGTATATAGTTATTTCATATCCTTTTAAAAAAAAATTCTCATTTTTTAGGGGGTTCAGAATGACAGAAAAACCTAAAGATGTCATTTGTAAGGTGAATTATAAAATTCAATTATAAGAACTTTCCTGAAAATCTTACTTTTCTATAACTTTTTTTAAAAGAAAATTATTTGAGGATTCTGCTACAAAAATAAATTCTTTCTTCAAATTGTCATATTTCCAAATTTCAGTATTAACATCATTTTCGTAGGATTGCTTGATAGAGGAGGGATTCCCGTAAAGGATATAAATTTTTCCTTTATCAGTTTTTACACCATTTTTTTGAGTAAATGTTCCAAAATTAAGAGACGCATAATCTACGCGTCTGAAATATTCAGCCATAGACTCATTATAATGAGTTTCAGGAGTAGGGTCTTGAATTTTCCAATATTTCAAAATTTTTAAAAATAAATCTTTCCTTGAGCCACTGCGGTATTCTTTAAATTCATCATCATTTAAGATATAATACATCGCTTCAATTGCGAAGTCCGGAGAGCGTAAAGAAACGGGCATATCAAACCAGTCAATTTTAAAATTTACTTTTATAGAATCCTTGGAAGAAGGACTCCAAAGAGTGAGCAGATAATTTCCCGGAATAATTTGATTTTCTGGAATATTTATTTCTATAACGCCAAGTTCGATGCTGTCATTCTTGTTCAAATTTGAATTAATATCAATAATTTTTTGAGAAATTCTATTATTCTCGAAATTGATTTTAAAAGTTTTATTTTTTTGTGGAAATACTTTACCGCTTAAAAATGCAGATTTATCCCAAAAGAATTCTTGTTTTCTATCAAAAAAAGGTTCTATTTGATAATCAAGTTCAAATATATCAGAATCGAAAGCTATTTGAAATAATATTGATGCATTCGAGCAGGCAAAATTGATATTGTTGCCATATAAAAAAGGGAAAAAAGTATCACTATCCGGATTCTCCTTATAAACAAAAATGGGAGCGCCTAAAAGCTCTCTTTCGCCTCCAATTTTATTGAAAAATTGATTAAGAGATATTTCTTTAACTAATTTTGAATTTGCATCAGTAAGTTTGACAGAGATTTGATATTCGTCCATTGCGACAGTCGTTTCAAATATACCAATTTTATTTAACTTATTTGATTTTGAATCTTCATAATCATTAATGAAAATGGTATCGTTGTCATACACTCTTTTGCGAATTACTCCGATTTTATCTTTAAACTCTGCTTCAATACTATAAATCGTAAAGAATAAATCCTTGTCCGGAACTTTTTTAAAAGGTAATATTTTGTATGGTATTCTATAGCAAATATTTGCTATAACAGAATCAATATCATTTGTAGGCGTTTCAATAATTTCAGCAAAAAAAGTTAAACCAAAATCAAAAAGCAATCTTTTGTCTCTTTGGTTTCCAGCTAAATGACCCGACTGACTTAATGATTCTAATGCAATTGCTAAAATAATTATAGCTATAAAAGATAATCTCTTCATATTATTTCATTTAAAAATTCACGTAAAATAACTGCGGCTGCAATTTTATCTGCATTTCCCTTTTTTTGTCTTTGTTTTTTTTTCATTCCAATTTCTAACATTACAGAACTTGCTTTTTTGCTTGAATATGATTCATCGTAAAGCAATATTTCAAGTGTTGTTTTTTCTTTTAATTCTTTGACAAACTCCATTACTTTAGACAATATGTTAGAACTTTTATTGTTAAAATTATACGGCGCCCCAACAACTATTGCTTCAATTTTTTCATTATTTAAAAATGACAGCAATTCTGTCCAAAAGTCATTAGATGTATAGTCAAGCGTTGGACGTGTAGAAACTGTTATGTGCATTGGGTCGCATACTGCTAATCCTACCCTTTTCAAACCAAAATCTATTGCTGCAAGACGCTTGTTTTTCAAATACTGATAATTTGATTTTTCCATTTATTACTTAAAATTTATTTGTTATTATTTATCTAACAAAATTACATACTTTTTTAAACAATTAAGATAATGATTTGTAACAAAAATTTTTTTTATGCACCATACTCATTGACTTTTTGAGAAAAGATTACAAAGATAGTAGATATGCTTTTTAAAGAATAATTCTGCATTTAATCAGTAAAATTGAGATTCTAAGTCTTCCGCCGGAGATTTCAGGTCTTCCGCCGGAGATTTTAAGTCTTCTGCCGGAGATTTTAGGTCTTCTGCCGGAGATTTTAGGTCTTCCGCCGGAGATTTTAGGTCTTCCGCCGGAGATTTTAGGTCTTCTGTCGGAGATTTTAGGTCTTCTGTCGGAGATTTTAGGTCTTCCGCCGGAGATTTTAGGTCTTCTGCCGGAGATTTCAGGTCTTCCGCCGGAGATTTTAAGTCTTCCGTTTTGTTCGCTAATATAAAAAG
>CAZCHH010000024.1:13760-48659 GCA_964498585.1 uncultured Hyphomicrobiales bacterium
TCATTTGAATAATATAAAAAGTCATTTGAATAATATAAAAAGTCATTTGAATAATATAAAAAGTCATTTGAATAATTACTAAAAAGAGTTCAATAAAATGGAAAATTCTTGGATAAAAAGAGATTACTGAATATCAGACTGTAAGTTGAGTTTGTATGTCTCGAATTTTTGCAAAGTTAAAAGGAATGATTATCCCGATTTGACAAATTCTGAATTAACAGAAGCAAAAATTAATGCGTATAAATAAAATAACATATCAGTTTTTTCAATGAATTATTTCTTCTTATTTTTGTATTCAAATTATGTAACTAAACTAACTGAGTTTTGGGGTATAAATGGAGTGTAATTCTTTTTTTAAAATTCTGATAATTGATGACGAGCTTAACCAATTGACTGATTATCCCTGGTTTTTGGAAGTAGCTAAATTGCCAATTATTATAGAAGGAATTGATGATATAAAGGCACTTGAAAAGGACAGTATTTCAGTTCGGCGGACAAAAAAATTTGACAGAACAGAAATGAAATTTGTTTCATTGCAGAATAATTTTGAGACTTTTTTTGAATATGACATTATTATTTTAGATTATCATCTTAATTCTGAAACAACAGGCATAGAAATAATAAAGAATTTAGCGAGCCATTACAAATCCAAAATTCCAAATATTTTATTAATCGCTCATTATTATCCAACGGAAACAAATGGATGCGAGCTAAGGGGCAGTCTTACAAATGACCTGATTGATTGCTTTATGAATTTAACTAACAGGTTTGATTATTTCTTTAAAAAAGATGATTCGCCTTTCAAATATTTAGATTATATCTATCGTATTGCTGAAACAAAATACAATATTGATGAGTTTATCTGCTTTCATAAATATACTCCTTTTGATTTTGAAAGTAAAAAAAATATTGAAAATGATGAAGTAATTGAAATTGAACAAATCGAGTATGTCAGAAGTAAAACAATCAATTCAAAGACCCAACGCAAGCTGCCTGTGCATAAGCAATCTACATTCAATCAAATTAACTGCCTGAACTTTCATACAATTCCTAAAGTGTCCTCAAGGATATGGGTATCAAAGGAAAAGGAGCAAATTGCTTTTATTACATATAATAATAATGAATTACATCAATTCATCGGTGAAGATTATTATCAAAAAATTGCAAAATCGAATAAATACAAAATCAATATATTTAACGAGGTTCATAATAATATAAAAGTAAAAGTAATTTCAAATGCTTTTCCTTTCAAAAAGGCGGAGATTAAAAGTTATTTTTCTGAAAACGATGAAAATACAGAAGAAAATCAAAATAAAAACAATCAACGCAGAAATTATTCAATTTCATTGACATCTATTAAGCCGGCAGGGAGTGGCTTGGAAATTGAATTTGAACTGGACATTGTAATCAAATCCCCAAAAATAATAGATTTCGGTAAATTAATTTATAAAAAAGGATTTGAAAATCTTTCCAATATATTAATCAATGACAGATATTCAATTGATGGCTCTATTTCTGAATACCAATTTTGGGGAATAAAAGTAGCAAAAGATTATGAATATTATCATCTGACTTTAAGATACAGAAAGAATGAGAAAAGAATTTTCGATAAAGAAAGTATTTTAAACGATGTAAGCAAAATAATATATCATATTTTCAGATATACTAAATCTCATATTAGAAATAATTTGGACAGGAATATCAGCATATTTGATATAATAGGTCCGGATATGGTAGGTCCATCAAGTTCTCACACTTGCGGTGCCAATAGAATCGGAAGAGTTGCAAACAGAATTATCAAATTATTTTTAAAGAACAAGAAGACCGATAAATTGTTTGTTTCTTCCTTGCTGCTTGGCTCATTCTACGATACTGGAGAAGGTCATAAAACTGTCAATGCTTTAGCTGCAGGTTTACTCGAAGACAGGGAGCAAACTGATGAAGAAATTGCTCATTTTGATTATTTTCCGGAAGAAAATAAATTTGCTTTCGATTCTGTTAAAATCAATTGGTTGGGCTATAGAAATATGTTCCCGAACAACGAAAATAATGATTCACTTGATAATAAAATAGAAGAATATGAAAGCATTTTTGAAGATTATAATTTAAAACTGCACGTAAATACTGCAATAATTTTTGCTGATACAAAATTCAATCATAATTTTGATTTGAGTGCCCATGAGCTTATTATTGTTGGCGAATCTCTCGGTGGTGGAAAAATTCAAATTAAAGCTGTAGGTATAAATAACGAAAGAATGCAAAATATTTTCCAAAATGAATGGAAATGGGTAAATAAATTTAATATTGACGGCACTAAAATCTTTTTCAGAAATAATAATCCAGAAATTCCGCTCTTAGACGGAAACAACAATTTTCATTATAAAAGCATTCCTAATATTTCTTCCTTTGCTACAAAAATGAAAGGTATCAAAGATAAAATTGGATTTATGCAAGATTCGGAGCCAGAAACACTTTCATTCTTTGGATTCGATGATTTGAAAGAATTTCTCGAAAATAATCCGCATTGGAACTTATTAGATGCTGCTTATATGTATGAAAACTGGCATTTAAATTTGCCTGTTCATTCAACTGAACTTATTGAAATAATCAATAATGAAGCACAGCGGCTGCACGAAACAATGGTGCAAAGTGCTAAAACTATAATTAAATTTACAACAACAGAAAATCTCGAAAAAAGAAATATTATTAATACTTATCAAACAATTATAAAGAACAAACCGAAAAATATTTTTGAAGCTGCTTCCATTGGTGCTATTACAGCAATGACGAGCAACGCGCTTTCAAGGAAGATTCTTGCTCTTCCGACCGGTGGCGCAAGCGGCATATTGCCCGGAGTCCACGAAGGGTTAAAATTTTATTTGAAAAGCGATTTGAATACAGAAGAGGAAATTAAAATTTGCACTGAAGCTTTTTTAATAGCAGGGCTTTTCGGGGCTATTTCTTCTAAATGGGTAGCACCATCTGGAGCAAGATTCGGCTGTCAGGCAGAAACTGGAACAGGCGCCGGAATGGGTGCAGTATATGCCTGTAAAATACTCGGTGGAACTGATGAACAACTATTTCACGCTTATATTTTAGCTATTAAGAATTCATTGGGTTTGGTTTGTGACCCACTTGCCGGCGGAGTTAATATTCCTTGCATTAAAAGAAATGCTTTTAAAGCTGTAGAAGCGTTAAACTCTGCATTTATGAGTTTGATGGGGGTTGAATCCTTGATTCCATTAGATGAAGTTATGCCGGCAATGAGGGAAATTGGGAATAATATGCAGGAAAAATATAAGGAAACTTCAAAAGGAGGACTTGCTACTACACCAATTGGTTTAGAACATATTTATTGTAATAAATGCAATTCTCCTTCCTGCAGATGAAATGTTATTGGGTTATTGGCTTTAATTATTTTAGTAACTCACCTTACGCAATTATATTTCAAGATTTTAAACAAGTTAAGTTGATACACTATTTTCTTTTTAACACAAGTACCATTCCCCTCTCAAGAGGGGAATGCGTAAGGTGAGTTAGTAAATGTTAGAATCAATATTCTAAAAATTAGTGCCAGTTGGTTGGTATTCACAGGAATAAAAGATAACCAAACAGAAAGCAAAAATTGCTAATATGATTTTACTTTGAATAACTTGAATTGTTTTTTAAGTGGATTTATTTTCTAAATTCTAAATCCAGTAAAATTATTGATATTGATAGTTCAGGAAAAACCTCTACTGATAATTGATTTTTTGGTGCTATAATATCTTTTTTCAATAGCCAGTCACTAATTTTAAATAAAAGCAAACTCGGTTTGTAAATCAATTCCATATCGAAAGGATTGTAAATAGAAAGCACCATTTTGTCGTGAATATGCTTTTTAGCAATTTGCTCAAAAGAAATAACTAATGTAGTTTTTGGATTCAAATTCTTTTTTACAGATTTTATACTTTTAATTTTATTTACGCTGTCAAGTTCGACTTCAATATATATTTCTTCACCGGGATAAAGCTGAACAGAATTTGATGCCAAAACAATTGGTGATTCCGGTATTTCTGCCTGAAAATAATTTGTATCGTTAATTTCTAAATCCAACTTGAATGGCTTGCGGTTTGGGTAATCATTCTTTTTTGCAAGGCAATTTGGAGTAATTGAAGTAAATATTATAATTGCAAATAAAATTAATAATTTAGTTTTCATAATCTAAGCTACTTTCTTGTTCTTTTTCCACTGCTGTTTGCACCAGTTAAAAGTGTCAGCTTTCCCAGTTCAAGCTCTAAATTTTTAAGCATTTGAAATTTTCAAATTTTAATTTTTCTATTCTCATTTCTTTAAATTTTAGTTATTAATTAAAATATTGACGTTAAAAATAATTACATATTTTTTCAAATCAATTATATAAATAATAATTTTCCAAGTCTTTTAAAAATTTAAAATATTAGAATGGATTATGCGTATTCACCTTTTTTTTTGATAAATAAATCAAAAAATAGTTTTTTTATTCATATCTTTTCTATAAATTATAAAAGTAAAAAATAGAAATTTAGGAGATAATATGAAAAGAAAATTACTATATTTTATATTGATTGCAACTAGTTTGTATTCCTATTCATTTATATATAAAACCGAAGAGCCACAATACAAATACAGCGATTTTCAAACTCCAAAATATTGTGGAACAGCTTGTCATTCAGATATGTACCGGCAATGGGAACAATCAATGATGGCACAGGCATTTATTCATCACTGGGACGAAATAGAATATTATGATTTGGCGCTTCCCCATGCAAAAATTGATGAAAAAGTTGCAGAAGTAGAAGCTGGATGCAATGGCTGTCATACCCCAATGGCATACCTAACTGGCGACATACCGCCCAGGCGACCTTCAGAAAATACACGTGCCAATGAAGCAGTATCTTGCGATGTCTGCCATACAATAACTGGATTTCAAGGAGATATTCCTTATAATTTCAATTATATCGTAAAACCCGGACTAACAAAGTACAATTCCCGTATTGGTGAAATGTCTTCTCCAAATCATAAAATAGCAATAAATCCAATAATGAAAACAGGTGATTTTTGTGGTATTTGTCATAACGAAATGAGTCCTTTTGGGATTTGGGTAAAATCTACGCATTTAGAGTGGAAAGAAGGACCATATTCAAAAGAAGGAGTTCAATGTCAGGATTGCCACATGCCACGTGCTGCTTCTCAAAAAGCTGCTCTCGGCAAAGTCTATGAAGACGTTAGGCAGCATATTTTCAACGGCGCTCATGACAAAGGCAAAGTAAAAGGTACTATCGAATTAAGAATTTATTCCGATTTAAAAGAAGCAGAGCCGGGAGATGTTGTTAAATTTACTGTTACTTTGTTTAATCAAAAAACCGGACATAAATTTCCTACCGGCTCTGTGGAAGACAGATTAGTATGGCTCCAGCTTGATGCCGTTGATGCCAAAGGGAATGAATTCCATATCCCTGTTGATAAAAAAGGTTTCAAAGGCGAAGAATATACTATTTCTGATGATATTCTCGCATATCAGGATATGGGTATTCCACTTAAAGACCCGAATTTTAAAGGAGTAAAGCGTGATGATATTCAAAAAGGCAATCGTATTTTCCGTATGCCATATTTTGATACTGAAGGCAGAATGACCATCCAACAATGGAATACTGCTTCACTTGGTGTTGATTACCGCATTGGTCCACGTGAAACAAAAATTGAAACTTTTACTTTTAAAATACCTATCAACGGTGCTGAAGGAAAAATGAAAATTATTGCTAAACTTAATTATCAATTGCTTGTTAAATCAGTCGGAGAATTTTTAAAAGTTCCTTCTGAAGAGTTTGAGGTTTTGGAAGTCAATCGTAATTCTACTGAAATTGATATTTTGCAATAAGAGATTTGATTTACTATCTCAAATTACGCATTCCCCTCTTGAGAGGGGCAGGGGTGTGTTCTTATTCATTTTTCTGTTAATAAATTTGGGAATAGAAGTAATCCTTTAATCAATGATTTATGTAGCTTATTTGATTAAAGCGAACTTATTTTCATAAACCATATTAATTAAAACTATCGTATTTTAAGACAAAATTTATTGATTATGAACAACCAAGAACACACCCTTGACCCTCTCAAGAGGGGAATGGTACTTGTGTTAAAAAGAAAATAGTGCATCAAATTAACTTGTTTAAAATCTTAAAATAGAATTGCGTAAGGTGAGTTACTATATAAAGTAATACCTACTAATTTGTTTTTATTATTCGATTTTAATATCATTTCGAATCAAAAGAAAAAGGAAGACTATTATTTTTATGGAGATGACATAAATTTACCCTGTCATTCTGAAGAGCAGCTAAGAATCTCACAAGTTATTGCTACCAAAGGATATGTTTAATAAAAAACAGATATCCTACATCTCAGAGATGCAGGGCATCTGTTTTTTTTTACTTCATATAAGTTAAAAATGTGATAAAATCTCCTTCCAAAATTGAATTTTGGAAGGAGTGAAAATGAGAAATGTCATGCGAGCAACTTACTGTTCTTATGACTGATATTCTAATCATTAATATACAATAAATTTAGCTGAGTATTGCTTTCCATGAATTGCTATTTTTATAAAATACACTCCATTTGCTAATTTATTTCTCATTACAGCAGAGATTTGATATTGAGAATAACTTAAATTGTTATATTCTACTTTATTTCCCAGAAAATCATAAACTTGAAGTTTTGTGTTTTCATTGAATAAAATTTCTGGAAAATTAACAGTTAGAATACCATCGGAATAATTGGCTATTATTGAAGAATTTGATGAACTTAGAATTTGCTCATTTACATCTGTAATATTATTTAAATTGGTAGTAAGGATTATACCAGCACCACCGTTTATAAATAAAATGGAATCCTTTATAACATTTACATTTGTAAGGGAACTTTGAAAACTATATATTTCGTTCCAGTTTTCTCCTCCATTCATTGTATATAGAACTGCTCCGGGATTTTCATAGCGACTTACTTTGCCTACAATAATATATTTGCTACTGTCAATATAAAGAAAATCAATGATATTCATACTATATTTACTATCAATATCAGTAGCTAATGAAATCCATGTTTCTCCTTCATCGGTAGTTTTCAGAATTACGTTATTTTGACCAGTTGAAAAACCAATATGATTAAAGAATCTAAAACGCCTTACAGTTTTTACGCTGTTATCTGAAGAATATTTTATAACCCAACTTTCGCCATTATTAGTAGTTTTGTGTATATTTCCAAACTCATCAGCAGTAATAATTGATGAATCAGCAAAAACATAGCCACAGTAAACATATTTCCCTTCTACGGAATTAAGCTTATTCCAGGTATTCCCTTTGTCATTTGAGTAATAAATCAATGATGTTTGTTGACCTGTAGTTAAGCTAAACTCAGTTCCAAATAAATATATTTCATTTTCTGAAGTATATTTAATATCTGCAACCACATTTAAAGGTAAACTAAAAATCGAATTCCAATTTTCGCCTCCATCGCTTGTCATTAATACATTAACAGTATAAGTTTGTTGGTTAAAAAAGAAAATTAAACCATTGTTTTCATCGAAAAATTCTGCTGTAAGTAATGAACCAGCATTGCTTGGATAATATACTTCGTTCCAATTTTCACCAAAATCAGTCGAATAAAAATAAGAATTCTCCACAGGAAAGAGATAAATTTTGTTATTCTTTATAACTGTTTTTAAGATATTGGGATGATTTGGCAAAAAGGATTCCTGCCATTCATAGCTTTGTGCATTAATAAATAATAAGAAAAAGAAAACAAATACTAAAATGAATTTTACTTGTGTTTTCATAGCTACTCCTACTGTTAATATAATTTGTTTATTTCAATATCACAATTAATAAAAAAATAAATCCCAATTAAAAATTTTTCAATTTTTTTAAAATAATAAAAAAATGATTGCGTCAATATGTTAGCACTCAATTACAAAGAGTGCTAATTATTTTAAAATGAAATTTTAGTATTTTTTTATTTAATATTTAATTGGAGGTTCTAATGAAACTAACACCTTTGCACGACAGGGTAATAGTAAAAGCTTCAGAAGCCGCTGAAGTTACAAAAGGCGGAATTATTATTCCGGATACCGCAAAAGAAAAACCACAGCAAGGCGAAATAATTGCAGTCGGTCAAGGCAAAACTGCTGAAGACGGCAAACTTACACCACTTTGCGTAAAAGCTGGCGATAAAGTGCTTTATGGAAAATATTCCGGCACCGAAATTACAATTGACGGCGAAGACTTTTTAATTATGCGCGAATCAGACATATTTGCTATTATTAACTAATTTAAAAAAGAAATTTTAAGGAGAAAAAAATGAGTGCAAAAATCATTAATTTTAATCAGGAAGCTCGTTCAACTTTAAAAAAAGGTGTTGATAAACTTGCTAATGCTGTAAAAGTTACTTTAGGTCCCAAAGGACGTAACGTTATTATAGATAAAAAATTCGGCGCCCCAACCGTAACCAAAGACGGCGTAACAGTTGCAAAAGAAATTGAACTCGAAGACCCAATTGAAAATATGGGTGCTCAAATGGTTCGTGAAGTTGCCTCCAAAACCAGTGATGTCGCAGGCGATGGAACAACAACCGCAACCGTTCTTGCTCAGGCAATTTACCGCGAAGGTTTGAAAAACGTTACCGCTGGCGCAAATCCAATGGATTTAAAACGCGGTATTGATTTAGCTGTTACTACAATTACAACTTCTTTGAAAGAAATGAGCAGAGACGTTGAAGGTAAAAAAGAAATCGCTCAGGTTGGCTGTATTTCCGCTAATAACGATTCCACAATCGGCGACCTTATTGCATCAGCAATGGAAAAAGTCGGAAAAGACGGCGTTATTACAGTTGAAGAAGCTAAAGGAACCGAAACAGGTATGGAAGTTGTCGAGGGTATGCAATTCGACAGAGGTTACTTATCACCATATTTCGTTACAGATGCAGATTCAATGGAAACCATTTTAGAAAATCCATACATCTTAATTCACGACAAAAAAATCTCTGCTATTAAAGATTTACTCCCAATTCTTGAAAAAGTATCACAGGCAGGCCGCTCTTTATTAATCATTGCTGAAGACCTTGAAGGCGAAGCTCTTGCTACCTTAGTAGTAAATAAATTACGTGGCACTTTAAGAGTTGCTGCTGTTAAAGCCCCCGGCTTTGGTGACAGACGTAAATCAATGCTTGAAGATATTGCTATTTTAACAAACGGAACTGTAATTAGTGAAGAAAAAGGTTTCAAACTTGACAATGCAAACCTTTCATATCTCGGAACTGCAAAGACCATTACAATTGATAAAGACAATACAACAATCGTTGAAGGTGCCGGCAAATCCGATGATATCAAAAAGAGAATCAATGAAATCAGAGTTCAAATTGAAAAGACAACAAGCGAATACGATAGAGAAAAACTTCAGGAACGCCTTGCTAAATTAAGCGGCGGTGTTGCAGTTCTTAAAATTGGTGCTGCTACCGAAGTTGAAATGAAAGAAAAGAAAGCCAGAGTAGAAGACGCATTACACGCTACAAGAGCAGCCGTAGAAGAAGGTATTATACCCGGTGGTGGTTGTGCCTATTTACGTTGCTTACCTGAATTAGATAAACTAACTCCTACTAATTTAGACCAAAAGACTGGCGTTGATATTATCCGCAAAGCACTCGAAGAGCCAGCACGCCAAATCATTACAAATGCTGGTTTGGAAGCATCTGTTGTTGTTCACAAAATTAAAGAAGGCAAAGGCGCCTTTGGTTTCAACTCTGCAAGCGAAGAATACGTTGATTTATACGAAGCCGGCGTTATTGACCCGACTAAAGTTGCACGCGTTGCCCTTGAAAACGCTGCATCAGTAGCAGGTTTACTTATAACAACCGAAGCTACAATCGTCGAAAAACCAAGTGAAGATAAAAATCCTCCAATGATGCCTCCCGGCGGAATGGGCGATATGTATTAATAGATTTGCGGTTTAATCCGTATGTAGATTTAAACCCCGGCTTCCAAGGAAGCTGGGGTTTTGTTTTTTTTGGCAAGGGGGATGGAAATTAGTAGGATTTATAAAACCTTTTTACTCCAAATATCTTTTCAATATTAATTTTTTCTCTTCTGCTATACCAGATATAGATTTTTCTATTTCTTCTATTTCGTTTTCAATTTCAAGGATTTTTGTTATGACTTCGTTTTGAATATCAATAGTATTTAAATTAATCTTCATGCCTTTAAGAAAACCTACGCTAATCATTTTATACTCACCAGCTTTTGATATTTCATCATATAATTTTTTACATGAATAAAATAAATATAATGGATGCAAAACATTTAAGTCTTTTGGATACAAAGCAGCAATATTTTGATTTGTTGTAGAATCAAACATTAAAAAACCTGTTTTTCCTTTAGTAGCCCCAACAAGAGCAATAAGAGTACTTTTTGAGGAGAACATTTTAGTATTAGAACTTTTTAATCCAATTTCAGTAATATAAGTATTACATTCTCTTATGTAGTCATTTTTACAAGCCTCAGATTTAAGCCAAGGTATGCTTCCATTTGACCAATATTCTTTAATCGTTGTTCTCGGTGTACCACCACTTGAGATTGAACAAAGATTATCCAAATAAGTAGGCGTACCTTTACTATAGTAATTATCAAACATTATACTTATCTCACCTTTCTTCTCCTCAATCTTCTCTTTTCCCTTTGTTTCCTTTTCTTCTAAAACTTCAATTTCATCAACAATTTGTTGTTGAATGTCAAGCGGTGGAAGAGGTATTTTGAATAATCCTAATTCTCCAAGTTTTAAATTATTGATATTTGAACCTTTAAATTTAGATAAAAATATCTGATATTCTTTTGAATAATTCAACAAATTAAACAAATACTTTTGAGTCAATTCTGAAGAACTTCGTAGAATACCACAAAAACCACCAGCATAGTATGTATTTTCATTATCGAAATATGCTATTTTTCCTAAATGTGAAATACTTCCGCTTGATGTACAGATAAAAATATCATTCTTCCTTAAGATAGTTTCGCTATCAATTGGTTCATACTTTAGGTTTATTATAGAGTCAAAAATTATTTTTGAAGTATTTAAATCAATATTCGAAGCAGTTAGAACTTGATACTCAGTAACTTTATCGCTAACTACTGAATTGTCATAAGTTAAGCCTGAGATTAATTTCAAAATATTTGATAATGGAACTATGTCAAACTTAGAAGTAAATTGATAATTGATATTTGGATTTAAGCTTATTTGCTTGTCAAATGCAACCCTATCAAAATCGAAGCAATCAACAAGAAAAGATAAATTAATATTGTTTTCAAAATCGGATGAAATCTGAAAATCGAAATTATCCATCAGCGCATTAAACACATAATAATTAGCTTTTTCGGGATTATTCTTTTCAGTTTTTTCGATATTTTCTTTCTTGCCGTAAAATTCCTTTTCAATTCTTTTAACTTCATAAAGTTTAGTATTGTGCAGATTATTTTCATCAAGATTGTATTGAATACCTTTGCCTGCCCCTGATTTAGAATCACTCCATTTATAACCGAGAAAAGCACGTTGGCTGTCGTTATCGCTTCCAGCTTTAATAATTACAAGTTGTTGAGGAATGAATTTGGTAGAATTATTTTCATTTATTCTTCGGTGAGTTAAAAGAAAATATACAAATTTTTCAGTTTCTATTTCAAGAATAAAATCATATAGTAAGGAATTTAATCTTTCTTTCTTTCCTTCATCGCTAAGCTTTTTAAAACTTGATTTTTTTAATTCTTCTTTATGTATAGAAGAATTAAAAAATGCTTTGCTATAATTTTCAAAAAATTCAGTTGTTTTAATATTTTCATTAGCATTTCTTGAGATGATAGATTTATAATCGTCTATATCAATTTTAAGATAATTAATATAATTATTCAATAGAGTGGTTGAATCAAGAAAATCATTTTTTCTTGTTTTGTTGTTCATTATTAAATCTTCAGCAATATAACGGCAATCAAGTGCAAAATTAGGATTTCTGCGTTTTATGAATAGAACAATTGTATTAGTTCCAGTCTTAGCGAAAGCATTAGAACTTGGTTCGAAAATAGCTTTAATTTCAAAATTCTTAATTAAAATTTCTCTTGCTTTTGTATAAAGTCCAGTATTGGAAAGAATAGAACTTGGGAAGAAAACACCTGCTATACCACCGACTTTAAGTAATTGTTTTATTCTTTCAAGGAATAGAACTTCAATATCGTCCGGGTTGCTTTCGGAATTTCTTATAATATTTAAAAGTTCAAATTTAGCTAATTTATTATCGTTAAGATGTTTGGTAAAGTCCTTAATTGAATAAGGAGGATTAGCAACAAGGAAATCAAATGATTCATCTTCAAAATAATACTTTTGACCGTTTTTACCATTCCATAGTTCAAGCCCATCACCAAAAATTATGTTAGCATCGCCATCGCCGTGCATAAAGCAGGCAACCTGACTTGTTCGAGCAAGCCGGTAATCCTTTTCAATACCGAAAATATAATCTTTTGCCCATTTAGTTGATTTTTTATATTCACTAAGAATCATATCAATATTTGTATCCTCAGAGAAATGTAATTCATCAACAATTTGCTGGATTTCTTCAATAGATTCAGTAAGGAAATGTCCGCTTCCGCAAGCATAATCAATTATTCTTGGCAAAAAGTCAGAATCTTCATTTTGAATTTTGTTAAGGATATATTCTTTCAAAGGTAAAGAAGAGACAATAAATTTGGCTAAAGGAGTAGGTGTAAAAAATTGACCTTCAGTTTGCTTAAAACCTTCTTCAAGCAAGTTTTCAAAAAAATCACCTAAAAATTGTGATTTCCTGTTGTATTTAAACCTAAAAGGTTGAAAAAGTTGAATAATTTCTTTAAGAACAAGAAAATTTTGCTCAAAAAGTTCTTTATTGTAAATCTCTTTAAAAGCAAATTCATTATTAGAATAGTATTTCGTTTCTTTTAAAATTCTTCTAATTTCATCTTTTGCAGTTTGTTTTGGAAAAGAAATAATAATTTTTTCAATTTCTTCAGCAGAATAAAATGTGTATTTTTCTTTCAGATACTTGTCCATTGCTCGCTTATAAAGTTCTGCTAATCGGTCGTAGAGTTCTTCAGGTGTATCGGCAACAGGTTTTATTTGAAAATCAAGAACTTCATCTTCACTTTTTTCTTCGTCAACAATTTTTGCAAGAATCAGAGAAATAACACGATTGAAAGCATTAGAGCGGTCAGAAATATTGTGATGGCGCAGCGATTCTTCAAATTGACGGTAAATATTGTTTGGTTCATTGCGATAAAATACTAACTCTTTTAATGAAGATTTTTTAAGTGGTCCAACACCCGGCTGATATTCAAGATAATACTCCTCAAATATTCCTTCGTCTTCAAATTCATTGATTATATTGTTTTGAACTTTATATTTCCAAACTTCAACTAATTCTTTAACATGGGTTGCTTTTGAAAATGTAATTATTTGTTCTGTTGAATTTTGATTTTCAATTTCTTCTTTTTTATCTTCTGTATAAACAAGTTTATACTTATTCTCAATTTTATCATCTACAAATTGAGAAGTATAAAGACAAAGAAATTTAGCACTTTTATCTTGCTGGTAATATGAAAAGAGTTGTCCTCCATTTTCTCTCATCCTTTCCATTTCTTTATTAAATTCATATCCGAATGTTTTACACTCAATAATAATAAGAGCTTTTTTATTTTTACCTCTAACAAATATATCGGTTTTACCGCTCTTATTTTGGCCTCCTAATTTATATCTTTTTTCAAGTTCTAAATCTTCAGGTCTATATTTTTTCTCAAGTAGTCTATTCACACATTCAAGAACAACGAAATTTTCTGATTTTTCAAAGTTAGAAGTAGTATGGTCTCCAAGTTTTATTTTAGAGCCATAATCAATCTTCTCTTTTTTAATGTCTATAGAAATTGTATAATCTAAAGAATCATAAACTTTATGATAAAAATCATTTGTATCGGATTTTGTAAACCCAAGAATACTCAAGTATTTTATTAACTGTTCAATTTCAATAGCCATATCTTATCTCTTTTAAATAATAACAATAATATCATTGTGCAAAAATAATGAAAACAGAAATAAAAGCTAATATAATTTTTTTGATGTAATTTGATATAAAATTTTAGACCAAACCAGCAACAACAATATCAATATAATCTGTCATTACTCACCTCGTTGCAAATTACAACGTTATTTCTTACTCCACAAAACGTTACAAAAGTTAAGTAACTTTCGTAAAGTTTTGGTTAAAAAAAATAGCGTTGTCATTGCTGTGAGATTATAACTGAATTTGAGATTCTGAAACAGTTTTTTTTATTCCAGTCATACGAGCAACAAGTTGATATTATGACTGGAAATAAAGATGTACTACATCTTTGAGATGTTGTAAATCTTTATTCCTACATAGTGTATCTACAAATAAAAATATTTTGATTATTTTTGATTTGATTTTATTAAAAAAGTTTGTAACATTTTTATTATTTATGTTTTAAAAATACAGGTTATTTTTTTAAAAAATTAAAAAATATTCAAAAAATATTTGGAAATTTCAAAAAAAATTGATAATATACATATATTGAAATAAAAATATTTTGAAATGTTTAAATATTAATAAATTATATAAGGAGGCAGAAATGCAAAAATTTTTATCAAAATCTTTTTTAATCATATTCTTACTTTCTCTGCTTTCAAGTTTTTCGTATTCATTAAAAGCCCAAGATAGCGAAATAACAGAAGGTAGAGAGTATTGGTTTGGATTGCCATATTGCAAGATGTTGCAACATGAAAACCTAAGAGGTGATATACCACCAATAGCAATATGGGTATCATCGAAGTTTGACACAAAAGTAAGAATGACAATTCCAGAAATAGGGCTAATTAAAAACTATGTTGTTCGCTCAAATCAAATTACAGAAATTGCTTTAGATGACCAGCTTATGGCTAGAGAATCTGAAGTTATAACAAACAACGGAATTCACTTATTAGCTGAAGACCCTATTTCTGTATGCGTATATTACAGCTATGAATGGACTGGTGAAGCTTTTCGTGTGATACCAGTTGACTGGTTAGGTAAAAAATATGTAACTTTAAATATGTATTTAGACCAGATAGACGAAATGAAGCCACCACAAATTCTTGTTGTTGCAACTGAAGATAATACGAGTGTTACTTACTATCCAACAAAACCTACTGAGAAAGTAAGACCTGGACAGTCAAAAACTATAAACTTAATGAAAGGTCAGACTTATTTAATTCTCGGCGAAATGAATTCTGCTTATGTGCAGGATTGGGATAGTGATATTACAGGTACTTATATTACATCCACAAAGCCAATAGCTGTCTTTTCCGGACATACAAAAGGTGCTTTCCCAAGATATTATGTCGGATACAAAAGCGGCTATACTGACCCTTATGCCTTGTTTGCACGCAATATGTTAATTGAACAGATGTGGCCTATTGAATTGCTTGGCAAGGAATACGTTACAGCGCCAATTAAATATCATAACCGTCCACGTGGATTAAGTGGAGTTGCTGATGACTTTGGCGATTTAATTAGATTTGTTGCTACTGAAGATAATACTGTCATTTATCAAATGAGGCAGGATGGCTCTGGTATGATGCAAATTAGTGTTTCTTTGAAGCGTGGTGATTATCATGACATTACGAATCAGGAAGTAGCTGCTTATTACAGAGCAACCAAGCCGGTATTAGTAGGACACTATGGCAAAACATGGTGGAATGAACCCGGAATGATGAGCGTTGTTGAAAAAAAAGATGATGACCCACAGAATCCACATCTAAGTGGTCAAGGTATGCTCCTAACAGTTGCTCCGATTGAAAGATGGTGCACTTATGCTAATTTTAGATCGCCACCAGGTATTGATGATTTTATTTATTTGACATTCAGAGAAGCTGATAGAGAAAAGATATATTACGATGGAGAAAAAATTAATTCTTTATGGAGTACATCAATAACTGAAATAACAGGTACTCCTTATGCTTATGTTGCTACTGCAATTCAAGCAGGTGACCACTACATTGAAGGGAAAGATGGTGCTAGATGGGCTGCTTATGCTTATGGTAACTGGGATAGAACAAAAGATGGTTTCGCTTTTGGATATCCTATTGGTATTAATTATGCAGATATTTGTCCAGACTCAATTTACGTTGAAGATGTAATGGATTGCGGAAATGTTGATGGCGAATTTTTTTCATTAGATTTAGACCCTGATACTACTTGCGCTGCTATATTTTCTATCAATCATAAAGAAGCAGTAAACTACAATTTTAAACTTGATGATGATTTCAAAAGTGGTGACCAAACTGCTAAATTTACAATTACAATTATTGATGAAAAACTGCCTGCAAGAATTGTAGTTACTGCAATGACCCGCTCCGGTAAAAAACTACAAAAGATTTATGAATATACTCCAGAAACAATCGAAGCAGACCCAGTTTTAGTTGATTTCGGATTACTTCCATTAAATGAATCTGATTGTCAAAATATAACAATTACAAACAATTCTGAGGTGCCTGTTACAATAAAAGAACTGAAGTTAAAAAATAATCGACCAGAATTTGTAATTACTTCTATAGATTTACCGCTAACTTTAATGCCAGCAGAAACAAAATTAATTGAAGTATGCGCAACTTCATTATCACTTACATCAGTAACAATTCGTGATTCTATTATTGCTGTCTTATCTTGCTATGAACAGCCAATTGTAGAATTAGTTTTAAAAACGGGCGAGCCATCGCTTTGGATTGCTGATGCTAACTGGGGACAAGTTCCAGTAAATGTAGAAAAAGCTCAAAATATTGAGATGAAGAACGAAAGCACAGTTGATGTTGAAATTTATTCAATTACCTGGACAGACCATACACACTTTACTCGCGTAGAGGGTTTAAATTTCCCATTTACTATTCCAGCCGGCGAGACTTATGAATTCAGAGCATATTATAAGACTGATGTTCCCGGAGTTCAACATCGTGACTCAGCATACTTTGAAACAAATGCAAAGAAAACAAAGCTATATTCAATATGGAATGGTATTGGTATAGAAGCAGGTCCTGCTATAACTGGCTTTAACTGGCAAAAGAAAAGAGTGATTGACGAATATGCTGGAGTTACCGAATACAATGCAACTGTAAAAATTAGTAATACTGGTAATACTAACTTAAATGTAAATGGTATTTCAATAGCAAATGACCCGGACGGTGTTTTCAGATATAATGCAGCACAGGTGCCAACTTATTTAGAACCCGGTGAAGATAAAGCCGTTGACATAGAAGTCTATTTTGCTCCAAATGCAGAAAAAGCTTTCGTTTCTGATATTATCTTGAGTACTACTTTTAATAATCAAGAAAAGACCGCTCAAAATATGCTCGAAGGTATTGGAATTTTACCACACGTTGAAGTTACCGGATACGATTTCGGAGCTCCTATTCTTGTTGGTACTTCCTTAGGCGCAAATGGTATTGTTGCCCATTTAACTATTGACGAATTGACAGCAATGAAATTAACAGTGTTTGACATCAGAATTGAAGGCGAAGACAAAGATGCTTTTGTTATTGACCCAACTTGGTACGCTGCTCAAGGTTTCCCAAATAAAATAATTGAAATTGGTTCTTCAATAGATGTACCAATAACCTTTACAGCCCAAAAAATTGGGGAACACAGAGCTACTTTGGTTGCTGATTGTGACGCTCCAAAAACAGATAAGTATTTTGATGATTTGATTGGACGTGGCTTTACTGAAGGACTATATACAACAGATTATAATTATGACAAAATATTTGTCTATACTACAAAAAATGGTTCTGTTTATCTTCAAAATATGGGTTCAGACATAATCCAAATTATACGTGATATTCAGAATAGCAAAATTGGAAATGCAGTAGATTATGATGAATTTACAATTACAAGATGGTACACCGAAATAGGTGGTTTGGAAAATCCTGCTGCTCCTTTCGATTTAGGTCCTGGCGACAGATTGATTGTTGAAGCAACTTTTGCTCCTATTGAAGTGAGAGACGAAGCACCTCATACAATCAAAATAGAATACGTTACTTCAATTGGTGATACCGCATATTCTAATTTAGAAGGTATTGCAATGCTCATTAATACAGTTGCTGAAATACCTAAAGGATACAGAACTAATCCGGGCGACAAAGTAACTATGGACTTTAAATACTACAAAAATAATAATGAGCCTAAGCCAATATCTCAGGCAGAAATAACTTCATTTACTGCGCGGGTCTATTTCAATAGCGATGATGCTCAAGCTTATGATATTTATCCAGATCTAAATAATGGTTGCGCTGATATAATAAAAGACGGAACTATGACTGCCTCCTGGACTTGTAACAAAGCTGAAATTATTGATAGGAAAATTTTAGAAGTAAGTATGAGCGGAACTACTCCTCTCGCTGCCGGCTCAAATGATGTGTTATTTAAATTCAGAATGAATACATTCCTTTCAAGTAACGACGGAGATATTAAGACGATACCTTGCGGATTTACACGCCAATTCCGTTATATGGAAGTTGATACTATTCCCGGCGATATTTCTATAGCTCCAGTTTGCGTTAATACATTAAGATTAATCAAACTTTCCGGTGTTGATTATTCAATTACTCAAAATAATCCAAACCCAGCAGCAAATATGACTTCTATTGATTATTCAATAGGTTTGGAAGCAAATACTACTATTAAACTTTATAATTCTAATGGTGAAGTAGTTGCTACTTTTGTTGACCAATTGTTAAAACCAGGAAATTACACTTTAGATATTAATATAGAACAATTAGGATTATCTTCAGGAGTATATTACTATAGAATAGAGTCTGGTCCTTATTCAGATACAAAGAGTTTGGTAATAACAAAATAATAGATTTAGCTTTTTCATTTGAATTTTCCTTAAAAGTCCTATGCTTATAAAGTGTAGGACTTTTTTATTTCTGTTTAAAAGAAGTAAATTGCTTTTAATGATATAATTTGTTGATTTGTTATCCAGACACTCCCAGCTGATAAAGAGAAGCAATTTATTAAAATTGAAATGACAGGTTTTTAAGTCATACTTTCAACAAGCTGATTGCATGAAATTTTCTTCATATTTTAATATTCTTTCAATTATAATATAAAGATTTTCTTACTTTTATATTGAAAAATTTATTAAATTTAATCTTAAATTTGATACAAATTCTGAAATATAGACAAATTAATAATCTTAAGTTACTATTTGGTTTCTAAATTAAAAATCAGATATAGAATGAAAATTTTTTCCAAAACAAAATATATAATAATCATTATAATTTTAGAATTATTACTTAACTCAAATATATATTCACAATGCAACTGCCTTGGTGCCGGATTAGGTGGAGGATTAAACCAGCCAACTGGGACAACCAACAGAGGTATTTTACCAAAACACAACTTCAGAACTCAAGTTCTATATAAACATCGAAATGGAGATAAGTACTATTCAAAAGATTCACAAATAGGTAAAGGATTTATTAATGAGTTTAATTCTGATTATTTAGGATGGTTAATCGGTTATGGATTTACAAATGATTTATCATTAGAAGCAGAATTCGGATTTTTCCCAAATCAAAAAGTAGATTATTACTACAAATCAATACGTGAGAGTGGTTCGCCTACTTTATACTTGTCAGGAAAATATAACGTTTATAGCAGCTATTTCAATCAATTTGAATTTACAGCAGGAGCTGGAATCAAAATACCTTTTCAACCTTTTAGTTATGGATTTGTTCTGCATTCTTTCCTACATAAAGGTTTTGGAGAAAGTGGATTTGATTCTTATTTGATTACAAGAGCTGAACTTAATGCACTAGATAAAAATGATTTTCAGCAAGGGCATAGCATATCAAATTCATTTTATTTAACAAAAAGTATTTTTGAAAAATTTTTTGCGATTTCAGAAATACGTGGAGACTTTGCATTTAAAGATAGACAATCCAAAAGGGATTTGGATAGCACTGGCTTTTTTGTGTTAACTATAGCTCCACAAATTGTTTATTCTTTTTCTGAATTTTATGTAGCTGCTATTTATGATATTCCCATTTATAGATATTTCAATGGTAAGCAAATTGCTGCAAAACAATCTTTTTCATTTAGTTTTGGCTGGCAATTCGATTATAGAAAACTTTTTAAATTGTATGAATAAATATAGTAGGTTGGTAACTAAATAGGTTATTCTAAATCTCGGATAAAGCAAATGCTTTATTTAAATGGAAATGACATAATTTTACCGTGTCATTCTGAGCAGAATATAAACGAAGACATTTACTTTTGGGAAAATGAACTAATTGAGGAGCAAGCCATACCATCAACAAGTTGATTGCATGACTAGTTTTTTCTTAAACCTCCTTTCCAAGTTCAACTTGGGAAGGAGTAAAAAATGTAAAGGAGAGGCATACCTGTACTTCTACGTTCAAGAATGATATTTATCCGATGACTTCAAGTCATCGGATAAATATTTAAAATACTATTTTGCAAATTGCTTTCTAATGATGTTGAGGGCTGCTCCAGCTTTGAACCACTCAATTTGTGTTTGATTGTAGCTGTGGTTTGCAAGGAATTTGTCTTTGCTTTCGTCAGCGTGGGTTAAATTTATTTCAAATGGATTGTTCGGCTTAAACTCATTTATACCAAGTATGTCAATAATATCATCTTCCTGCACTTTATCGTAATCATTTTTATTAGCAAAGGTTAAAGCTAAAATACCCTGCTTTTTCAGATTTGTTTCGTGAATGCGAGCAAAGGATTTGACAAGCACTGCCTTAATACCGAGATGGCGTGGCTCCATTGCAGCGTGTTCGCGTGATGACCCTTCGCCGTAGTTCTCATCTCCTACTACGATTGTTGGAATACCACTTGACTTATATGCACGCTGAGTTTCAGGAACAGCAGAATATTTTCCAGTCAACTGATTTTTGATGTGATTAGTCTGTTCATTAAAATAATTCACAGCACCAATCAGCAGATTATTGGAAATATTATCAAGATGACCACGGTAACGCAGCCAGGGACCAGCCATAGAAATGTGGTCAGTAGTGCATTTTCCCTTTGCCTTGATAAGCAGTCGCATCATTAGAAAATCTTTCTCATCGCTCGGCTCAAATGGCTCAAGCAGTTGCAGGCGTTCTGATTTCGGATTTACAACAATTTCAATATTGCTTCCGTCTTCGGCTGGCGATTGATAGCCGGGGTCTTTTACATCAAAGCCCTTTTGAGGAAGTTCCTCTCCTTGTGGCTCATTGAGCATTACCGCTTCCCCTTTTTCATTAATCAGTTTATCTTTCATTGGATTGAAAGTGAGCTTCCCAGCGATTGCAAGTGCTGTAACAATTTCCGGCGATGCCACAAAGCTGTGTGTATTTGGATTGCCATCATTCCGCTTGGAAAAATTTCGGTTGAAAGAAGTAATTATGCTGTTCTTTTCCTGCTTTTCGGCTCCCTGCCTTGCCCATTGTCCGATACAAGGCCCGCAGGCATTTGCAAGAACAACGCCATCAATTTTTTCAAAAATCTCAATCAATCCGTCCCGTTCAATTGTATAGCGGATTTGCTCGGAACCGGGAGTAATAGTAAATTCGGATTTTGCTTTTAAATTCTTTTCTATCGCCTGTTTTGCAAGCGATGCAGCCCGCGTTATGTCCTCGTAGGAGGAATTTGTGCAGGAGCCGATTAATCCGACATCAAGTTTTTCAGGCCAGTGATTTTCTCTGACGACATCGGCAAATTTGGAAAGTGGTGTAGCTAAATCCGGAGTAAAGGGTCCGTTGATATGCGGCTCAAGTTCTGAAAGATTGATTTCAATCAGTTGGTCAAAATATTTTTCCGGCTCATCGTAAATTTCATTGTCGCTTCTTATGAAATCAAGCATACCATCGGCTAAATCTGCAATTTCCTTGCGACCGGTAGCAACGAGATATGTTCGCATTTTCTCATCATATCCAAAAATAGAAGTTGTAGCACCGATTTCAGCGCCCATATTGCAAATAGTTCCTTTGCCTGTGCAGGAAATCGAATCGGCGCCTTCACCAAAATATTCGACAATGCAGCCGGTTCCACCTTTAACTGTCAAAATGCCAGCTACTTTTAAAATAACATCTTTTGCAGAAGTCCAGCCATTCATCTTTCCAGTTAACTTTACACCAATCAATTTTGGAAATTTCAGTTCCCATGGCATACCAGTCATAACATCAACGGCATCGGCGCCACCAACTCCAATAGCAACCATTCCCAGACCACCTGCATTAACGGTGTGCGAATCGGTTCCAATCATCATTCCGCCGGGAAAAGCATAATTTTCTAAAACCACCTGATGGATAATGCCAGCGCCGGGTTTCCAAAAGCCAATTCCATACTTATTGGAAACGGATTCTAAAAAATCGTAAACTTCTTTATTGAGATTTTTAGCAAAAGCCAGGTCTTTAGAAGCACCATCTTTTGCAATAATCAAGTGGTCGCAGTGGACAGTGCTTGGAACAGCAACTTTGGGTCGTCCTGCTTGCATAAATTGAAGGAGAGCCATTTGCGCTGTTGCATCTTGCATTGCAACCCTATCGGGTGCAAAATTCACATAATCCTCTCCACGAGCGAAATCTTTCAATTCATTTTCATCGAATAAATGGGCATAGAGAATTTTCTCTGCAACAGTAAGCGGTTTTTTCAAATTCTTTTTTGCATTATCTACTTTCGCTGTAAAGTTAGAATAATGCTTTTTAATCATATCAATATCGAATATCATAAAATCTCCAAAATGTATTTATCAAAAAGAATTTATTTTCTGATAGAAATTCCTAAAAATTTACATATCACTCAAAAATAACATTAATTCATTAAATTAAGAAAAATTATTAAATTGAATTGTAAAATATTATTTATTTTTTTAATATAGAAAATTTAATTAATTTTGTAGTTCGTTAAAATGATTTGAAATAAAATGTTTGAAAATTTACAGGAAAAATTAGAATCAGCGCTAAAGCGACTTAGAGGTCAAACAAAGATAACTGAGGAAAACGTAGAGGAAGCACTCGTTGAAGTAAGGCGTGCCTTGCTCGAAGCTGATGTTAATCTTCAGGTTACCAAGAAGTTCGTTGAAAATGTTAAGCAAAAGGCAATAGGTAAGGAAGTAAAAGGAAGATTATTGCCGGAACAGCTAATTGTGAAATTAGTTCACGATGAGCTTGTTGAGATTATGGGAAATAAAGTAAGTGAACTGACATTTTCCTCTCATCCTCCAACAGTTATATTAGTAGCCGGTCTTCAAGGTTCTGGTAAAACAACATTTACAGCGAAATTAGCAAAGAGTTTAAGAAAAAAGGGACGCCAACCATTACTTGTTGCTTGCGACGTCCATCGTCCTGCTGCTATCGACCAGTTGCAAACACTCGGTAAATCTATTGCTATTCCGGTCTATACCGGCGAAGGTAAAGATGCGGTCCAAATAGCAAAAGATGCTTTAGCATATTCGAAGAAATTTGCCCGTGACATCGTAATCATAGACACCGCTGGTCGTTTGACAATTGACGAAATGATGATGAAAGAAGTTGCAGATATAAGCGATGCTGTAAATCCAACTGAAACTCTTTTCGTTTGTGATGCTATGATTGGTCAGGATGCTGTAACAACAGCAAAAGCATTTCATGAAAAATTAAATTTAACTGGAATTGTATTAACAAAGCTTGACGGCGATACTCGTGGCGGTGCTGCTCTTTCAGTGCTGTCTGTAGTCGGAAAGCCAATTAAATATATAGGCGTTGGCGAAAAAATTGATGCTCTCGAACCATTTCATCCGGAGAGAATAGCATCGCGTATTCTTGGAATGGGCGATATTTTAACTCTCGTTGAAAAAGCGGAGATGGAAATTGACGCCAAAGAAGCAGAAAAAATCGAAGAAAAACTTCGTAAGAATCAATTTACTTTTGAAGATTTTCTCGACCAGCTACGAACTATAAAGAAGATGGGGTCGCTTCGCGACTTGCTCGGTTTTATTCCCGGAATGGATAAGGCAATGAAAAATGTCAACGTTGATGATAATGCGTTTAACCGTGTCGAAGCTATTATCTTATCAATGACCAAGCAGGAAAGGAACAATCCTAAAATTCTAAATGGTTCAAGAAGAAAAAGAATTGCTAACGGAAGCGGCACAACCGTTCAAGATGTTAACCGCCTACTCAAACAATTCGATGAGATGCAGAAGATGATGAAAACTGTTGCAAGAGGCGGGAAATCCCGCATTTTGAAGCAATTCGGTCTTCCTGCAAGTTTTGGAAATTAATTTATTATTATAATTTAGGTTTTAAAATGGTAAAACTACGTTTAAGAAGAAAGGGTAAAGCACATTATCCATTTTATGATGTTGTCGCAGTGGACAGCAGAAAAAAACGCGATAGTGATTTTATCGAAAGATTGGGCTTTTATAATCCCAATACCTCACCAACTACTATCAGCATCAATCCAGACAGAGCTATTTACTGGCTCAATGTCGGTGCGCAACCGTCTGATGTAGTTCGCAACCTTTTAAGCTATGAAGGCATTCTCTTAAAAAGAACTTTGCAATTCAAGGGTAAAACTGAGGAAGAAATTGCAAGTGAAGTTGAAAAACATAAAGTTACTGTTTTAGCAAGCTACAAAAGAAGAAAAGACCTTCGCAAAAAACGCGAAGCTGCTAAAGCTAAACAAGAAGAAAAAACAGAAGAAAAAACTGCCGAATAGTTATAATTGATTTATCAATTATTTTTAAATCTAAACAGGATAAGCCAAAAACTTTATTCTGTTTAGATTTTTTTTATTTATTCTAGCAACAAATGGATTCGGAATGTTACTATCTTACTATAAGCAAATTTGAGCTTGTTGGTTCAAAATATGTTCTTCCTTTGATGGTTAGTAAATAGTTGTAAACTCCTGATGCAACCTGATTTCCTTCTTCATCGGTGCAATCCCAAAGAACCTCATTTTTGCCAATACTCGCAATTTGCTCAATAGTTCTTACTTTTCTACCGTAAATATCGTAAATATCAATAATTGCTCGGTTTTCCTGTCCCGGTGCTTTAATATCAAACGTAATAGTAGTTGCACTTGTAGCTGGATTAGGATAATTCCCCAGATTTTTAACAAAACCATTTAAAGAGCAAAACACACTTAATCTCAAAGTGTCCCTGTTTCCACTTGCATCAGTAGCATAAACAGTCAAAATATTTTCGTCCCAGTCCAATGAATCGGATTTGAAATTAAGTATAGCTTTTATTGGTGTTTCCTTGCCTTTACCTATAAATTCATAATCTTCTGTGTTATCCGCTAACTGAATTCTGCTGTTAATTCTTACTTTTAAGCTTTCATCACTTTCAACGGCTAACCTTGAATTGTCGTGAAGTTCCACTTTAAAATGTGGTCTTACTGCAACATAAGCACCATCTTTAATTTCTACATCGTCGATGAATAGCTTTATTTGTGGCTTTATTGTATCTTCGTAAACGTTGTAATTGTCTAAAGTAATATTATTAAAACTATAAAGTTCATTTAACTGATTTCTTAAGTCAATTTCATATAAAGCACTTACATTTCCATTAAGTTGCTCGGTATCAAATTGAAATTGCATTTCATCATAGTCATTTCTTGAAATCAATGGAATTTCCGACTCAAGAATTACATTCTTTAATTCAGTTGTGGTATTAGTCAATAACGATTTAGAAATATTTGCATTTCCTCGCTTTGCAATATTTTGAACTTGATATGTAATTGAAATATCATCGGCTCTCAAAATATTTTTTTCTGAAAAATTAGTTTGGGATTTGATTATTGCAAGTTCCGGACTTGGAACAAAATTACAATTTAAACCACCAAAAGCTGGATTGTCAGCATTTTCTTTCCTTTTTAAATAAATAGTAAAACTTAAATATGGATACTCATTTGCCGAAATATCGGATAAATCAATATTATCATCAAAATTAACAGATTTTAAAATTACTGGAAACATATTTTTATTTAGCCCAACTATTTCAATTAATACGCTGTCAAATTCTGTTTTAACAATATTATTTATACTGAACCATTTTTGAGCTGGTCCTACTTTCTGAGTGAGATAATTTCCATTTTTCAGATATTTAATAAAATTTCCCTGAATAATACAGGTATCTCCAATTCCGCTCCAAAGTTCTTTAGTCAGTTCGGGAAATCCACGTCTTGTGAGCATAGTAAAAGTAGAGCTTAATTCAAGAGAATCAATCAGTGCGGAGCCATATTCTTTTAAAACAGTTCTTAAAGTATCCATTGAACCAGTAGTTTTCAATTTTTTATGGTAATTCAAAAGTCGCGTAGATTCGTCGCAAGTAGTTAAAAGAAGATAATCTCCATATTCAACTGAATCTCTTAAAAATTCAACAAATTTTATGCTGGTAGAATCGCTTTTTAAATCTGAACTATCGCTCCAGGTGTCGAATACTCTTAATCTTTTTGCTGAAAAGTCAACGGGAGACAAAACCAGCAAATTGAAGCCGCGGTGAGTAGGGGGGGTGGTAATATAAATTGTTCCATCAATGTTTATATCTGAAAAGCGTTTTGATTGAAGGGCAGCCCCAGCGATTTTGTATGGAACGAAAACGGAATCAATTATTAAAACGTCATTTTCATTCATTTTTGAAAAGCATAAATCGTCAAAAGTTCCTTGCTCCAACTGGTTTCGTCCAAAAATCTGCCACTGGGCTATTGTATCAATGACGCTGTTGTTTGCTGTAAATGAAAAAAAGAGTGAATTTGTTTTGCTTTGATTTCCTTCACTTTTTAAAATTGCTTTTCCTTCCAGCCAGTATTGAGTATTTTGAATTAAAGCGATTTTTGGCTCCCAGTCAATATAATTTTCATATAAACTGACTTCATCGGTTTGACTTATATAAAAAGGAATTGAGCTTGTATCTGGATTGTCCCAAATTTTGAATGAATAAGAAAATGAAGTATCATTTCCGAGAGGATTAATAAACCTAAATTCCGGCTTATTTGAAGAAACATCCCATAAATTAAGTGGGTCGAGCGGAAGCAAGCCAGTATTTAATACTTCAAATGAGCCGGCATAAGTTTTATTTGTTGTATCTTCCGATTGAGTCTTATTTTCAGGGTCAATTATAATCCAAAACTTATGAAGGCCGGGCATACTTGCAACATTTAAAAAGCAAGTGAAAGCGTCTGATTGGCAAAATGAAGGAAATTCCATAAATAAAGTATCAAGCATTCCATTATATTCCCTCACCAAAAGGAATTCAACTTTTTCGTCATATCGTCTGCCCTGATTATAGACCAGCCCAGTGATTTGTGCAACAGAATCGCTTTCTACTATGATTTTTTCATTTCTTATATTCGTTACTTCAATGCTGTTTTCAACGAAATAGAGATTTGGTTTGTCATTAATTTTTAATGAAAGCAAAGGGTCACCGATAAAACTATATTGCAGTATAGTATTTATTTCCTGCACATTTCTTGTTAACTGCACTTTTGCTTTATTGATTAGTTCAATATAGGAGCTATTTCCACCTGCGAGATATGCTTCAATTGTCTTTCGAAGCAATTCCGACTGGACATCTACGAAACCAACTCCAGTTGCACTGCTTGCCCCGATAAATCCACGATTTGCAGTAAATAAATAATCTTCATTTCTCGAAATAACATTCGGTTCAGCAAAAGCGCCTGTATTGCAGGAAAATGATGAAAATATTCCATAGCGTCCGGCGTTGTTCAAGCGTTCTGCCTGCCAGCCATCTAAATCTAAAAGCGTTGCAGAGCCGTGTCCGAAGAAAAATGTCCAAAGTTTTCCAGCATTAACATTACGGATTATTTCGCCAGCTTCATTTTCAGCTACTGCCGATTCGACTTTTTTGTTTATAATAGTAGTATCAGCACATAAATTTGAGTTTTTAAGCATTTGCGCTATATTAAACATAATCGTTAAAAAGCTTGCCCTTTCAAAAGGAGTTGAGCCCCCCGAAAGCAACAAATATTCCTTTTGCCAGGGGGCATTTTTTACATTTTCACACGTTTTTAGCTTTTCAAAATAAATATTTGCTTGTTCTTCGGATTGCACCGGAATTCGCCCAACAATAAGTTCAGGAACAAAGTCATCATTTTCAAGAAGGGCATACCAGTAGTCGCTTACCGGCTTGCCGTAGCTTGGGATATAGTCGTGTTTAAAAGAAGCAGGCAGTATAAAGCGGGCATCCCAGCTTGCTCCTCCTATAAACACAACATACTTGGGAGCTGTCAATTTATTTCGGTAGCACCATTTTAGGTAATCTTTAATTGCATGAGGCGATTTTTTACCAAAATTAAATTCCTTATAAATATCTTCAATTTGAACAAGAGCATAAGTTAATGAATTTCTTTCAGCCCGAAAATTTGCATAATTATTTGCAAATTCTGTGAATTTTTCGTGAGCGATAATTAATAATTCCGGATTAATTTCAGTATTTTTTAAATTGCTTTCATTGACTTTATAAACCTTTGCTTTCTCAACAGAATTTAAATCATTTATTTGCAAAACGTAATCCTTGTTTGCTTCAAATACTTTTTCAAATTGATTTGATTTTCCTCCGTTATGCTTAATAAATTCATATAATCCAGATATATAGTTTTCTAAATTTTCAAATATTTTATCCTTTTCACCTTTGATGCAGGCAAAGGAAAAAGCATCTCCATTTTGAAATTGGGAAATAAGTTTGCTGCCAAGATTAACCAAAATGTCTTTAAAACCATTTGTAATTGTTTGAGAATTTACAGAAACAGCAATTACAGTTCCATTAGGTAGGGAATTTAGAAAGTTTTCTGCTTTGCCAAAGTCTGAACTATTGAAAAATTCTATGTTTGAGTAATCGCTTACTTTTGCTGTACCAATGTGGATACCGCCGGCGCCACCAGTATAATTTAAGCTGTCGTTTACTGAAATTGAAGAAAATGCTTTTTCGCCGCTTTTGCTTACGATTGAAAGAGTTGTGCCGCTTTGCATTTTATCTAATATTGCAATTCTTCTGTTAAGTGTGTCAATCGCTAATATTTTCTGATTGGAAAATCCAGATACGTTCAATTTAAAATTATTGCTTTGCTTTTCGATAGTAAACGAAGAACTGCCTTGTTTTGCAAAAGGAACTGTGCGGGCGGATAATTCAAAATAATCAATGCCAACGTCATCGGGATAAACAAATTGATTGTCCTGCTTGCGATAGCCGAAACTTTTCATTTCAAATAAATTATAGCCATTTGAAACATAATTTGAATTTATGTCGAATTGCTCGAAATAGTTTTGACCGCCTTTGTATGCTTTTTCTAAAATAGTATCTTTATTGAAAATGAATTTCAGGTTATGGTTTAGCTCGCGGCTTTTGCTATAGCCGGTGCTAATGAAATACGCTTTTAGCTTAATTGTCTGGGGATTTGATTTATTAAATGGAATGAGCAAAGGAAGTTTGAAGCTGCCAGAAATTGCGGGACTTAAGGTATCCCAAGCCCAAATTTCGCCGGGAGATATTTCTGTTATATAATCTTCATAACCAGCAAGAAGCAACTTTTCCTTTTCAAAATGCTCAAAATACTGAACTTCATTCAAAATTTGAGAATAATCGGTTAAATCTGGAAAATTCAAAAATCTTTCGTTTGAAGGGCTTTCGGAAATAATTAAGAAAAATGGTTCTTCATCTGTATAATGCTCGAACCAGGTTGTATCGCCATTTGCCCGCTGTCCAAGGAAAATAATTTCATCTCCGGAATTTAGCAAACCATCGCTATCGTTGTTTATATAAATTGGAATTTCTTTGCCAAAATGAAGTAATTTTAGGTTTTGAATGACGGCATTTTGAAAATATGAATTTAAATCAATAATCTCCGCAGCACTGACAGAAGCAATACCATCTTTTTTTGTAGTAAGCTTCACTTCGTTTGTGTTTGGCAAAAGAATGGCTGGAGCGATTAACAAAAATGCAATTAAAATCGAAGTAACCTTTTTCATATTCTTTATGTATGGTAGAAAATAAATTTTTCAATGATTTATAAACGACTAAAAAATAGAATTATTTTCAAAAAAGAAATATAGTTGGTTGGCTTTCAGCTGTTAGCTTTCAGCTGTCGGCATTTAGTCATTGGTCATTAGTTTTTATAATCCAATAACAATTTGACTATTCATACGAGCAACTTCGTAGTTCGCATGACTTTTCTCTTTTTCTCCAAATTTTTAATTTTTGAAACAATTTATTTATTCGTAAATTTGTAATGATTTTCTGATTTAGATAAGGAGTTTTGTATGGATGCAAAATTAACTTTAACGATAGACAAAGAAGTAAATATAACTCCAAGAATTAGAAAAATGATTGGGCAGCTAAAGGTTCTGAAAAAATTTGATTATAAAGAAGAATTAACTGATACGTTAGTAACTCACCTTGCGCATTCCCCTCTCAAGAGGGGAATGATACTTGTGTTGAAAAGAAATTAGTGCATAAACTTAACTTGTTCAAAATCTTAATATAGAATTGCGTAAGGTGAGTTAATAAATAAATACTTAAAAGAAAAATCTTATAATTAACATAATTAAAAATATTTGGGAAAAAAGGTTTATATGGCTTATAATATTGGAATTATTGGAACTGGTTATGTCGGTTTGGTTACAGGAACTTGTTTTGCTTCAACAGGCAATAATGTTCTTTGTATTGATAATGATGTAAATAAGATTGAAAAACTAAAGCAAGGCATTATGCCTATTTACGAGCCCGGTTTGGACTATTTGGTAATTAAGAATTATACTGAAAAGCGACTAAAGTTTTCAACTGATTTGGAAGCAGCCGTTACCAATTGTATGATGATTTTTCTTTGCCTTCCAACTCCTCCAAATGAAGATGGAAGTGCAGACCTTCACCATTTATTGAACGTTGCCGAAGACATTGCAAATATAATTAAAGCAAAGGGAATTACAGATAAAAGAATACTAATCAATAAAAGCACCGTGCCGGTTGGAACTGCCGAAAAAGTTATCAATTTACTGAATGAAATAATTCCAAATAATAATATTGATGTGTTAAGCAATCCGGAATTTTTGCGTGAGGGCTTCGCTGTTGATGATGCTTTAAAACCGGAAAGAGTAGTTATTGGAACATCAAATCCAGAAATTGAACCGATAATGAAAGCTTTATATGAGCCATTCGTTAGAAGCGGTAATCCCATTTATTTCTTTGATATTAAGTCCGCTGAACTAACCAAATATGCTTCTAATTCCTTTTTAGCAACCAAAATTTCATTTATGAATGATTTGTCTGCTTATTGCGAAAAAGTTGGTGCCGATATCGAAAGTGTTCGTATTGGAATGGGTTCAGATACCCGAATTGGAAAACGCTTCTTATTTGCCGGCATTGGCTATGGCGGCTCCTGCTTTCCAAAAGACGTTCGCGCTTTAATGTATTCCGCTGATGCAGCAAACACCCCACTTGATATTTTGAAAGCCGTGTATTCTGTTAATGCAAAGCAAATCCAGCGATTCAATCAAAAAATTTCAAATCACTTTAATAATGATTTAAAAGGTAAGAAATTTGCAATTTGGGGACTTGCTTTTAAACCCAACACAGACGACACCCGCGAAGCACCAGCTTTTTCAATTATTGAATTTCTTTTGGAAAAAGGAGCAAGTGTTTCTGTTTACGACCCTGAAGCTATGGAAAATACCAAGAAGAAATTTGGGGTAAGTATTGAGTATGTTACTGATATGTATGATGCTTTACAAGATGCAGATGCTTTGATTGTTCCAACAGAGTGGGGAGTATTTCGCAGACCGGAATTTGAAAAAATTAAGGAAATGCTAAAATCTCCGGTATTATTCGATGGAAGAAATATTTACAACCCTGACGAAATGAAAGAACTTGGATTTATTTACTATTGTATTGGAAGAAAATGTTAAAACTTTTTTTAGTAGGTGGAGCAAGACCCAATTTTATGAAAATTGCTCCACTTTATCGTGAGTTAAAGAAAAATTCAGTTCAAATCGAAACCAAAATTATTCATACTGGGCAGCATTACGATTATGCAATGTCCAAAGTATTTTTTGAGCAATTAGGACTTCCGCAGCCCGATTATTACTTAAATGTCGGTTCAAGCTCCCACGCAGTTCAAACAGCAAATATAATGGTTGCTGTAGAAAAAGTTTTTGAACAGGATAAACCCGACTGGCTATTCGTCGTTGGCGATGTTAATTCAACTATTGCCTGCTCCCTCACTGCTGTGAAACTTGGAATAAAAGTAGCTCACGTGGAAGCCGGCTTACGCAGTTTCGATATGGATATGCCCGAAGAAATCAACCGAATACTTACTGACAGGATTTCAAATCTGCTCCTTTGTTCTGAACCATCTGGTATAAAAAATCTGCTTGCCGAAGGGTATGATATGAACAAGGTTCATCTCGTTGGTAATACTATGATTGATACGCTTGCTTATCATTTGGAAAGCATTAGACAAAATGATTATTATAAAACTTTGGATTTAAAAGCAAATAATTACATTTGCCTAACTTTGCATCGTCCTTCAAATGTTGATAATTATAATAATCTGCTTAATTTGTTTAATATTTTGGAATACGCAGCAAAACAATCTGACATTATTTTCCCCGCACATCCAAGAACAGTCAAAAATATAGCTAACTTTGGATTGAAAGAAAAATTTGAAACAATAGCCAATTTAAAAATAATTGACCCAGTTGGTTACTTTGAGTTTATGAATCTTGTCGTTAATTCAAAATTCATCTTGACTGATTCCGGAGGAATACAGGAAGAAACGACTTATCTTGGTATTCCTTGTGTTACTTTAAGAGAAAATACTGAACGTCCTTTGACTTCAGATGAAGGAACAAACAAAGTTGTTGGAACCAATTTCGATAAAGTTTTAGTAGCAATCAAATGGGCTGCAGAATTTAACCGCAGTGAATACAAAGCTCCCGCTTTATGGGACGGAAAAGCTGCTGAAAGAATAGTTGAGATAATTATTAATTATTAATTATTAATTATTAATTATTAATTATTAATTATTAATTATTAATTGTTAATTGTTATTGGGTTATTGGGTTATTGGGTTATTGGGTTATTGGGTTATTAGGTTATTAGGTTATTGGGTTATTGGGTTATTGGATTATTAGGTTATTAGGTTATAGGATTATTGGGTTATTAGTGGTTGATGTAAATAATTATCCCGATAGGGATTTGATATTTGTAACAGGAATAATCCTTGGCTGTGTTTATCCCGTAGGGATTACATTAATGATAAGTGATTAAAAACTATATAAACTATGAACTATAAACATAAATTTAAAACAAAAAGCTGACAGCTGAAAGCTAAACTATGAAACAACTATACTTTGGAGATTGCCTTGATGTTTTAAAAGAACTTACTCTAAAACATCCTGATGGGTTCATTGATTTGATATACATTGATCCACCATTCAATTCAAAAAGGAACTATAATATTCTTTTTGAGGATATTGATATGAGCGATGTAAAGGCACAGAAAGAAGCATTTTCTGATACCTGGAGCAATGTTAAGTATATAGATTCAATGAATGAACTTTTAGAACATAACCAGTTGGAATTGTATAACTTCCTGAAGTTAGTAGAAAGTACTGACCATAGTGCAGCAGCGTATTTATCTACAATGGCGCACAGGATTTATTATATGAGGGCATTGCTAAAGGATACTGGAAGTTTTTATCTGCACTGCGACCCAACAATGAGCCATTATTTAAAAATTGTTTGTGATTTCTTATTTGGTAAAAAGAATTTCAGGAATCAATTAATATGGAATTATTCTACTTTTCATTCAAGTAAGAAACAATTCAAAAAAAATTATGATGAAATATTTTTCTACTCAAAATCATTAGAATGGAAATTTAACTGGGAAGATATAGCAGAAGAATACAACGCAAAGACTATAAAAAGATACGATAAAGAAGATGAGTTGGGGATTTATAAGATTATAAAAGGAAAAAAATTTTATAAAGGTCAAGGAACACCACCAAATGCTTGTTTTTATTTACCTCAAGCACAAATGAACTCCGTTGAATATTTGGGTTACCCTACCCAAAAACCAGAAACGCTTCTTGAACGCATTATAAAAGCAAGCAGCAATGAAGGTGATGTTGTTGCAGATTTCTTCTGCGGCTGCGGAACAACTATTGCCGTTGCTGACAAACTCAACAGAAACTGGCTTGGAGTTGACATTTCCCATCTTGCAATAAAACTTATTTTAGATAGATTAACAAGCCCGCTTGATGACAAGAGCAGAAGCGAATTACTTTCTGAAATTGAAATAAATGGCTATCCAAAAGACATTGCATCTGCTCACGAGCTTGCTCAATCAACCAAGAAAGGTAGATTCAAATTTCAGGATTGGGTAATTGAAGTGCTTATCGGTGGCGTCTCAAATGTAAAGAAAACAGCAGATAGTGGTTTTGATGGCTATTTTACTTTCAATAAAAACAACAATGAAAAGGGAGTTGGATTAATTGAAGTTAAGAGCGGAAACGTTAAAATTAATGACTTAACTTATTTAATTGAAACGGTTACAAGAAAAGATGCCGATTTAGGTGTATTCGTTTGCTTTGAAGAGCATTTAACAGAAGGTATTCTTCAAAAAGCTAAGCAGCAAGGGAACTTTAAAGGTTATAAAATAGATAAAATACAAGTTCTAACAATAGAACAATTACTTTCCGGAAAAAATGTCCGTTTACCCGGCGGAGTTGCAAACACTACTTTCAAGAAAGCAGTAAATGGAAAGAAGTATGAA
>CAZCHH010000025.1:0-48513 GCA_964498585.1 uncultured Hyphomicrobiales bacterium
CTCCTTATTAGGAGGGGAATAAGAACAGTTCTATGTTTTAGCGTTCCCCTCCTAACAAGGAGGGGTAAGGGGAGGTGTATTTATAGTCTTTTTTACCACTTTTGTTCTTTTCTATATTATTTATATATTACAAATACTTATGCCAACTAGGAAAGTTGAGTAACTATATATTCAACCTAATCTTATGTAAATGAATGACAAAATTATCTAAATCCCCTGTTTTTAAACTGTTCTAAAATTTCTATAATTTCATCATTTATTTCATTAAATATCTGAATCCCTTCTTGTTTGTTATTTAATTTGATATTTTTCCCATCTTGAATAAAATCAATCAAAACGTTGTCATTAAAATAATATTTAGATTCAAGTATTATTGTTTTATTCAAGTCAAAATATTCATTATCATTATTTTCTTTTGCAGTTTGTTCATCGTAATAAATAGGTCTGTTGTATGCAAATTTTTGCTGCAAAACAAATATTATTTCATTATTTTTAAAATAATAATCTTTGTAAATTTTCCCAAGTTCAAAAAATAATTCAATTTTAATAAGAACTAAATCATTATTATTATAAAAAGCTTTAGCCAATCCACCTTCAGTAGAAAAATCAAAAATATCAATTTCAGATGAATCATAAGTAAAAATGTGTTCATTTATATTTTTAATATTGTCATCAACAATTTTTTTCAATTCCTCATTTGATTGAGCAAATAAAGAAAATGTGAAGAGAAAGAAAAGTATAAGACTTTTTAATAAAAATTTTCTCATACTACTTCTCTTTTAATTATTGCAAGCAATTCCTTTCTGCCGTCACCCGTTACAGAAGAAAAGGGAAGGACTTCAAGACAATGATTGCAATACTGAACGAAATTTTCAAATTGGTCTTTTCTTTCCAAAACCTGCTTTTTTGATATTTTATCTGTTTTTGTCAATATAATAATGTAATTTTTATTATTATTTTCAAGCCATTCGATAAGAGCAAGGTCTGTATCAAGCGGGTCGTGGCGGCTATCGACCAAACAACAAATGAGTTTTAACTTCTCTCTTTTGGTAAAATAATCATAAATCATATCTTTCCAGCTTTGTCGCTCAGTTTTGGAAACAGCAGCATAGCCGAAGCCGGGTAAATCTGCAAGTATGAAAGTGCTATCCACAAGGAAAAGATTGATTTGCTTTGTTTTTCCAGGATTTGCACTTACTTTGGCTAAATTTTTTCTGTGAACTATTGTGTTTATTAACGAAGATTTTCCTACGTTGCTTCTTCCAGTAAAAGCGACTTCGTTATAATTGTATTTTGGAATATTTGAAATTTCATTTGCTCCGGCAATAAATTCTGCATTTTGTATTTTCATATTTACTTAAAATATATTAATTTGAAGTTTTTAAAATTTGTAAATGTAATTTAAAAAAAATAATTAAATAAAAAAAGGATTTTATGAAGAGAATACTTGTAACAGGTGCTTTAGGGCAGATTGGCTCTGAGTTAACGATAGAACTACGCAGACGATATGGAAACGAAAATGTTATTGCTTCTGATATTCATAAACCAGATGAAGCATTCGAGAAATCCGGTCCTTTTCACATTGCAGATGTAACGAAGCCAGAAACTTTGCAATGCATTATTAAAGAATACAATATTGATACTATTTTTCATTTAGCAGCCATTCTTTCAGCAGTAGGCGAACAAAGACCAGAGTTTTGCTGGAATACTAATATGGGTGGAACAATGAATGTGCTTCAACTCGCAGTTCAAAATAAGATTGAAAAAGTTATTTTACCAAGTTCAATGGCGGTTTGGGGTGCTGGTGTTCCTCAAGATTATACTCCACAGGAAAGCGTTTTGAAACCAACTACTATGTATGGTATTACAAAAGTAGCCGGCGAATTACTTTGCGACTACTATTTCAACAAATTTGGATTAGACTGCCGCGGTTTACGTTATCCCGGTATCATTTCCTCTGAAACTTTGCCCGGCGGTGGAACTACTGACTATGCTGTCGAAATCTACTATGATGCTGTTAAAACAAAGCATTATAATTGCTTCCTAAAAGAAGACACTATGCTGCCTATGATGTATATGCCCGATTGCCTGAATGCAACTATTTCTCTTGCTGAAGCAGATATTAAAAACCTAAAGCATCACGGCGATTTCAATTTAGCTGCATTTAGCTTTACTCCAAAAGAATTAGCCGAATGTATCAAAAAATTCATTCCGGATTTCACAATTGAGTATAATCCCGATTACCGTCAGGCGATTGCAGAGTCCTGGCCTCATACTATTGATGATTCAGCTGCCAGAAAAGAGTGGGGCTGGAAGCCGCAATACGATATGGAAACTATGACTCGAGATATGATTGAAAAATTAAGAGCAAGATTATAAAATTAAGCAAAATGATTTAAAGAAAAGCAGATGTCCTACATTTTCGAGATGTAGGACATCTTTGTCATTTTTCACTCTAACTGTGTATATCTTCAAGCATTGATAAAATTGGGTAAACAGCATTGTAATGCTTTTGGATAAACATCGCACAACCGTTTTTGTATAATCTTTCGCCCAATGTATCAATAACAGGGAAAAGCACCCTTTCAGTTTCACATAAGACTGGAGAAATTCTGTTGATTTCGCCTGTAAGCTGCCAGTTCAGGCAACTGCACTTGTTATTGCAGCGGGGATTATAATCACATTCCTTGCATACATCAAATTGCAGTTTTGATTCTTTATAAATCTCGTTTTGCAATTCTACGTTTATTCCGCTTTTTATATCACCAATTTTATAAGATGTGTTCGATACTCCGTCCTTGACAAACTGAACGCAAGGATAAATATCGCCGTTATAGGCAATGGAAATCTGACGCTTAGCCAAATGACAATAGTAACATTCAATATTATCCTGTCTGATATGAGTTGCCAACTTCATTTCAAATGGAGAAAAATAGAATTTCTGCTCTTTTAGTATCAACTTTTCATATAGTTTTGCAATTTTGTTGTATTGCTCGCTTAGTTCTTGTATATGTCCGTCAGTCCAATTACCTGCATAATTTAAAGAAACAATCAGATATTTGAAGCCACGGTTTAAAAGGTATTCAACAGATTCAGCGTAATATTCCAGCGTTTCAGGGCTAACAGTCATAAGTACTTTAGAATATGGCTGGTATTTTAATAGCAAATCAATTTTTTCCTGCAAAACAGAAAAAGTAGGAACTCCTTCTCTCGTTTTGCGGAAGGTATTGTGTGCTTTTTCAACTCCGTCAATGCTAATAGAAACCTGCATATTTACGGTTTCAGCAAAATCAAGGAACTCTTTGTCTAAAAGCAATCCGTTTGTTGTAGTTTTGTAGTGAAAATAGCAAGAGCCATTTTTCTCTTTTTCTTTTGCATATCTAATTGTCTCTTTGATTAAATCTTTTTTTAAAAGCGGTTCGCCACCAAAAAAGATAATTCCGGTATTAATCGGGTATTTTTGTGCAATGAAATCTATAGTGCGGTTTGCAGTTTTCTGCTCCATATCCAGACGATTATTTGGAGGAGAGTAGCAGTAGGCACAGTTCATATTGCAGCCGGTCGTTATATGTAGTGTTACGTGCATTATTTCTCTAAAACCCTTTTTAGTTAATTTGTTTATGGTTTATGGTTTATGGTTGTTAGGCATTTGTATTTTATATATAACCAACAACAAATTACTTTTTTTTCCAATAACCATGAACCATAAACTATAAACCGATAACCATAAACTATAACAATTAACTAGTGTTGTAATTCGTTAAAAGACTTATTATATTGTGTCATTTCGAAACGAAGTGAGAAATCTCACAAGTCATTGCTACTACAGAATTTGAGATTCCTCACTTCGTTTCGGAATGACAAGATTTTATAGTAAGGTTTTCAAAGGGATATTACACTAGACATAGATACTGAAATTCTTTAGAATGATAGCCCGTTTTACTCACACTCTTGGGAAAGAGAAAATATGTTTAAGATTTCTGTAACAATGTAATCCCTTTATTCCTTCTTGTTTGAGTTTCAATCTTTTTCTGTAAATCAAGATAGTGCCTCACAAGGAGATTCGGATTATTATTAAATTTCTTTGATATTTGTTTCCGGATACTTCTAATTTCTTCTATTGTTTGCTCTTCTTTCATTATTTACTCCAGATTAATTGTAAAGGTGTTGTTAAAACTGGAACATATAGACCAAGTCTATTGTTTATAAACTTTATATGTTCAAACTTATTTGCATTTGCAAGATGCTTACAGTTCCAGGTTAAAAGGAAATCACATTTATAGTAAGATGCAATAGCCAAATGAATAGCATCACCAACAACATTTCCCGGCATTATTTTATTTTTAATATAGATTGAAACAATATCTTCAATTTCTTCAACAATATCTAAGAAATTAATATTTTCAAGTATTTTAATCGCATTATCACGTTTTTCAAAATTTGGAATAAGAGATAATTCTTCATAAACAGCAACACTTGTTTGTAAATTAAAATTTTTACTGTGATTATCCCACCAATCTCTTGTCCATTGCTGCATAGCTAAAGATTCAGCGTTGGTTCTATCGTTAAAATAGAAGCTTGGTATTGTTGTTTCTATATAAATATTTTTTTTCATATATCTTTAACGTATTTTAAACCGGTTTATTACTTATCTTATTTAATTATAACAATTACTAAATATTTCCTTTAGAACTTTGATTTTAGTGATTTGTTTGATGAAGAAAAGATTAAACATCTTAATCAAAACAAATCAGATAAAACATAGTTCAAAATATGCTACATTAATTTAATCCCTTGCGAGATAAATTTAAAGAAAAACTTCTTTAAACATATAAATAGCAAAGAACCATATTACTTCTCTAAAATCCCTTCGTCTTTAAGCCACTGAATAAAATCCTGAACTTGAGCTAAAAGGAGCTCTTTAGATTCTTCTTTAGCAATAACACAGGGATTAACTCCATCAACTTTTCTATATTCACATTTAGTTAAAGGGTCATAGAAAACACCGGCATTGTATTTATTTATTTTTTTCATTTCATTGGATATAATACTGGCTGCCTCTTTGGTGCTATATCCTTCGGTAGAATATAATATTCTATAACCATTTTCAGTAGTATCATATTTCCGAAATGGCTTGTAGTCTTTACCTGATACATATTGAATTGAAAGATTCAATTTCTTATTGAATCCATCAATTTTCATATCAACTTTCTTTTTTGAAGGTAATGAAAAAGAAATAGTTGGTGTATCAGCAGTATCAATTTCAATTCCCTCCTTTTTCAGAGCATCAAAAATTATTGTTCTTGCTTCTTGCTCTGAAATAAATACAGGTCCTGCAACAGCCATACAACCAGTTAAACCGCTTCCTTCACCATGTGCAAAGACAGGTGCTACTTTAACAATCTCTTTGCTTTTTTGCTTATCTTTATTTTTTCCTTTATTTTGTTTTTCCTGCAAAACAAAATCTATATTTTCCTTTTTCTCAACTTGACTTTTGCTTGCATTTCCACACAGCACAAACATAGCAAGTGATGCAGCAACATACTTGTTTTTCAGCCAGCTTGAAGGTATATTTTTGTATAAAAGGTATGGATTCTGAGCAAATTCATTTATTGTTGGGAACCCCAACTCTTTCTTTATTTTTACTGGTTTTAACTGCATAGCTTTCTTTAAAATATTATACAAATAAAATTTCAATCATAATTTTTCGTTTAAAAGTTTAATATAATCATTTATTACTATTTTGAATTCTTAAAAGAATGAATCTATATTTACTAATGCAATACGTGATTTTTCCCAATCAAGATTAAAATTATAACCTTGGCGAACTACATGCCTTATTTTCTTATATCTGTTCAGCAGTATTATATGTTCTTCATCGAAAAGAGGAATTTTTTTCTTTTCGGAGTTTTTATCAAAGAAATACAAAAGTTCTGTATGCCAATTTTCAGCATTTGGTATGTTGATTTTATTAAACTTCAAAATTCTTTTTAAAATATTTTCAATTCCGTTATAAAATTGAGAAAGGAATTGTGAGCCAGCTGCAATTTCAATGCGATTTGCATTTTTTTTGCAACAATTTGAAGTAAATCATCAATATCCTTAATTGTTTCCTCAAGAAATAAATTCTCAGTTTCTATTTCTTATAATTAGTATTTGAAGATTTGTCATAAATAATTTTTCCAATTTCTTTAATATGGCGAGTAAAAGGGCTTTCGACTGATAAATCTACAACATCAACGGGAACATTTAAAATATACTCAAGCATTCCGGCATAGTCGTAAAAAACAGATTTATCAAATAAATCAACAGCTAAATCCAAATCATTTGCATTGCTTGGGTCTGTAACAGCACTTCCAAAGATTAATAATTTATTTACATCGTAATCTTTTGCCAATTCTATTGCTTTTTCTATATGTAATTGAGTAATAGCCATTTATATTTTAATTTGTTTTGATATTAAACTAATAATTTTTACAATAATACTAATTTAATAAATTTTTATTTAATTAATATTTTATTTCTCTAATATCCCTTCATCTTTAAGCCACTGGATAAAATCTTGGACTTGTGCTAAAAGGAGTTCTTTTGATTCTTCTTTAGCAATAACACAGTGATTAACTCCATCAACTTTTCTATATTCACATTTAGTTAAAGGGTCATAAAAAACACCTGCATTATATTTATTTATTTTTTTCATTTCACCGGATATAATACTGGCTGCCTCTTTGGTGCTATATCCTTCGGTAGAATATAATACATTCTTACCGTTTTCAGTTTTGTTTTCACGAAATTGCTTATAGTCTTTTCCCGAAATATATTGAATTGAAAGATTAAATTTTTTATTGAATCCATCAATTTTCATATCAATTTTCTTTTTTGAAGGTAATGAAAGAGAAATAGTTGGTGTGTCAACAGTATCAATTTCAATTCCCTCCTTTTTCAGAGCATCAAAAATTAATGTTCGTGCTTCTTGCTCTGAAATAAATACAGGTCCTGCAATAGCCATACAACCTGTTAAACCACTACCTTTACCATGAGCAAATACAGGTGCTACTTTAACAATCTCTTTGCTTTTTTGCTTATCTTTATTTTTTCCTTTATTTTGTTTTTCCTGCAAAACAAAATCTATATTTTCCTTTTTCTCAACTTGACTTTTGCTTGCATTTCCACACAGCACAAACATAGCAAGCGATGCAGCAACATACTTGTTCTTGAGCCAGCTTGATGGAATATTTTTGTATAAAAGCTCTGGATTTTGTGCAAATTCATTTATTGTCGGAAACCCAAGCTCTTTCTTTATTTTTACTGGTTTTAACTGCATAGCTTTTTCCTTATTTATATGACTTATACCATTTTTCATAATCACTGTGATTTGAAAAGCAGTGTAAAATAAGAATTAAATTATTTTCTAAATCATATACAATTCTTGCTTGTTTTGTTACATTAATTACGTGTGAAGGTATTCCATATTTCAAATGACGTCTGATAGGATTTTCAAGAATTTTTTCAATCGCTTTTTTAAACTGAATTTGAATTGATTTATCCAAATCAAGAAATTCTTTCATCGCAATTTCAGTAAATTCAATTTTCATTATAATCCAGCTTTTTGAAATACTTCGTCAATAGAATATGTTTTCAAATCGTTGTTTTTCAAATTAGATTTTTCTGTTTCTACAGCTTGATTAACGAGATATTGTTCTTCAAAATCTATTTGATTTGACAAAACTAACAAAGCGTGATGAATAACATCTTCAGGATTGTTTGCGTATCCAAAATCAATAAACCTTTGAATTATATTTGTATATGGTTCTTTTATATCTAATTGCATTTTAAATCCTAATTTAAATAAGTTTAATATATAAAATTACAAAATATCGAAATCATTTTCAATATTTTATTTCTCTAAAATCCCTTCATTTTTTAGCCAAATAATAAACTCATTGACTTGTTTCATTAGATTTGATTTTACTTCCTGCTTTGCTTTCTCAATTGATTCATCCCAATTTTTTTCAGTATAATCGGCATAAACGGGTTCAGAGTAAAACACACCAGAGTATTTATAACCTTGATTCTTTAATTCATCGTAAATAAATCTTGCGTCCGGTTCTCTAAAATAATTATATCCGGAAGAAAGATGAGTGTTCATAACGTTGATAGATTTCTTATCTGCAGAAGTAACATATTCGACAGCAATATTGTGTTCTTTATTGTATGCATCAATTTTTAACTTAACCTCTCTGTCGTTGGGCTGCAAAATAAATTTGATTTCCGGGCAGTTGATTGTATCTAATTCAATGTTTTCTTCTTTAAAAATATTTAGAATAATTTCATAAGCTTCCTTTTCTGTTATGTAAACAGGAGGAGCAACTGAGACACAACCCACAGAGCCACTATATTCAATGAAATTAATAGTATCTTGTAATTCCTTTTTCTCTTGTTTTTTAACTTCTTTTACCTTTTTAGTTACTTTCTTTTTTGAAGTTTTCTTTTTTTGGTCTTGCTGCAAAACGTATTGAATTTGATTTTTTGTATGAGTTTGGGAATAACCAGCATTCCCACACAGCACAAACATAGCAAGCGATGCAGCAACATACTTGTTCTTTAGCCAACTTGAAGGAATATTTTTATATAAAAGGTATGGATTTTGGGCAAATTCATTTATTGTTGGGAACCCAAGCTCTTTCTTTAATTTTACTGGTTTTAATTGCATAGCTTTTTCCTTGCTAATTGAATTAAAACAAATTACAAAAAAAGAAAATAAAAATAAAATAATTTTTTGAAAAAATGTAGCGCATAGGGGAATCGAACCCCTGCCGCGGCCTTGAGAGGGCCGTGTCCTAACCGCTAGACGAATGCGCCCAGTTAGAATATTTACAAAATTACGAAAATTATATACGATACTGAAATTATTTTTAAAATTCATTTTTAATCTGAATAATTCATCAGATGACTTTTCAGTCATCAGATGACTTCAGAATTAATTAAAATATTGCAACTATATGCTAAATATATATTTTTCCTCTTTCCCTTATTGCTTTTAGGAAAGAGAATTTGTGATGTTTATAAAATTAGAAGCCATACTATCAACTTATTGATGGTATGGCTTGCTATTATCTCGTATTATTCATTTTTCTAAAAGTAAACGTCTTCTTTTGTATTCGCATCAGAATGAAAGAAATCCTAAATCATAGTTTTGGATTCTGAATTCCTTAATCTCAAAGAATTATTTCTTACCTCTTTTTATTCTATCTAAAACTTTGAAAGTAATGTCAAGCTGGTCGTCAGTATAAAGGACAGCTTCAGTAAGTTTATTTAAGACTAAAGAGATTTTTTCTTCTTTAGCAACAGATTCAATAGCATCTTTGACTTTCTTTCTAATCGGTTCTAAGAACTCATCTCTTTTAGTTTGAATGTCATTATAAACTTTCTCTCTGTAAGCAATCATATCGCTTTCCATCATCTTCATTGCTTCTTCTTCTTTTTGCTGCTGTTCAGCAGTCATCATACTTTTTTGCTTTTGATACTGTTCATATTTTTTATATAAATCTTCTTGCATCTTTGTAAGAGTATCGTTTGAATTTTTTTGAAAGTCTCTTAAGAACTGGTCAGCTTGAACAGCTTCAGGAATCTCTTTGACAATCATTTCGACATCAACAATACCAATAGTAATAGTAGATTTTTGCTGAGCAAAAATAGATGAAGAAAATAGAACAATTGTAATTATAGCTAAAAAAAGATTTTTTTTCATTAAAAACTCCTATATATAAAAATTAAATTATTGACCTAAATGAAATAAAAATTGCCATCCAGAGCGTTGCCCCGTAATATCACTTTTATCAAAACCATATCCATAGCTAAATCCAATTAGACCAATCGGATTTAACATAATTTGCATACCAACACCGGCAGAGCGTTTCAAATCGAATGGGTCAGTATTTTTTAAATCGGACCAAACGTTGCCTGCTTCAGCAAAGCCATAAAAATATACTGGCATTGGGTCGAGCGATACTGCAAAGCGCAACTCTGCTGTATATTTTGACATAACAGTTCCTCCCTTTTTCGGTCCTATTGCCTGGTCTTCATATCCGCGAAGTGGAGTAATTCCAATGCCACTAAGACCATTTCCACCCATATAATAAAGTTCTATTGGGGAAATTGTTGTATCAGATTTAAATCCGGTCACATATCCGAGTTGAGTGCCAAGAAAAAGTACTAATCTTGGATATTCATTCACATAATACAAAGGATGGGAAATTTCAAATTTAAATTGATTTTTAAAATAATCTGTATTGCCAAGACCAAGAGCACCCATAGCAAATTGGGTTGACAAAGAAAATCTTGAACCAGATGTTGGAAAAAATAAATTATCTACACTATTTCTGGAAAATGTTTGGCTCATTGTGATTTCTGTGCTTAGTCCGGGGCGATAATAAGAACCAGTATATTCTTCGCCTACGTTATTTCTTTGAAATATCAAACTCCAATCGCCACGGAAATAATTATCTGGCCATTTGAATCTTCTGCCTAAATTTAAAGCAATACCAGTTCTTCTTAAATTAATATAATAATTGATTCTTGAATCATAAATATTAAAACCAACAGTAGTTGGTTCATCAAATAACCATGGTTCAGAAAAACCAAGATTAATATTCTGTATTCTATTTGCCTGACCGAATTCCCAGCTAAAATTTAAAATCTGACCTCCTCCCCCTTTAAGCGGCTCGTCAATAGAAAAATTATTAAATGTGAAACCGACAGCGCCAGTCAATCCGTAAGAGCCGGCAAAACCGACAGAAGCATTAAATGTATCGGTCGAACGCTCTTCAACTTTATATACAATATCGACCTTTGTATTATCAACCATTCTAACATCCGGACGAATAGTTTCCTGATTAAAATAATTTAATACTCCCAATGCCTTCACACTTTGAATAATAGCAGAACGATTGAAATAATCACCGGGATGAGTATAAAACTCTCGCCTTATTACTTTGTCTTTAGTTTTTGTATTTCCTTCAATAATTACTTTTCGAATAGCAACCCGAGGTCCTTCAGTAACTTTAATTATAATATCTACTGAATCAGATGCAACGCGTATTTCTTCTGTTTCCAAATTAGCAAAAAGATAGCCATTATCTGCATAAAGAGAAGCAGCATCTGTTTGGTCTTGGTTATGTTTTAAATTCATTTCGAATTGTTCAACATTATAAACGCTACCGGGAGCAAAATCAAGGCGTCTCATCAATACTTCAGTGGGATATATAGTATTTCCTTTAAATTCTATATTACGAACAAAATACTGATTACCTTCATTTACTTCTATATCAATATTCAACTCTTCATTTGCTTCGTCAAATCTTAAGCTATCTTTAATAATAGCAGCATCAATAAATCCTTCTTTTTTGAAAAATGCTTCTAAAAGTTTTAAGTCTTCCTTATATTTATTCATATCAAATTTAGAAGAACGCCAGAACTGCCACCAGGATTTCGTTTTAGTATCATCGAAAGCACCGGCAAGGTCAGAATTATCGAAATGCTTATTTCCAGTAAAATTAATTGATTTTACGTAGTATTCGACTCCTTCGTTAATTCTTACTATTAATTTTACATAATGAGCAGTATCAGTTTGCTCAATATCTGCTTCAATTTTAGTGTAAAATAGACCTTCTTCAGAATATAGCTTTTTTATACGTTGTTTTATTAGATATATGTCGTAATTAGAAATCAAATCGCCTCGTCCTTTTCTTGCTGCCTTAGTAATATCTTCAGCTTTTACTTTTTCATTATCAAGAACGACAATATGACTTAATCGGGGAAATTCTTTAACAATAATAACAATGAAAAATCCTTGAGATGTGCTTTTTTCAACTTTTATTTCGACATCAGAAAATTGTCGCCTTGCCCAAAGATTTTTAAGAGCTGATTGAATTTTAGTATCAACTGGAATTGTAATTTCCTCATTTTCTTTCAAACCAGAAAGAGTTAAAATAGTTTGTTTATCGGCAAAAACATTTCCTTCAACGCTAATACCTGCTATTCGTTGCTTTTCTTGCTTAGTTTGAGAAAGCAAGTTAAGTGTAGAAAGCAATAAAAGAATAAAAAAGAAAACTGCTTTTTTATTAAATGTTGATAGCATTTACTACCCTTTGCAAATATGAGCTATTAATTTTATTTTTTGTAATTTGAGCAGAAGTCATTCCAAATCTTCTTTCACGTCTTTGAAAATCGAGAATTGCCTGAAAAAAATCATTTCTTCTAAAAGCGGGCCAATACTTTTCTGAGATGTAAATTTCACTATAAGCCATTTCCCAGAGCATAAAATTACTAAGACGCATTTCACCGCTTGTTCTTATTAATAAATCCGGGTCTGGTAAATTTTTTGTTTGGAGATACTTTGAGAACAATTCGTCAGTAATATCTTCCGGTGATAGTTTTCCTCTTCTAACATCAAGAGAAAGCATTTGAACAGCCCGAACAATATCCCATCTTCCACTATAACTAAGCGCTAAAGTTAGAGTTAAGCCAGTATTATTTTTTGTTTGCTCCGTAATCTTATGTAAAACCTTATTAACACTGACAGGCAAAGAATTTAACCTTCCGATAGCATTTAATCTAATATTATTTTCATTAATTTCTTTAAATTCTTTTTTTAGATAAGTTTCTAGCAATCTCATAAGAATAGAGACTTCAGATGTAGGTCTTTTCCAGTTTTCAATAGAAAAAGCGTAAAGAGTTATATGCTTTAAACCGAGTTGGACGCTTGCTTTAACAATGTCACGAACACTTTCGATACCTTCAAGATGTCCTTTAGTTCTTTTTAATCCTTGTTCAACAGCCCATCTTCCATTTCCATCCATAATTACGGCTATGTGATTAGGTATTTTACCCTGATTTTTAATTTCATCAATAATAGTTTTATCATTAAAGCTTGTTTCTTCTGTCCAAATCAATTTTAACTCCTTTTAAAAAGTTTTAAAATTCCAAACTACAAATTTACTTTATTTTTGTCTAATTTTAAAGTTTTAAACTTATTAGAAAAAAAAATAAAAAAAATTTTACTTATTTTTTTTTTTTCCATTGTTGTTTTGTATTTTTGTTTACTGATATGAGTGTAAATTAACATTTTTAAATAAAATATGGATATAAATATGACAAAAGCAGATATTGTATGCGAAGTCGCAAAAGCAACAGGACTAACAAAAATTGAGACCAAAACTATCGTTGATGGTGTCTTATCAACCATAATTTCCGCTGTTTCAAACGGAAAAAGAATCGAATTACGAGGATTTGGTGTTTTCAAGCATAAAAGCAGAAAGCCAAGAATGGCTCGCAATCCAAAAACCGGTGAAGCTGTACCTCTTGAAAAAAGATTTGTTCCAGTATTCAAGCCATCTCCTGAATTTTTAAAGAAAGTAAACGATTCAATTAAATCTGGTAACGAATCATAATTTATGTTTTTTGTCGTTTTAAGATGAATTTTATTTTATTAATTACTAAATAGTGAGGATATTATGCCTTGTGGGAAAAAAAGGAAACGTCATAAGATGTCTACTCATAAAAGGAAAAAAAGATTAAGAAAGAATCGTCATAAGAAAAAGAAATAAGTAAACATTAAAAGGCGTTTGCTTGATTATAAGCACACGCTTTTTATTTTTTTTCTTATTACATTATTTTCTTGTTTATTCATTATTTTTTTTATATATTGTTATAAATAATGATAAATTTTTATAAATTATATAAATGGAGGTATCATGTTGAGAAAAAATAAGTTCCAAGTAATATTGCTAAGTTCATTTTTGCTTGGTTCAACTTTTTTTATTTCCAGTTGCTCTAATAAAATCACAGAAGAGCAATTGCAGTTATTAAAAGATCTTCGAGCAAAAGAGCGAAGTTTAAGTGAAAGTATAACAAAAAAACAGAACGAAAAATCCAGTCTTCAAAGAGAAATTGATGCACGACGAGCCGAACTAAAGAATTGTAACAGTGACGTTCAGTTTGTTAGTGATAAGTTAAAGCAATGGCCTAATGTTTGGCCCGAACTACCACCAAGAAGTAAATAATTTAATAAGGAGACAGGTTATGAAAAAAAATTTATTAATATGCTTACTTTTTATCTTTACTTGTTCTTTGTCTAATGAACTTTTTGCCCAAAAACCAGACCAAGAACTTACTAAAGATGAAGCTATATTGCGTATTCAGGAATTCGAAAATAAAGTTAGAACTCTTCAGGAGCAATTAAACAATTTAGATGCTGATATTGAAAAATTACAAAAGGAATTAGAACAGGTTATTGCTGATTTGAAACTATGTAAAGAATCGTTATATGCTATGATTGGTGCTACACCTGAACAAGTTGAAAATTACCGTCAACAGGTTGGGGTGTTAGAAGGAAAAATTTCTGCTATGAAACGTCTTTCTGATAAACAATTAGCAGAAAAAGAGAATGAAATTTTAGCCCTCGAAAATGAATACCTTGCATTAAGAGATAATAAAATTGCTTTATTACCAGATATTTATAAAAAATTAGAAAGAATGGGCAAAGATATTCGTGGACTATACAGAACTGCTAAAGTTACTACTTATACCGTTGGCACCTGGGCAAAAGACAGAGATTGTTTATGGAATATCGCAGGTAAAATTGAAATCTTCAGCGACCCATTCCTTTGGCCTAAAATATGGCAGGCAAACACTGATATTATTAAAGACCCTGATATTATTTTCCCCGGTCAAGTGCTAAAACTTCCTGCTAAAGCTGACAAAACTCCAGATGAAATAAAAGCTGAAAGAAAATACTGGAGACAAAAACGAGCTGCTATGGAACAAAAAAATGCTGAACAAGGTTCTACTCAACCAACAACAGAACAAGGGAAAAAAGGAAACTAATTCTTATGAATTATTTAAAAAAAAGTGAAAGAAATGTTTTCTTTCACTTTTTTTGATTAAAAGAGTAACTTGTTTTATTTAATAATTTTTTGTAATTTTGTATTTGAAATTGCACCCGTAGCTCAACTGGATAGAGCATCTGACTACGGATCAGAAGGTTTGGGGTTCGAATCCCTTCGGGTGTGCAAAAAAATATTTAGAACTCTCAATATTTACTTATCAAATCCAATACCTCATTTACTATCTCTTTTTCATCAATCTTCTTTAAAAATTCTCCTTTCAAGTAAAGCAAAGCACAGGAACTGCCAGCAGCAACACCAATATCCGATTCACGTGCTTCGCCCGGACCGTTTACGGCACAACCCATAACGGAGATTTTTATATTCTTTTGAATGTCTTTTACAGCGTTTTCTAATTCTTTCACAATAGAAAATAAATCTACTTCCAAGCGCCCGCAGGTTGGACAGGAAATAATTTCCACCCCGCTTTGCTTAAGTTCCAAAGCACGCAAAATCTGGCGCCCTACTTCAACTTCTTTTTCTGGTTCAGCAGTTAGAGAAACGCGGATTGTATCGCCAATGCCTTCAGCAAGCAAAGTGCCAATTCCAACAGAAGATTTAATCGTTCCGCTTTCGTAGCTGCCTGCTTCAGTAACGCCGAGATGCAAAGGATAGTCCACTTTCTCTGAAAGCAGCCGATAAGCTGCAATCGTTAATTTTACACTTGAAGATTTTACTGCAATAATTAAATCGTCAAAACCATATTTATTGCAAATATCCACGTGCCTCATTGCACTTTCGTAAAGTGCTTCAGCGCTGGGATATCCGTATTTTTCCAAAATATCTTTTTCAAGCGAACCGGAATTTACGCCAATCCTTATGGGAACATTATACTCTTTAGCAGCGTCAAGAACTTGCCTGATTCTATCTTCAGAGCCAATGTTCCCCGGATTTATTCTTACTTTAGCAACGCCAGCTTCTATAGACTTTATTGCAATAATATGGTTAAAATGAATATCTGCAACTATTGGAATAAAGCTGCACTGCTTCACTATTTCAGAAATTGCAATAGCTGCATGCTTATCGTTTATAGTAACGCGAACAATATCAGCACCAGCTTGTTTGCATCTTTCGATTTGCTTAACAGTTGCTTCAACATCTGCTGTTTTGGTTTTGGTCATAGTCTGGACGCTAATTGGAGCATTTCCACCGATGATAATATTTCCTACCTTAACTTCTCTTGTTTTTCTTCTTTCAAATTTCATTTCTTTTCCAAATAATTACTTTCCTTCAACCAATCCTTTAATCTGGAGTAAAATTGGATTCCAGCCCTCACCATTTTTATAGACTTCCTTGTATCGCCTGTCCCCTTCAGCAACTTTTGAAAAATCGCCTTGGGTAACACGCAAATAGGTTTTTCCTTCGATTTCTTCAAGCAAATAAGTAACGGTTAAATAGTTTTCAGGAATGTTTTCCATATCAGAATTTGGGTCGAAGACAGTATAAATCAGTCGTTTCATTGGTTCAAAAGAAACAACTTTTCCAATAACAACGACAATCTCTTTCCCATCAATAACGCACTTCCAGTTCAAATCGCTACCCAGATTCCAATCGGAAACCGCTTCACAGCCAAACATATAAATCTTGGTTTTCTCCGGATTTATTAAGGCATCCCAAACCTTTGAAGCGGGTGCATCTATTTGAATTGAATTTTTTATAAATATTGAATTTTCCATAATTTATTATTTCTTTATATTACGCAATTTCATCTTTATTTTAAACAAAATTGAGTTGATTATTTATTTAATTATTAACAAAAGTACCATTACACTCTTGAGAATGGCTGATAAATTCTTTAATCCCCTTTTCTTATTCTCCGCCCTTGAGCTAACGATTATACACATCTTTAAAACGTGCTGCTATTCTACTTATCCCGTAGGGTTAAAATATTTGTAACTATGCTTTTTTTTGTGTGTGTTATTCCGTAGGAATTAAATATTTAATTGGCTTTTTTTAATATATAATCCCTACGGGATAAGCACAGTCAAGGATTATTCTTGTTACAAATATATAATTCCTACGGAATAAATTTTAAATACATCATATTGATTTCTATTCCCTTTCATAAAAACTAGTTTTTTTGTATCATTAGTTTTCTCAAGGAAGAAATTCCTATGTTGATTTTGTATTTTATTCATTAACTGAATGAATTTCATTTTTTTCGTTGTAACTAATCATCCAATTAATACCGAACTTATCAACAAACATACCATAATAATCGCCCCAGAAAGTATCTGCCAAGGGCATAATGATTTTGCCACTTTCAGAAAGTCCATTGAACAAACGCTTTGCTTCATCTTTGCTTTTTGGACTTAAGCAAATAGAAAAATTATTGCCTTCGATGAAAACCGGCGTCCATTCTCCATAAATATCGCTTCCCATTATACTTGTTTCCTTGCTCAATGGCAGCGAAATGTGCATTATTAAATTTTCTGCTTCCTTTGGTAATGGTGGCATTTCTTCTTGCGAGGGCATTTCTTTATAGCGTCCTAAGTAGGAAAACTCGCCACCAAGCACAGATTTGTAAAAAAGGAATGCTTCTTCGCAATTTCCGTTGAAATTCAGATAGATATTAGCTATAGCCATAGTTTTGTCCTTAAATAAAAATTTTACAATAGTTTTTCTTCATATAATTTTATCCACTCTTCTGAACTCATTTTTCTGGTAAGTTCAGCAATTAAGTCGTAAGGGATTTGGTCTGGCTTTTTGAAACGAATACAGCCGCGTCCAATGTCTAATTTTGTCTTTGAGTGCTTGGGATATTCAGTTTGGAACCATTCCAATAGCTCCGGACTTGCATAAACGCCCATGTGGGAAAGTGAAATGTGGTTTTTCTGTGCAGCAATGTAAATAAAAGGCAGTGGCTCGCTCGGTTTTGCACGGTAGCCATTCGGATAAATGGAGTGTGGAACGGCATAAGCAAGCATATCATAGCTAATAGTTTCCTCAAAGCCCTTGGGAAGATTTGCTAAAATTGTCTGTCGAAGCTTGATGATTGCTTCTTTCTTGTCTTCTGGCACTTGCTCTATGTATTCTTCTGGGGTATTTGCTTTTATTTGCATTTTACTTCTTTTTCTATTTTAACAAAATTAATTAACGTTTAAATATGCCGAAATATTTTGTAAAAAGAAAATTTATAATAAAGTAAAAAAGAAATAGAAATACGAACTCTTTGCTACTGCTACACGAAATTGAGGACAAAGAAAGATGTGCCACACTTTTAAAGTGGAGGCAAGCTGTGGAAATAGCAAGATGGTTGCTATATCGTAATAGAAATGAAAACACACTCACGAAAAAAATCTCGTAGAGATGAGAACACTCCTACGGAGTTCATTCGTTCTTTGTTTTTTCTTTGCTATTAAGATAACACATCTACGATGTTTTTTTTTCTCAAATTCAACTTGGGAAAGAAAATATTTTTCTTACTTTTTCCCCTACACCTTCTTCGGCAAATAAAACACAGACGGTAACGTATTAAACTCTTCCAATAAACGAATAGTGTATTTGCTGTCCAAAATTTTTCGGATTTTTGAATTTTCGTTCAACAGATTTCCAAAAATTATTGCACCGTTCGGGCAAGCTTGCTCGCAGGCAGTTTGCACTTCGCCATCTTTTATTTCATTGCTACCCTTGTCTTTTGTTTCGTAACGAGCTGCGTTTATTCTTTGAATACAGAAAGAGCATTTTTCAACTATTCCGCGCATTCTCAATGTTACTTCAGGATTGTAAATATTTTTATAAAATAAATCTTCATTTTTGTGATAGTCAGAAAAATTAAATTTACGGATTTTATAAGGGCAATTTGCAATGCAATAGCGGGAGCCGACGCACCTGTTATATGTAGTTTCGTTTATTCCTTCGGGGCTATGGGTAACCGCGGATACTGGACAGACTTTCTCGCAGGGAGCTTGTTCGCAATGCTGACAGAACATCGGCAAAAAGACAAAATTTTGTTTATTTTCAGATTCAAATCGCTTAATATTCAGCCAGTTCATAGAGCGACCATTTTCAACATCTTCTTCGCCAACGCAAGGCACATTGTTTTCCATTTGGCAGGCAATGACGCAAGCGCCACAGCCATTGCATTTCGACAAATCAATCAACATTCCCCAGTGATGTAGCTTATATTCAATATTCTTTGAAAATATATGCTTTTTTGCCGGTTTATTTTCAGTTATAAATAATTTTTGGTGTTCAGCTGTAAAGACAGAGCGGGTAATTCCTTGCTTCGATTCTTTTACTTTCCTTATTTTAACATTTGCAAATAAATAATAAGCATCTTTTTCTGGATTGAGTTTGAAAAATGGGATTAGATTTTTATTTCCCAAATGGCTATAAACAAAATTGTCGGCAACGCTGTTTAAAATTATTACTGGCAGTTCTACTTTAGCCGTTTCGTTAGAAATTTGAGCAATTGCACTATCGCTTAAACCATAGCTTTGGGCAGTTTGTCGGTTCATTAGCAAAGCATTAGAATAGCAAAGCCCGGTTATTGGGTCTTTCAGTTCTTTTAAAAATGTATTGTCTGAAAAGCTGCCGTCATACACGCTCGGCGAAGGAATTGCGAGGAAAGTTATTTCATTATTTCTTTTTTCAATGTTTAGTTTTTCTGAATTAAATTTTGAAATTGAATCAGTTATTATGGCATTTAGATTTTCATTTCCATTTTTCTCTTTATTGCTTTCTATTTTGAAAAAGCCGTTTGAAATAATTTCTTCAGTATTTGCATTGTTTGAAAGAGAAAGCCAGTTTTCTTTCAGGTAATCGTAATAGCTTTCGTATTTATTAAACTTTTCTGTAGCAATAATTTTTGCAGTATCCAAGAGCAAATCTTCAAACTGAACCGATGTTTCATTCAATTTTTCCACAATTCGCTGCTGAATGGCAATAGTTCCTTCGAAAGAAAGCCCATCGCCCCAGCTTTCCAAAAAGTGATTGGAAGGAAACACAGTGCTGCACTGCTTCGTAGTTTCATTTGGATAAAGTGAAATTGCTACACGTTTTTCCTTAGGTATTTGGTTAAAAACTCCTTTTAATTCATTGTTTAATTTGCTGTAAATATTTAAATTTGCAAAAAACACCAATCCGATACTGCCTTTTTGTGCGTCATTGAAAAAATCTTGAGTAAGTTTTGCATTATTCCAGTAATTTGGTATCCTCCTTTTCAAAGAGTAAATTGAATTTTCCTTATAAGCAGAAATGAGATAATTAATTAGGAAGCAAAGCACTTGTGAATTATTTGAAATAGAATTGCCTGCAAAACAAACTGTTTTTCCAAAATTGATTAATATTTTATTTACGAGTAAATCAAGTTCGCTTTTGTATTTAGCTATTACTTCGTTATTATTCGGCGACAGCTGATTAACTAAATTATTTAAAAGGATTTGCTCAGTTTCATTCAACTTAATTTTTTTTGCTAATTGAGTAAAAATGTATTTCAAAATTTCTTCGTAATCGTTGAAGTTAGTGCATATTCTTTTGCTTGAGCAAATACCGGTTTGCGATAGGACAGATTCGAAGGTAATAAGTTCAGTTTCATTTTTGAAAAATTCCTTTGAGCAATAAAGTGAATGAGGGCTATTGCCAAGAAAATCGTCAGCAAAGGAAATGACTAAATTCAAATTAGAAAAGTTGGGAACAAGTTCATTTTCAATATTCAAAAATTCCTTATTTACTTTTATTTTGTTATTGGAATTGAAAAAGTCAAAATTAATGAACTTGATGTTTGGGTTGATTTCGTTTAGTTCAGCCGAGAGTTTAAAAAGGGTGGGCGAGCAATTTTCCTCAAGAATAAAATAAATTTTTTTATTTTCAGAAATTGCTTGATTTAAAAGCATTTCGTAGTTTTGGGAAGCAGTTTGCAAATCGGCTGATAACCCAGAAATAGTTGGTTTGAAAAAGCGTTTTGGATTCCACAAATCGAAGAGTGCTGCCTGCATTTGAGCCGAGGAACTTCCGCTGTTTACTGGATGCAGGGGATTGCCATCAATCTTATATGGTTTTCCTTCGCGAGCCCTTACGAGAATCCCGTAGCTGGCATTTTTCCAAACGAAGCAGCTTGCAAAGTCAATTGCCTCGCCGGGCAAATTAAGGTCATCGGGATACACTGCTGGCGCTGTTTTGCTTTCTTGCCGCCGGCAGCTTGCAAAACCAATGCTTGTTGCTGCCAATATTGTTTTTAAAAAGTAACGTCTATCCATTTCAAATTGCGTATTTTCAAGATTTTAAATAAATATGAGTAGTTCTAATACTGTCATTCTGAACCCACTTATAAAGCAAATGCTTTATTAAAAAGTAGATAACATCACTTAACACAGTCATTCTGAACGAAGTGAAGAATCCAGAAAAATTTCATAGGTACCACTATTCTCTGGATTCTTCACTTCGTTCAGAATGACCGTCAAAAGTAAAGATGTCATTGGTAAACGAAGTGAGGAATCTCACAAGTCATTGCTCCCATTACATATGAGATTCTTCGCTGCGCTCAGAATGACAGATAAAATTGTATTATTAGAACATTATTCAAGAAATTTAACTATATCAGTTCAGATATAGTCGAATGAAAAAATCAACAATTTCATTAGGCAAAATAATCAATTATCGTTAAAATTTAAATTCTTTTCTTATTTTTATAAAAACAAATTTCTTTTTGAAAATAAAAAAAGCAAATCAGTAATGAAAAAGATGTTCTTCTGGCAGAGTGAAATGAGTTTCGGACAGAGTGAAATGTTCTTCTGGCAGAGTGAAATGTTCTTCGGACAGAGTGAAATGAGTTTCAGACGGAGTGAAATGAGTTTCGGATAGAGTGAAATGAGTTTCAGACGGAGTGAAATGAGTTTCGGACAGAGTGAAATGTTCTTCGGACAGAGTGAAATGTTCTTCGGACAGAGTGAAATGAGTTTCTAACTTTTCAGAAATACATTTAACTGATTTTGTTGTTGATAATTCTAATTCTTTCAGTCATACGAACAGCACTTTAAAAGCAATAATTGTTTATTTTCTTGATTTTCTTTTTCTAAAAAATAAATCTAAACATATTTTTACTGCAAATCGAATTTTTTCCACAGAACACACAGATTGAAATTTCAATGTAAATCAGTGTCTTATTCAGTGTTTTCTGTGGACAAATCTTAAAATCCACTGATAACGCAGAAAATTGGTTTATGATTATTTACAAATTTTTTACCAATGACAAAAATCGCAGTTCAAATAGAAGAAGAATCAAATCTAAACAACAATATTAAATTAATTCATTTGTAAATTTGACTTCCTGTTTTTAAGTTCAAACCATAATTGGTTATTTTTGGATTTTTCTTTCAAAAGTTTCTTTAATCCTTCAAGAGATTCACCTGCTTCTATCCACAGTTGCTCTTGAATATTCCTTTTCATTTCTATACAATCAAATTTCTTCTTCATAATCAACTATCTCCTTTGGATTTGAATAATCTGTCGAGAATGTGCATGTCTGTTATCTACTATATTTCTAATAAATTTCCAATACGGCAAGTTCTGAATTATTTTCAAATTCTTAAATATTATTAATATTTTGAATTATTTTTGAAGCTACGATTTCTATCGTTTGATTACCAAATCGTAACCAAATTATTTTCTGAGGATGCCCAAAATATGTAGCTAAGTCATTAAAATCTGAATCATAAGTTAATATTGAATAGCCACTTTTTCGACATTCATTCCATATTTCTTTATCAGTTAATCTCTCGTTTGTAAGTTTCTTAATATGAATTACTTCGTCAAAATAATCTGATAATATTTTGACAATTCTATAGGAAATATTTTCATCAAGAAGAAGTTTCATACAGCAACAGCTAATTTCCGTTCCTTGTCAGATGCGTATTTCAAACAAGCTAAAATGTGTGTTTCGCTAATTTGTGGAAAATCTTCAATAATATCTTTAAATGACATACCATTAGCTAGCATTTCCAATATATCAACAACTGAAATCCTTGTACCAAGAATAACTGGTTTGCCAAATCTGACTTTTGGGTCAATTTCTATATACTTCTGATACAACTCCATTGCAATTCCTTATTATTTTACTTTTTTAAATTATGAAAAAAAACATTATAAAACAAGTATTTCTTTCAGTGATAAAGAACTTCAGAACTCCAACCCAATCGTAGTTTCTTATTTCGCACTTCTGTCATTTCGAAACGAAGTGAGAAATCTCACAAGTCATTGCTAACACAGAGTTTGAGATTCTTCACTTCGTTTCGGAATGGCACCTTTTCTGTATAATTTGCGCAATTGTTATTTACGAGGCAAATCTCCTAACTCCTTTATTTTCGTTATGGGGTCAGGAGTTCTGAAATGAAAGTACATATTCATCAGATAATAAATCAAGGAACTTTTGGACTTGTTTAGATAAAATGATTTTAAACATCAAACTAATCCTCTTTTAGCAATATATTCATTCAACTCAACAGCATCGCCATTTTCTAAATCCTTTAAAGCTCTTTTATAAGCAATCTCATCATCTAATAAAAATGTATTAACATCTGAGTTCAAATCTATTTTTTCAATTTCATAGTTTTCTTTGGGAATTGGATTAAAAAATTCCATTAATGAGCTAACATAAGGTTCATCAATTTTTAATAAAAATGCTTCCACTTTCTACTCCTTTATTAATAAAGATTAAATAATTAAGACATTTATTTATATGTATTATTGCATTTATTTAAGCTTATTCTTTTAGTCATTTTATCAATATATTGTTCGCATAACTTATTCTCAAAAAATCTCCTTCCTAAGTTCAACTTGGGAATGAGGTGATAATACTGTTCATTGAGCGGAGTCGAAATGACTACATCTCCTTCACCAAATCAGCAAAATTCTTTAGTAAATCCGGTAGTTTGCTAATTTCTTTTCCACCGGCAGTTGCAAGATGTGGCTTCCCTCCTCCACCACCACCAAGCTGTTTTGCTGCAGCAAGCACTAATTTTGAAGCAGGATACTTAACCGTTAAATCGTCTGTAACAGTGCAAACAAGCTGAACCTTTTCATTAAGTATTGTCGAAAGAAGTGCTATTCCATTTTTCGATAAGCTATTACGCAAGTTTTCTGCAATATTTCTCATCTGGTCTAAATCTTCTGCCAGAATTTCTGTTGCAATTATTCGAATATCACCAAATTTAATAGCATTTTCGATTAACTTTTCGAGCTGCTTACCAACTTCCTGCATTTTGAGAGAATTAAGCTCTTTTTCAAGATGCTTGATTTTTTCTAAAAGTTCTTGCTGTTCATTAGCTTTTTGCTCAATTTTGTTATGCAAATCTGCAATATAGTTCTGCACTTGCTTACCAGTTATTGCTTCAATTCTTCTAACGCCGGCAGCAATAGAAGATTCGGAAATGATTTTGAAAAAGCTAATATCAGCAGTATTTTTTACGTGAGTGCCACCGCAAAGTTCCATTGAAAATTTAGGGTCCATTTTAACAACACGCACTCTATCGCCATATTTATCGCCAAAGAACATTTTTATTTTTTCAAATTTCTTTGCTTCTTCCAATTCTATTTCTTCTATTTGAACGCTTATTCCGTCTAAAATCTTTTCATTAACAATTTTTTCTACTTTTTCCAATTCTTCTTGAGAGCATTTTTCAAAGTGATTGAAGTCAAATCGTAGATAGTCAGGTGCTACAAGCGAACCAGCTTGCTTAATATGAGAACCAAGCACCTCGTAAAGTGCCTCGTGAAGCAAGTGAGTAGCAGAGTGGTTTCGCATTATATCTTTTCGACACTTTTCGTCAACTTCCAAAAATGCCTTTGCACCAACAAGCTGCTCAATGTCCCTATCGCAAAAATGAATTATTGCATCACCAATTTTCTTTACGTCAGTAACTTCATACTTTTCGCCAGCAAGAGTAATACAGCCGGTATCAGCCACCTGTCCGCCGCTTTCGGCATAAAACGGAGTTTGATTGAATACAATTTGATTGTCTTTAATAAACAAAACGTTTGCCTCGCAGGACATTTCAGTATAACCAATAAACTCACTTTTTAGCTGTTGGTCGAACTGCTCTACTTCCTGAATGAACTGCTTGCGTGCCTTACGTGAACGTTCTTTCTGCTCCTTCATTTTCTCGTTAAACTCGCTAATATCCACGGAAAAATTATTTTCGCGGGCTATAAGTTCAGTCAAATCCAAAGGAAAACCGAATGAATCGTAAAGTAAGAAAGCATCAGAGCCAGATATAATATTTTTTCCTTCTTTTTGTGCAATTTCAGAAATTTGCTCAAATTTGTCTAAACCGCGTTCAAGTGTTTGTAGGAAACTTTCTTCTTCAGCCCTGATTACTCTTTCAATAGTATTTTGATTTTTTCTCAATTCAGGGAAAACCTCTCCCATTGTTTCAGTAAGAATGTGGACTAAAGAAAAAATCACGGGTTCCCTGAACCCAATATTTCTTGCAAAGCGTGAAGCACGGCGAAGAATACGGCGTAAAACGTAACCACGTCCTTCATTGCTTGGTAGAGCGCCATCGGCAATAGCAAATGATAAGGTGCGAACGTGGTCGGCAATAACTCGCATTGCTATGCTGTCGGTGTGTTCAAGTTGCTGAGAGTATTCTTTCTTGCTTAATTTTGCGATTTCATTAATTAGTGGAGTGAAAACATCAGTTTCGTAATTTGATGATTTTCCTTGAATTACAGCACAAATGCGTTCAAATCCCATTCCAGTATCTACGTGTTTAGCAGTAAGCGGTTCGAGAGTTCCATCTTGTTTGCGGTTATACTGGATAAAAACGAGATTCCAAATTTCGATTACTGCCGGTGTTCCAGCATTAACAAGCGAAGCACCAGATAAATCAGCAGTATTGTCGTAATGGATTTCACTGCAAGGACCGCAAGGACCTGTTTCACCCATTTCCCAAAAATTATCTTTTTCGTCAAAACGATGAATTCTTTCAAGTGGCAAATATTTTTTCCATATTTCGAAAGCTTCGTCGTCAGTTCTGTAAACAGTAGCATGTAGTCGATTTACATCTAATTTCCATACTTTTGTAAGCAATTCAAAAGCCCATTCAATTGCTTCCTGCTTATAGTAATCACCGAAGCTCCAGTTCCCAAGCATTTCAAAGAAAGTATGGTGGTAGGTGTCGCGTCCTACTTCTTCTAAATCGTTATGCTTTCCACTGACACGAATGCACTTTTGAGTATCGACTGCTCTTGAATAGCTGCGGTTTCCAACTCCAAGGAACACATCTTTGAACTGATTCATTCCGGCATTTGTAAAAAGCAGTGTAGGGTCGTTAAATGGAATTACAGGCGCACTTTCAACAATGCTATGCCCTTTTTCTACAAAAAAATTTAAAAACGATTGTCTTATTTCTTGTGATGTCATATAGGTAGTAAATTTGATATTTATATTTTTTGATTTATTTTAATTAGTAAATTGAATTATAAAATTTCAGTACTCTTGTCCCCATAACGAAAATAAAAGAGTTAGGAGAATTGTCACGTAAAAAAAATTTTGCTCTTAATCTCCATAATAAATTATGGAGTTACTCTAATTATTAGAATAACTCCCAAATTTATTTGGGAGTATTTATTTACCTCTATATTTTTTTTAATTCAGAACTATATATATTGCAAAATAACAAACTAAGATGCATCAGAAGTTCTGAAATTTAAAGAAGAGTTCTATTTGTTTATTTTTCATTTAAATTTTCTATTTCCTGAAAAGAAAGTCCAGTTAATTCTTGAATTTGATTTATACTTAAACCTTTTTTTAATGCATTAATTGCTATAACTATTTTTTTCCCTTCTTCAACTCCTTTTTTATAGCCTTCTTCTCTTGCTGTGTCTAATGAATTCTTTATATCTCTGTCTTTATTTAAACTTTCTTCGTAAAAAGAAAGTTGTTTTGCTGTAAATTTATCTATATCAGCTACTTCAAATAATTTCACAAATATTTCTGTTCTGAGATTTTCTGGTAACTTCTCTAACTTACCTAAGTTCTTTAATACGTAAAGCCATTTTTCGTAATTGTTTGCTAATTCTTCAAGCTGCTTATTGAACTTTGGCATCTCAAAATAGATAATTGTAACTTTGTCTTGAAAAATCTCTATTGTTTGTATATGGTTAAACTTTACATCATATCTAAAATTTTCAGTATCTTTCTTATTTTCATCAAAGATAAAATCTAATAATGCAATAACAAAGACTGCTTTTAACTCAAAATTCCAATCATTTTTCTGGGCCTGCATCCATATTGGTAAATTTGTAAAATAAAGTGCTTTTTCTTTGAAAAATTTAAATTTAGTCTTTTGAAGCTCAACAATAAATTTTTCCCCTTTTTCGTTTTCACATAAGATATCCAAAACAGAACGCGGGTCTGAATAGGTGTACCCAGTAAATTTTGTGCAAAGATATTTCAAATCAGTTATTTGACCTAATTCATCGAACAAAACTGAATTAAGGAAATCAATCAGTAAATCCTTATTTGGTTCTTCACCGAATATTCTTTTAAAACCATAATCAGTAAAAGGGTTTATATATTTGTAAGGATTAGGTTCCATTTTTCTGTAAGTAATTATTTAGTATTATAGCAAAGTGTTAAGTATAACATCGATTTAAATCTAACAATAATTTTAAATAGAAATTGAACGTATTCTAATACAGTTTATTGGAAATCTTATTCAGAATTTTTTTTGCATCAACATTCCCAAGTTTTGCAGCTATTTTTAGGTCTGGAAGAGCTACTTTGATGTTACCAATGTTTAAAAGTAGCAATCCTCTATTAAAATATGCCATAGAGTAATTTATATCAATTTTAATTGCTTGAGAAAAATCTAAATATGATTTATCGAAATCTTTTAGAATGCTAAAAAGAATTCCGCGATTATTAAAATTAACAGCATCTTTTGGATTTAATTCAATAGCTTTATTAAAATCAGATAGAGCTGCTTTATAATTTCCTTTTTTACTTCTTACTACTCCACGACTACAATAAGCATTAGAGTAATCGCTTTTAATAATTATAGTTTTTGAATAGTCTTCTTCGGCCATATTTAAATTATCTAAATCTTCGTATATTTTACCACGATTAAAAAATGCCTTATATGCTTTCTTATCATATTTAATTGCATTTGAATAATCATTAATTGCTTCATTATATTGATTATTTTCTTTATATACGTTTCCTCGATTTATTAATGCCATAACATTTTTAGGGAATGTATTAATTGCAGAAGAATAAAAACTTAGCTCATCTTTATAATCAGGAAGGCGATTCAATGAAATTATAGAAAATGAAATTACTATTAAATATAAAAAGATGAAAAGAATTTTACTTTTATATTGTTTTGCCATTATAATGAAGATGAAAAAAAAATTTATTAGTGGCAAATAAGCTCTATGCTCTAAGTAGTTATAGAAATATTCAGAACTTCTTTTCCAAAACATTCCAGGAGTGCATAAAACAAGAAAAGTGAATAAAAGAAAAAGCAAAAAAAACATTTTTTGTTTGTTTGAATACCTGATAATCCAAATAAATATTAATATAAAAAAAATTAAACCTATAAAATACATATAAAAAGTATAAAATGGCATAACTGATAATTTCATAGGTAGTATAAACTTAAATATTATTTCAGTATAAAATGGTAAATTGCTGAAAAAAGGTAATATACCAAATACTTCTTCATTTTGACTACTATCAATTATAGTGCTTCTTATATAAAAATAGAAAATATCAACAACAATCATTATTAGAAAATAAAAAAATATTTGGTATTTTTTTTTATTTGTATTTTTATAATTAATTAAATAATATGTAAAATAGATTAATGGAAATAATAATGCTGTTTCTTTTGATAATAAAGAAAGAACAAAAAATATAAAATTTAATATTAAAAAGATTAAATTATTTTTAAAAATATAATGATGAAAACAAATTATTGATAAAATGAAAAACAATGTGCATAACAAATCGCCTCTTGATGGTATCCAAGCTACTGCTTGAGTAAATAATGGATGAATAGAAAATATTAATGAGAATGTGAAACTAATTAATTTATTATTTATATAAAATAAAGAAATGAAAAAAATTAATATAGCTATAAAAATATGTAAAATTAGGTTTGTCAAATGGTACCCCCAAGGATTTTCTCCGCATAGTTGGGCATCAATCATATATGTTATAGTTTGTAAGGGTCTATAAAAATCTGTTCCGCTTATACTTAAAAAGGCATCTCTTTCAAATGCTGTTTTAATTTCTGAAATATTACTAATTATTTGATAATTCTTTAAGATTATTGTGTTATCATCTAAACCTGAAAAACCAAAGTCTAATACACTTCTATTTATACTAAATGTAATAATTATCAATAAAAATATATATATGAAATTCTCGTATTTTTTAAATAGTTCTTTCATTAATTAAATTCCTTTACAACAAAATTTAGAATAAATAATTATTTAAATCATACAATTTTTTTTCTTCAGAACTCCTGATGCCTCGTAGTTTGTTATTTCGCATTTAATATATTTAAGAGATTTATAAGAACATAGCAGTAAACGCATAACTCCTAAATAAATTTAGGAGTTATTCTAATAATTAGAGTAACTCCCAAATTTATTTGGGAGATTAACTGCGCAATTGTTTTTTACGAGGCAACTCTCCTAACTCCTTTATTTTCGTTATGGGGTCAGAAGTTCTGATCTTACAGAATTTGATTTTTTGGAAAAAAATCCCGTAAAATTTTTATTTGAATTGTTCTACGGGATACACATTTCAATTAATAATTAACAATTAATAATTAACAATTAATAATTATCTATTTGGGCTCTTTGAAGTTTGTCTGAAAAATCAATATAAACAGTTTTCCATTCAGTGAAAATATCGAATACTGTCCAGCCACCTTCGCGGTGTCCGTTTCCAGTTCCTTTCACTCCACCAAATGGCATGTGAGCTTCTGCTCCGATTGTCGGGCTATTTACGTAAGTAATACCGGCTTCAATATCGCGTATTGCCTGGAAAGCAGCATTTACATTTCTTGTGTAAATTGATGAAGACAGTCCGAAATCGCAGGTATTTTGCAATTCAATAGCATGTTCTAACGAATCGGCTTTAGCAACTGAAAGGATAGGACCAAAAATTTCTTCTTTGAAAAGACGCATATCTTTTGTTACATCAATGAAAATTGTGGGCTGGAAGAAATAACCTTTAGCTAAATTGCCATCGGTTGCTCTTTCGCCACCAAGAATAAGTTTTGCACCTTCTTCTTTACCAATTTTAACATAATCAATGCAGGTTTGCAATTGTTGCTCGTGAATAACGGGTCCTACGTCAGTGTTTTGTTCTAATCCATTTCCGAGGCGGAGTTTAGATGCTTTATCTTTTAATAAACCAATAAATTCATCATAGCAATCTTTGTGAACGATTAGGCGTGAAGTAGCAGTGCAGCGTTGTCCTGTTGTTCCGAAAGCACCCCATAAAGCACCTTCAACAGCGAGTTCAAAATTGGCATCTGGCATAACGATTTGTGCATTTTTTCCACCCATTTCGAGAGAGCATTTTTTATTAGTGCGTCCGCATATTTCACCGAGTTTAAAGCCAATATTGGTTGAACCAGTAAATGCAATTAAATTGACATCAGGATGCTCAACCATCATATTGCCCATACTTCCTTTACCGAGTAAGAGATTGAACACACCGGCCGGAATACCGGCTTCTTCAAGAATTTCTGCAAAAATTACGCCTGAATGTGGCGTATCTTTCGATGGCTTGTAAACTACTGTATTGCCGGCAGCAAGAGCTGGAAGAATTTTCCAAGAAGGAACAGCTATTGGGAAATTGAAAGCAGTTATAATACCGCAGATGCCAACTGGATTTCTAAATGAAAGGTTCATCTTGTTTGACATTTCGCTCGGAGCTGTATGCCCAAAAAGACGGCGTGTTTCTGTAGCAGCGTAATACGCAGTATCAATAGCTTCCTGTATATCACCTTTGGTTTCAAAAACCGGTTTGCCCATTTCACGGGTCATAATGCGAGCAAGTTCTTCTTTTCTGCGATTGAAAATGTCTCCTACTTTACGAAGGATGTCACCGCGTTTTGGTGCAGGAACAAGCTTCCATGTTTTGTATGCAGCTTTTGCAGCAGCAACTGCATCGTTTACATCTTCTTGCTCAGAAAAAGCAAAATCGCCGATTACATCTTCAATATTTGCTGGATTGATATTTTTAAAGGTTTTGCCGGCTTTGGCTGGCACCCATTGTCCGTTAATATAATTTTTGAATTCTGGCATTTTTTTCCTTTCATATTAAAAATAAAAAAATTTTTTTACAAAATTAGCTATTTTTTTACTATTTATTTAATGCTTTTTTCTAATATATTATTTTGGTAAATTTGTAAGTTATATAAAAACAAAAATGAGGATAACAATGAGTATGAAAAACACGTATTTATTTACTTCAGAATCGGTATCGGAAGGGCATCCAGATAAAATTTGCGACCAGGTGTCCGATGCTGTGCTTGATGCAATGCTAAAAGACGACCCATTAAGTCGCGTTGCCTGTGAATGTTTTGCTTCTACAGGGCTTATTCTGGTTGGTGGCGAAATTACTACAAATACATATATAGATTTGCAAAGTTTAGTCCGCAGCGTTATTTATGATATTGGATATACTGAAGCCGGCTATCGTTTCGATTCACATTCTTGTAGCGTAATTAACGTAATTAACCATCAATCACCAGACATTGCTCAGGGGGTAGATACAGGAGGAGCAGGCGACCAGGGTATGATGTTCGGTTATGCCTGCAAGGAAACTGAAGAGCTTATGCCAGCTACAATTATGTATGCTCATAAATTAGTAAAAAAATTAGCTGATATTAGAAAAAATAACAAATCTTTAATGCCATATCTTCGACCTGATTCAAAATCTCAGGTTACTATTGAATATGACGAAAACGGAGATATTCTTAGAGTTGATACTGTCGTAATGGCAGTGCAACATAATCCTGAAGTAACACAAGAACAAATCCGTGAAGATGTTATTAAAAATGTTATCAACGAAATTATTCCAGAAAAATATCTCGACAATACAAAATACTTTGTAAATCCAACTGGAAAATTCGTTATTGGCGGTCCACACGGAGATACTGGCCTTACTGGAAGAAAAATAATTGTTGATACCTACGGCGGACGCGCTCCACACGGTGGTGGTGCTTTCTCCGGCAAAGACCCATCGAAGGTTGATCGTTCTGCTGCTTATGCAGCACGCCATCTTGCCAAAAATATCGTTGCGGCAAATATCGCAAAAGAATGCACAATCCAGCTCGCTTATGCCATCGGTATAGCAAAACCAGTTTCTATTCACATTGATACTAACGGTTCATCAAAAGTGAAAGCAAATGAATTAGCTGATTATATTATGAAAAATATTGATTTAACACCAAATGGAATTATATATCGCTTAAATCTTCGCACTCCGATTTATCGCCAAACAGCAGCTTACGGACACTTTGGCAGACCAGAATTTCCATGGGAACAATTAGATTTAGTCGATATGCTAAAAGAAAAGTTCGGAGAATAGATTTATATTCTTAAGGTAAAAATCAATGTTAGAATTTGAATGGGATGAAGATAAAGCAAAATTTAACTATATCAAGCATAATGTTAATTTTGAAGAAGCTATAACTGTATTCAATGATAATCTTTCTTTAACAATTTTTGATGATAAACATTCATTGTTTGAAGAAAGATATATTGACATTGGTATATCAAACAAAAATAGAATTTTAGTAGTTGTTTATACTGAAAGAAAAAATAAAATTAGAATAATTAGTGCAAGATTAGCAAATAAAAATGAAATTAAACACTATGAACAATAAAATTGAAGATATTGAAGATATTGAACCTGAGTATGATTTCTCAAATGGTATTCGGGGAAAGCATTATAAAGAATTTGCTTGTGGTTACACAGTAACAGTTTATTCACCTAATAAATCTACTTGCGATAAACAAATTGTAAAAAAATCAAATTTTATTCAAATTGATGAAGACATTCAAGATTATTTTAAGAATCCAAAGGAAGTAAATAACGCTTTAAGAACTTATATTCATACTAAATATAAAACTAAAAAAAATCAATTTCAGACAACTTGATTTAGAATAAAAGCTTTTTTTTTAAAATTGGAAAGAATAGTAAATATAGCAATAAATCACAAGGAAGCTGAAGAATATGATTTTTTTCAGCAAGCTTCACTAACTCCAGAGCAAAGGCAGGAAATTGCGTTTGAAATGAAAAAAAGAGTTTATGACGGCAAGTTTATTGATATTAGAAAGTCAAGTAAAGTCGTAATAAAGTTAAAAGATAATTAAATTTGTAATTAAGCTTTATTATTCTATATTGCAACATAGGTAAATAATATGCAAACATTACCCAAACAACCATTTACAGCATTACAACTCGAATTATTGAGAATATTTTCAAGAAAAGTAAGTGAAAATGATTTGATTGAAATAAAACAATTATTATCTCAATATTTTGCTAAAAAAGCTATTGAACAAGCAGATTCAGTCTGGGATGCAAATAATTGGAATGAAAAAAATGAAGAATATTTTCTTAATGAACATTTAAGAACACCATATAAACATTACTTTGCTCATTCCTCTTATGAAATGAGATAGTATGATAATATTTATATGATTATTTTGATTTTCTTATCAAAAAAAAACACAGTTCTTACAAATTTTGTTATGAAAACCAAGAACACACCCCTTTAATCCCTTCTCAAGAGGAGAATAATAAAAGTGGATTAAAACGAATCAACGCTGTTCTCAAGAGGGGAATACTTTAGGTAATGAATTTTAATAAAATATAAAAAAAGTAAATTTTTTAAATAAATAAGGAAAAAAAATGTCGGAAACAAAATATCCACAAAAGAAATCACAGGGCAGCTTTGACGAAGTGCCGGGCAAATACTGCGTTAGGTCGCTTAAATTAGCCGAAGAAGGCAGAAAACTTATTGATTGGGCAGAATCAAGAATGCCAGTGCTTGCCAAATTAAGAGAAGAATATAACAAAACCAAGCCATTTAAAGGTTATAGAATAGCAGGATGTCTTCACGTAACTAAAGAAACAGCAGTCCTTATCCGCACTTTCAGAGATGCCGGTGCAGAAGTTTCCTGGTCTGGTTGCAATCCACTTTCAACTAATGACGCAGTAGCTGCTGCTCTTGCTGACGAAGGTATTTCTATTTTCGCATGGTATGACAATAAAGAAGACTTTTACTGGTGCATTGAAAGAACTATTGATAATCCACCCCACCTCACATTAGACGATGGCTGCGATTTAATCAACACAGTTCACGAAAATTATCAAGATTTAGCCAAAAATTTCATTATCGGCGGAACAGAGGAAACTACTACTGGTATTCAACGTCTCCGTGCAAGAGCTGCAAGCGATAAACTCTTTTATCCCGTTTATGCAGTAAATGACACTGAAACCAAATGGGATTTCGATAACGTTTACGGAACAGGACAATCCACTCTTGATGGCATTATCAGAGCTACTTCTGTTTTGCTTGCCGGAAAAAATGTTGTTGTTGGCGGTCACGGACATTGCGGCTCTGGTGTTGCAAAACGTGCAAAAGGAATGGGCGCAAATACAATTTGCACTGAAGTAAAAGCTACTGCCGCTATTAAAGCGGTTCTCGAAGGGCACGAAGTTATGACTATGGACGAAGCTGCCAAAGTCGGCGATATATTCGTTACTGCTACTGGCGTTTGCGATGTAATCCGTAAAAAACATTTCGAGGCAATGAAAGAAGGTGCTATTATTTGTAATACCGGACATTACGATGCTGAAATTAAAATTCCAGAATTAGATGAAATCTCTGTGAGCAAAAGAACCATTCGTCCAAACTGCGAAGAATACCTTCTCAAAAATGGGAAAAAATTATACCTTCTTGCTCAGGGACGTTTAGTTAATCTTGCTGCTGCTGAAGGACATCCCTCTGAAGTAATGGATATGTCTTTTGCAAATCAGTTTATGTCTCATTTACGCTTGGTGGAAAATCATAAAGCTGGTAATAAACTTCCGCTTGAAGTGCTTGATTTGCCAGTTGAACAAGATGAGTTCATTGCAAATACAAAGCTTGCAGCTATGGGAATAAAAATCGATACTCTAACTCCAGAACAGCTCAATTATATAAATGATTATAATGCTGGAACTTAATTAAATATTAGTGTAGTTTGTAATTCATTAAATGATAAAGTTTAACTAATTATTATAGAGTTATATTTAGGATAGTTCAAAATATTGTCATTTTGAGGCGAATATAAACAAAGACATTTACTTTAAAATCAATGAACTAATTAGTCATCGGACATCTGCCAGATGTCCGATGACTCCTCATTACAAAATACTTTTACACTAAAACCTTGTTTTTCAATTTCATAATTCTATTATATGATTCGTTTATTCTTTCCCTGCTGATTTTTCCATCTTTAATTAATTGTTTTATAATTGAAATTGCTTCTGTTGCAATATTATCATCATAAGATATATTATTTGCAAACATAAGAATATCAACACCAGCGTTAATTGCAAGTTCAATTGCGGTTTCCAATCCGTAATAATCTGAAATTGCTTTCATATTCATATCGTCAGAAATAATCACACCATCGAATTGCAGTTGATTTCTTAGAATCCCCGTCATTACATTATTCGAAAGAGTTGCAGGATAATTTGCGTCAAGGTTAGCATTGAAAATGTGAGCAGTCATAATAACTTCAATTTTCTTTTCACTTATTAGCTTTTTGAAAGGGATAAGTTCAATTTCGTTCCAGGTGTTAGTTACATCGACTAATCCCTGATGCGAATCTGCAGTTGAACTTCCATGCCCTGGAAAATGCTTAATTGTGCAATTTATATTCTTTTTCTTATGTTCATCAATAATAATTCTTGCGTTTTCGGTAACAATATCAGTATCAGCTGAAAAGCTGCGTTCATATTTACCAATCACAGGATTATCCGGATTGATATTCAAATCTACAACGGGCGCAAAGTTTAAATTAAATCCCATCTCTGATAGAGTATTTGCAGTTAATCCTCCCCAATAATGCGACGAGTCTTCGTTATTTAAATCGCCGAGATATTTTTGGGTAACACTTCTGGGAAAGCCATATTTTTCCTTTAAACGACAAACATTGCCTCCTTCCTGGTCAACTGAAATGAATAGAGGAGTTTTTGAATAGCTTTTAATTTGATTAATCAGCTTTTTTAATTGTGTTGGCGATTCAATATTTCTTGGTATCCTTCCCAACGCTACATCAATATCGAAAAGAATAACACCACCTATTCTTTCACTTTGAATATCTTGGGCTATTGCTGAAGTATCACTTATTTCCATACCTCTGAAACCAATTAGTAGCATTTGCCCTATTTTTTTTTCTAAATCATTTTCCACTGGAATATTCTCCGAAGGTGATGAACAGGATATAATTGCAAAAATAACAATAATAATAAGTATATATTTTTTCATATTATATGATAAAAAAAAGGGCAGGTGTAAAAACACCCACCCTTAAAACTATAACCTATCTATAGCTTATGGCATATAGATAAATCTTTGAATAACGGCTTCGTTGTCTGTTAATACTCTTAAGAAGTAAGAACCTGAAGCAACATTTTGCAATGGGAAGCTCAATGTATGAGTTCCTTCTGCGTAGAAGTTACCATTTACTGGAACTGAAATTACTTGTCCGTTTCCATCTATTACCTGAACAGTAATATTTGCGTCAGTGAATAAATCCATAGTTAAGTTTACATTATTAACAACTGGATTTGGAGTAATTGTAGAAAGAACAATATTTGTTCCGGCAATAACACCAATTGGGTCTTGCTCTAATAGAGATTCTCTATTTTGAGTTAATTGAGACAACATTGCAGCATCTGCATCTAAGCAGTACATTCCAGTTAAGGCATCATAAGTATATAATGCAAAAGTATAAGTTGTATTTCTCAATAATCCGGTTACAGTTACTTGTGAAGAACTTCCGACATAAAGAACACAACTTCCATCTGCTAATGTACCAGTGGGATTGAATGTTAAGCTAGCAACGGCTGCATAATTAGATATTGGACCGCTTAATTCTGGTGCTAATGGACCAGCATCAATTTGCTTACCAATTAAAATTGTTGGTAATGCTGGCTGAGTAATATTTAATGCGACAGTTGTTCTTGTAAAGTATCTAACTGACAATGCATTAACTGAAGGACCTGGAGGTGGAAGAGGTGGTAAATTGTATTGGCAAGTAACTGGACCTGCTGCAATATTACCATTTCCAACCAAATCTGTTGCTGCATCTTCAATGACAGATAATGAAATTAAACCATCGGCATTCATACCAGAAATTTCTATTGTCCACTCTGTTTGACCTAAACCTACTGGAATAATATCTATTGTTGCTGCCCCGGCAAATGGACCAGTTACAGTTAGAGCATTTTCATCAAAACCAAATACGGGTTTATCAAATGTTACTGTATATACAACTGGAGTTATATTTGTAGGATCATCAGATACTAAATCAATTGTAGGTACTGGCCTGTCTATATCATATACACAATTCTGTGGATTAGAAGCAGTATTATCTTCTGCATATAGATTTTGAGCAGCACCTGCTGGAACTGTAACAATAACTTCACCAGATGAAGGTAAGTTATTAACACTAATTGTATAAACTGCATCGCCATCAACACCATCAGTTATAGTAACATCATTATATGGATTGCCATTATAAGTTACATTAATTTTATTTGCTGTTAAATCCCAAACTGGTTGAGAGAATGTTGCAGTAAATAGTAATGGTAACTGATTTGTTGGAGATACTTGTCCACCAGCAAGAGCAATAGCGCAAGTTGGAGCTGGCATAGTAAATTGTACTTCAACTCCTGCTGCATTTGGATTATAAACTGGAGCTAAGTTACCAACACCACCTGCATTAGTAGCAGCATCAGCATCAAAACCAATAATAACAGTTCCATTATTAGCAACATTACCAATCGAAACAGTATATATAGAAGCATAACCATTAAGAAGGTTAACTGGAGTAACTGTAACGTTTGATGGATTTGCAGTCGATTCAAATGGTGGTTGACCAAAATTAATATCTGTTGCATTAAATTCATTTACTTGTTGGCTAAATGTAACAGTAAATTCAATTGGTAAAGCATTTGTAATTGCTTGTTGTCCTACTTTTCTTGCAATAGTTGCAGTTGGAGCAATACCCCAGAAGTTTACATATTCAGATTCAGTATAAGCATTGCCTGTTCCATAGCTGTTAAATGCACTATTAGCATATACAATGACTTTAAATGTTCCATTTTGTATAATATTAAAAAATTCAATATGATATACAAGCGGGTCATTTAAATCCTGGACAACTGTTACATTTGCACCACCAACAGTTCCATCAATGTAAATATCAAGGTCATTGAAACCAGTTACTAACTGGTTAAAAGTTGCAGTAAATAATACTGGTTCTGTAACATTTTCACCACCAACAGAAGTTAACGTAAGAGTTGGAGCATCAAACATAAATTCAACAGTATTATCGGTACTTGTAGAAGCATTATTAGGAACGCCAAATCCATTAACAGCTACACCAGCTGGAATCGTAGCTGTAATAGTGCCATTCTTTGTTATACCAGTTACACTAACCTGATAGTTTTGAGCATCAACTGGAAGAATTGTAACTGTCATAGCTCCTTGTTCTGGATTATCAGATTCTACAGTTACATCTGTAGCGGCATCAAATCCTGTTACATCTTGGTCAAATACAACGTCAAACCAAATTGGCTGATCTCCAGTTGGGTCTGCTTGACCAAAAGCTTGGTTAATTGTAACATTAGGAGCAGCAACTTCGAATGTTACACTTGGAACTGGATCTGGAACTGGAGCAGTACTTTCCATACCACCGCCATTTTCAGCAGCGCCAGCTGCAAAGTTAATACTAACAGTACCAGCTGAAGTCATTCCAGAAACTGCAACATTATAAATTGCTGGTCCGCCTGTAACGACTGCTGTTGTTGGATTTGCAGTACCATCTAAATTGATATCGCCATCTTCAAAACCTTGAACATTTTGGTCAAATGTAACGGTAAAGTTAATTGGACTTGCTGAAGTTGGGTCTGCTCCAACATAAGTAATTGTAGGAATAGGAGCTATTCCCCAATATGTTACATTAGGTCCTGGACCAGTTAGAGCATTGAATGTGCCGAATGAATTTTCTGCAGCATTTCCTTTAACTGTAATGTTAATTGTTCCATTAGCAGTAACTCCAGCAATAGCTACATTATAAGTAGTACCTGCGCCTGTTACTGTTGCTGTTGCTGTTCCAGCGGCTGTTCCACCTATGGTAATACCGCTTGCATCAAAACCAGTAACATCTTCGCTAAATGTAACAGTAAAGTTTATTGGTAAAGTTATAGTTGATTCACTTTGTCCGGCTGCACGAGTAATAATCAAAGTTGGAGCTGGAGCAGTGAATGTAATTTCATGGCTAGGTAATGAAGGTTCATTAGATATATCACCTGCTACACTTTTAGCAGCATCAAATGGAATTTCAATTTGAACTGTTCCATTGCTACTAACAGTAATATCAACAAAGAATTCAGTCATACCAATATTAGCTGGTGTAACAAGAACATTTGTAACGTTGGCTGTACCAAGAGTTACAACATCGGCAACTTCGGCACCAAATCCATAAACTGGCATATCGAATGTAACAGTAAATCTGATTGGTAACTGGTCTGTTAAGTCAGTTGGGTCATAATCATCTGTTATAACAACAGTAGGAGCAGTTAAATCATAATCCCAAATCACAAGATTTGATTCAAGATTATCTAAACCAACTCCGTTTTGAGCTGCACCAGCTGGCACCTGAACTTCAACTGTTCCATTTTGGTCCATACCTTCTACTTGAACAGTATAATTAGCACCATCAATTGGAATAATAGTTACAATAGGGGCACCAGAGAATGCTCCTCCATCAACGTTAAGAGCAACAAAGTTAAATACATTTTGTTCAAATACTACATCAAAAGTAGCAACACCTGCATCATAATCATCGAATGTAACCGTAACTTCAGGAGGAACAGTTGAAATCTCAATAGCTTTATTAAATCCTAATGAGAACTCTGCACCTGGTGCTGGTAATGTTAAGATTGCATTATCAGTTGTTCCGGTAGCATAAATTACACCTGTCAAAGCATTTGTAGCAGTATAATCTAAATCTGTAGTAAAGTCACCTGCAACAATCGTATATTCAAATGTTAAAAGCGTTCCACCAGTTCCAGCAGTATAAGTGGCAAATTTATCGCCATTATTGGTTTGTAACTGAATTTGTGGAAAACCGGGAACATCAACTGCGTTATTAAATTCAACAGTTATTTCAATGACATCACCGATTGTATAAGCACCATCTGGATTTGTAGCAGTAACATTTACTACATAAGGAGTATCACCAATGATGAATATGTTTGAATTTGCTCCAAGAGAGCCAGGAGTACCTGGTTCCGGTAACCATAAGATAGCATCGTTACCAGCTTCATCTCGAATAGTTCCGTCAACAGTTTCAAGTGACCATTGGTCAACATAATCAAGATGTTCAGTATAATCATCATCTTGAACTATGTAATTAAATTGTAATGTATTAGTGCCATTGCCAGTGCCATTATAATAAGCATAATGGTTAATAGGACCTGTTGCAAGATATAATCTGGCGTTATTTGAAATAAATACAACTTCATCGAAAGTAACTTCAAAAGTTATAATATCTCCAGTTTCATACATTCCGTTTGCTGGTGTAGATGTAACGTTTGTAACAATAGGAGCCCTTGTATCAATGATAATATCAGTATTATAACTTAAAGAGAAGGGGTCTCCGGGAGTTGGCAATACAGTAGATGCATTAAGTGATAATGCATTTGTAATTATGGATTGATTTAAATCAAATGCTAAGTTTACAGGGTCTGTAGGATGCCAGTATTCTAATGCATCAGAATTATCACCCATTTGAACTTCATAATCAAATTGTAATGTATTTGTTCCATCGCCAACGACGTCGTTATAAACAGCATATCTTGGAATAGATAAACCATTTTCATCAACAATGTTCAACAAAATTCTTGGATCGCCAAGAGTGTTATCTACAAAAACTGCTTCAGAGAATTGAACTAATATATTAACAACAGCTCCTGTATTGTAAATACCTGTAGCAGGCACTGCTGTAACATTTGTAATAAATGGAACATTTGTATTAATAACTACATTCCATGGTGCAAGATTATTTCCAGAACCAACTGCAGGAAGAGTTAAAACAGCAAGGTTTGGACTGAAATCTACATCGTCATAAATTACTGAGCCATTTAATTCTAATGCATTTGTATTAGAATAATCTAAGGGGGCTTGAACATCTCCATCTTCTACAGTATATTGGAAAATAAGTGTAGCTGTACCAGTTCCACTGGCATAAGGAGCATATTTGGTTACGCCACCAATATTTAATGCTAAAGTAGGTGTTCCCCAAGTAAAATCAACATTAACCACTTCAGAAAAATTAACAGAAATATCAATTAAGTCGCCTACTACGCTGTATGTTGCTGTTGGCGAAGTAACACTTTCAACAACAGGAGCAATAGCGTCAATGATGATATTATTATTAAATCCTAGTGAGTGTTCTGCACCGGGAACGGGTAATGTTAAATTAACATCATTATCAAAAGCATCCCGAATTGTTGCACCATTTAAATCTAATGCATTAATTCCAGTATAGTCTAAATCTGCAGAATATACTCCATTAGGAACAATATATAAGAACCATAAGGTATTTGTTTCTGAACCTGCAATGTAACTACAAGTACTTTGAGGTACTGTATTTAATGTAAGTTGTGGAGTACCTCCTATAACAAATACTTCTGTTTCAAATTCTACAAAAATTAAGCAAGCTTCGTTAGCGCCATAAGAGCCATCAGGTAAATCTGCATAAACGTCAGTAATAGTTTTAATAGTTCCATCAATAACGATATCCTTATTTGAACCTAATGAATTTGGTCCGGCTGGGGCTGGTAAAGTTAAATCGGCAAGAGTATTAGAGCCGTCTCTAATTTCAGAACCATTAAATTCAAGTGAATTTGTAGCTGAATAATTTAAGTCAGCTGACTGGTGCCCTTCTAATACTACATAAATGAAATGTAAAGTATTAGTTCCACTGCCAAAACCATTCCAAGTTGCAAAAGCATTGGTTCCGGATCCGGTGGAGTTTAAATTTAATATAGGATTTCCACCAGTAACAAAAACTGGCTTGTTAAATTCAACATCAATTATTATTTGTTTTCCTGTACCATAAGTTTGGTTAAAGTTTTGAGAAGTAACATTAACTACTTCAGGTGCAACAGCATCAATAACAATATTTTTATTAGAACCTAATGAACCTTCCTCGCCTGGAGTGAAAAGTTCAGTATTTGCATCATTTCCAGCAATATCTTTGATTGTAGCTAATCCAAGTATTAAAGCATCAAAAGTTGCATAATCTAAATCTGCTGAATAATCGCCTGGTTGAACTGTATAAAGAAATGTTGCTGTAAAAGTAAGTACATCGTAAGAATCATATACAGCATTTTGTGCTGGTGTTGTATTAAGCACTAATACAGGAAGGCCACCAAGAATATTAACATTTTCACTAAATGTAACTAAAATGTCAACAACCTGACCTTCGCCATAAGTTCCATCTGCTAAATTTGAAGTAACATCGGTTATAACAGGTGCAATACCATCAATAATAATGTCATTATTGTCTCCGAGTGAACCAGGGTCGCCAGGAGCTGGTAAAACTAATGCAGCAGGATTTCCTGCGTTGTCTTTAATAGTTCCACCATTTAAAGTTAATGCAGATGCATTTAAATAATCTAAATCTAAAGTATAATCATTTGCTTGAACTGTGTATAAAAATTCTAATGTTCCTGTTCCAGAACCAACATTATTAAATGTTGCGTATCTAACGATACCAGGACCAACATTTAATCTTAAACGTGGAGCGCCAGTAACAATAACATTGTCATCAAAATCAACTAAAATTGTAATATTTTCACCAATACCATAAGTATCATCGCCAGGAACTGTACAAGAAACATTTGTAGCAGCTGGGGCATCAGTATCAATATAAGCTGCTTTTGTTCCCCAGTTAGTAATAGCAGCATTAAAACCGGTATTGGTTAGTAAACCGGATAAACCAATTCCATGAACAATGTAGTTCTCAGGGCTGGTTCCATCAAATGATGGGTCAGCAACTACAGTTCTGGTATAGACATACACATTATCGCCATAGCTTGTTAAAACCACTTCAGGAAATATATCAGGAGGATTTTCCCAGGTACCATTTCCATTAGCATCGATTCTGATTGCTGGGGCATATTGCATTGGTTGGTCTGCAGTAAGTGCTAAATAATATGTTCCAACACCTAATCTTGGATTATCGCCGAGAGATTGGGTTAATGAAGCATCAGCATAGTACTGCATAGTAAATGTAGGAGGAGTAGAAGCATGAGTGGTAAATGGACACTCAACTGAATTTTCAGAAGATAAACCATTAGCAACAGCTCTTACTCTAAACCAGTAGTTAGTGTTTTGAATTAAATCAGTCAATTCAAATTCGGTAATATCGCCGATATCTAAATCGTTGTAAGGTTCAACAATATTAGCATCGAAAGCTCCGCCATTACCGAGAGACAAATCAAGATGATAGCTTGTTGCACAGCCAGATGGGTCCCAAGATAATGTAGCTGAATAAGAAGAAGTATCATTTGCAGCTAAATTAATAGGAGCAGCAGGGGCAGTTTTCAACTGACGCGGATTTAAAGTACGTGTATTAGTATTATAAGCAGGACTTGGTAAGCCACCTTGATTATAATCATATACTCTAAACCAATATGTGGTACAAGCAGCAAGTCCAGTAACATCAACTGAATTCTTGCTACCAGTACCATTATAAATTACTTTACCTGTTCCAAGTGTCGGATTTAAGGCATTGCTATAATTACCTTCCTCGACAACATTGTAGGTAATATTGTTAATCGGTGGGTAAGTAGCAAAGTTGTTTGTTGTACTAACAACAACTATTCTTCCAGCACCACTTCCATTCACCCAGCTCATTTTGGTTCCAGAATTAGTCGTATTCTGGAATGTGATAAAACCGGCTTGAGTTTGAGGGGGTGTAGCTGCTTGCAGCTCCAACCCTACAATAGACAAGACCAGTACTATCGAAAGAAGAACTGTTTTGAAATGTCTCATAAAAGGAGTCTCCTTATATAGTGAAAAAATTGTATAGTTTATTTTTTTTTTTTCTAAATTTTTATACTTTTTTCTAAATTTTTATACTTTTTTCTAAATTTTCTTCATAATATTAACAAATTAATAAAAATATTATTAAATATCCAAATAAAATTGCTAAATAATTTTAAAAATAAAAATTAATTTTTTTTAATATTTAAAATTAAATCAAATTTAAATCCATACTGAAAAACATAAAAAACTTATATCCTTTTTATAATCAGATATTTACTACAAAGCTACAATGAAAAAAATATTTTTTAAAAAATATTATTACATTAAAAAACCATTCATAATCCTTTCCATTAATAAAAAATAATTTATAAAAATTATACTATTGTGCTATTTTTTTGTTTTCACTTTAATTACATTAGAATATTCACTGATATCATCGTAACCAATAGTCCTCAATCTGTAAAAATAAGTAGTATTTGGCTTTAGCCCATCAACATTGATGCTTTCGCAATACCCCACATCAGCCGGATTGAATATATCAAACAGTTTTGTAAATGCTTCGTCTTCAGCGACTTCGAGCAGATACCCCTGAGAACGAATAACGTGCTCCCATTTTGCATCAAATGAATTTTTAGTAACATTTTCAGGAAACAAAGCTTGTGGAGCTTTCAAAATATATATAAACTTATTCCTGGGATTAGATTTACCAAAGCTCGTTAAATAATTAATCGAATCTGCACTCCCATTAAATTCAAAAATACGAAAAAAATAATCACCATATCCAACATTTTTAATAGTTACTCTCTTTTCACTATCAAACAGAGAATTATAGACGCAATAAGTTTCAGAATTATTTTTTATTTTTGATACTGAATCCAAAAAATTTTTGCTTGATTTGTAAACAACTCCATCAACAGGCAATTCATTTATTTCATACATTGATGCAAATATAACTCTACCTTTCCCATTGCCATTTGTCCAGATTAAAGTAATTGATTCAGTTTCATTGCCAATAAAAGCAATTTGATTTGCCTGCTTTGTTGGTTCAGCAGCTAAAGTATTAAAAGTTAATGTTTCAGTTGTAAAACTTTCTTTATTAATATAATAAATATCAAAAGAGTAGCCAGTGCTTGGTTGTAAAGAAATAATATTTTTTCCCAATGTCTTAAAATTGCTTGAATCAACTAATATGAAATACTTATTATCAATATTAGCAAATTCAGATAATTTGTTTACACTGTCATTAATTTTATATTTATTCTTTAAATCTAATTTTGGAATAGAATCATTTGCCTTGCGAATTGCAATTATTACTCTTTCCGATTGAGCATCATTATTATATTTAAAAGTAACGCTATTATTTGTTCGCTCAATTAAATCGAAAGAATTATTATTTGACAATAATAAAAAAGATGATTGAATAAAACTTATAATAAAAATAAAAAAATATATTAATTTATTTGATTTCATAATTAAGTAAAATAAAAATATTAATTAAAAATTCACCTTAAGCAATTTCTCTTTTGAGAAATGAAAAAGTGTAGTTATATACATTTTTTTAGTTCACTTTTCTTATTCCCCTCTTGAGAGGTGCAGGGGTGTGTTCTTGGTTTTTCATACTTAATCAATTCAGTTCAAAACTGTGATTGTTGTCATTGGTACGGTTCTTATGATAATAAATACATTTTAATCACATACATCATAGTTTAAAGAATTACTTCTTGTTCCCAGAATCATTATTGGAAAAAGAACACACCCCTGCCCCTCTCAAGAGGGGAATGCGTAAGTTGAGATAAAGAATCTTCCCCTCTCTTTTGAGAGGGGAAGATATACAAGAATGATTGAATTTTATCCGATTCTAACCCAACCTGTGCCAAAGTAAACATACATAGCTGCAACTCCTACACCTATATTTCCAAGGTCTGAAGAAGTAATTGTATTACCAGTATAATTTATAATACAAAGGATTTGACCATCGGTTGCATTAAGTGGAAGATCAGCAGAGTTAATAGATGTATTAGCAGAACCAGTTATTCTGATAACTGTTAAATAACCGTAATCATTTAGATTAGTGTTTCCACCATCTACTGCAGGAACTTCACCATTTGATAATATTATTCTACCATTATTGATTTGAAGAGCAGTTGCTGTATTTTCATTAGCTAAATTATTAACTAAAAGAGCAGTCCCTTCAATTGCATTTGTAGTTACAGTTAAAGCAGATTCAAGTGAATTTTGGTTATCAACATCCACGACAAGAGCAGAACCGGTACCTTCCTGAAGAACAGCAAGGACATTGTCAGTATTATTAACATCAAAGCTGACAAATTCTGAATTACCTAAAACATTAATTGCTTTAGAAGTATTTCCACCTGCTTTTACTGCAAGAGATGTTGCATTTGGATTATTTGAAACTGTAGAAATTTCGACTGCATAGTCTTGGTTAGCTGGATTAGTAACCTGGAAAGTAGCAGCACTACCTAATCCGCTGGTTCCTGCATTTGAAAATACTGCTAAAGCTACATCGTTATTATCGGGATTAGGTGAATTAATAACAAGACTGGGCCCTGTACCTTCCTGATTAACTTCAATAACGGTATTTTCATTACCGGCATCTAAACTTGAAAATACAGAATTACCCGCTACACTCAAAGCACGACTAATGTTGCCACCAGCATTAACTTGAAGAGCAACAGCGTCTGTTTGATTTGATAATGTAGAAATTCCAACTGCATAATCTCTGTTGCTTGGATTAGTAACTTGGAAAATAGCAGCACTACCTTTATTATCAACTCCGGTTCCGGAGGTTGTAGTAACAAATAAAGCTGCTTCAACGTTATCTTCATTATTAGTTTCAATGCTAAGTCCTTGGACTGAACCTTCGTTGTAAATTGACATTATTCTTTGTCCGTTATAACCTGCTTCAGCTGTAAAAGTAACTGGCAAGTCATTAGCTACTTCGATAGCATTTCCACCATCATAAGCACCTTGCAAATCTGTTGTTAAGCTGATTGATGATGGTACCCAATTTGTTCCGTCAAATAATAACACATTATCAACAACTGGAAGAACTGTGCTTAAATCAACATCAGATAAATCATCGAGAGAAGAAGTAGCTAACCAACCATTAAAGACAGGGTCTGCTTCGGTCATTGTTATATCTTGTGGTTCCCACTGATAGTTTGCATCACTCCAAACTAATGCTTGTCCATCTGTTGCACCCATTTGGTCGATTTTTTCATTTGTTATTGCCCAATTCTCGATTTTATCACCGATTATAGCGCCGTCAACTATATTTACTGTATTAACAACCTGAGTTCCCCAAGCTGGAACATAATCTCCATTTACATCCATTACAGAAGTAAGTATTTGACCTTCTCCAATTGCTGAAGCAACAAAACCAGTTTGGTCAGGTGCAGTTTGATAAAGAATCTCACCAACGTTGCCACCAACAATATTATCTGAAAGGTTAATTGTTCCTACAAAGGTATTTGCAGTGATTGTATTTGCAGTAATTGCATCAAAATCAGTAATAGTAGCAGTACCAAGACCATTTAATTCTGTCATCATATAAACATCATCAAGGAATGTGGATTCTCCGTCAAGCACCATTAAAGCATCGCCTGTGGGATTATCAATAACAGCTAAGCCATTAACTGCTAACCCAGTAAAACCACCATCACCAAATACTTCAAGGTTTCCAATAACTTCGACTGCATTTCCGCCACTTAAGTTTGTTATAGATAATGTGCTATTTACAGTGCTGTTATTTGATAAATTAAGAACTGTTTCATCGCCATATACACCAGTGTATGGTAATGATAAATAACCAGCAGCAGAGTGGTCACCCCAACTGTATGCGGTGTTCCAATTGGTTATATCAGTGGATAAAATTCCACTGGCAGCGCTTGAGACAAAAATTGGGTCGCTTTCTGTATAACTGGTTAAATAACCAGCAGCAGCGTGGTCGCCCCAACCATAAGCGGTGTTCCAGTTGGTGATATCAGTGGATAAAATTCCACTGGCAGCGCTTGAGCCAAAAATTGGGTCGCTTTCTGTATATGAGGTTAAGTAACCGGCAGCAGCGTGGTCGCCCCAACCATAAGCGGTGTTCCAGTTGGTGATATCAGTGGATAAAATTCCACTGGCAGCGCTTGAGCCAAAAATTGGGTCGCTTTCTGTATATGAGGTTAAGTAACCGGCAGCAGCGTGGTCGCCCCAACCATAAGCGGTGTTCCAGTTGGTGATATCAGTGG